>NZ_JBNBPO030000008.1:0-145581 GCF_051280635.3 Nocardioides proteolyticus | reverse complement strand
GCGCCGCACCAGCGAGGGCAAGACCAGCCGCGAGATCAAACGCTGCCTCAAGCGTTACATCGCCCGCGACCTCTACCGCCTACTCGAATCAGGACCAATCAGGGATTGACGATCCATAGGAGCGTCCCGGCCGGCCTCCCACCGCGGGCGGTGCCCTCCTTCGGCGCCCCCCGCTAGGGTCGAGACATGCACATCGGACTGGTCGGACTCGGCAAGATGGGTGGCAACATGCGCACCCGGCTGCGCAACGCGGGCCACACGGTGGTCGGCTACGACCGCAACCGGGAGCTCGCCGACGTGGACAGCCTCGCCGCGATGGTGGAGGCGCTCGGCGAGGCGGGTGGGCCGCGGGTGGTCTGGGTGATGGTGCCCCACGGCGAACCCACCAGGTCGACCATCGCTGAGCTCGCCGAGCTGCTGGGCGAGGGCGACCTCGTCGTCGACGGCGGCAACTCCAAGTGGACCGACGACGAGCTCAACGCCGAGCTGCTCGGCCGGCGCGGGATCGGCTTCGTCGACTGCGGCGTGTCCGGAGGCGTGTGGGGCCTGGAGAACGGCTACGCGCTGATGTGCGGCGGCTCCGACGACGACGTCGCCAAGGTGCAGCCCGCGTTCGACGCCCTGAAGCCCGAGGAGGGCGGCTTCGTGCACGCCGGGCGGAAGCCCGGTGCCGGCCACTTCGCCAAGATGGTCCACAACGGCATCGAGTACGCCATGATGCAGGCCTACGCCGAGGGCTGGGAGCTGCTCGAGAAGGTGGACATGGTCGAGGACGTGCCGGCCGTGTTCGAGTCCTGGCGGCACGGGACGGTGATCCGGTCCTGGCTGCTCGACCTGCTGACCGAGGCGATCGAGGCCGACGAGCACCTCGACAAGCACCGCGGCTACGCCGACGACTCCGGCGAGGGCCGGTGGACCGTGCAGGCGGCGATCGACAACGCGGTCCCGATGCACGTCATCGCGGCCTCGCTCTTCGCGCGGTTCACCTCGCGCCAGGACGACAGCCCCGCGATGAAGGCGGTCGCGGCGATGCGCAACCAGTTCGGCGGCCACGCCGTGCACACCGACCCGCCGCCGGGCGGCGAGGCGAACCCCGACGACTGACCAGGCTGACTGGCGGCGGTCGGTCAGCCGGGGTCAGTCCGGGTCAGTCCGGGTCAGTCTGGGTCAGACGGACACCGCGCGCAGCACCGCGAAGCCCAGCCACGCCACGGCGACGGCGATCGCGACCGGGTGCCGGACCAGCCGGTCCAGCGACGGTGGCGGCGTACGACGCAGCCGGGCGCGCACGGCCAGCACGGCGAGCGTGACGACCACCGCCGCGGCGAGCGGCCCGAAGGGATGGGTGAGGAACGACTCGCGCCACCAGCCGTGGGTGAGGTAGACCCACGAGCGGGTCAGCCCGCAGCCGGGGCAGGGCAGCCCGGTGAGGGCACGCACCGGGCACAGGACCGGCCCGTCCTCGATCGAGGCGGGCGAGAGGAAGCAGGCGGCCACCAACGCGACGACCCCGCCGGCCGCGAGCACGTCAGCGCTCGCGAGCCGCGGGGTCGTCGTCGGTTCGACTGCCGTCCTCATCGGCCGGTCGTGGTCAGCGGAGCGGGCGTCCCTGCGCGTCGGGGATCTTCCGCAGCGTCACCATGATCGCGTCGATGATCGACCAGATGCCGCAGCCACCCAGGGTCAGCAGCTTCGCCACGCCGAGGCCGGTGTAGCCGAGGTAGAAGCGGTCCACACCCAGGCCGCCGAGCAGCCAGGTGAGGATGAGGGCCATCGTCCACTCCTTGTCGGAGTAGAGGCCGGGCACGTCCTTGGCAGCGAAGTACTGCTGGCTGTCGGCGGTGCGGACCGGGGTGTCGGACTTGATCTGCCCCGAGACGGCCATCTGGGCGAGCGACCCGAAGTCGACCGGGCCCTGCTCCTGGCCGAGCACGTTGAGGTAGTACGAGCCGCCGCCGGGGGCGCCGTAGGCCTGCGGCTGGTTGCCGTAGGGAGGGTTGGGTGGTTGCGTCATGGCGGTCAGCCTAGGCTGATCCGGTTCGGTCCAAACCTGTTTCCGGACGGAAGGTGGTGCTGGCGTGCACGTGTCTCACCTCGCGCTCCACGACTTCCGCTCCTACGCCGACGTCGACGTCGCCCTCGAGCCCGGAGTCACCGCGTTCGTCGGCAGCAACGGGCAGGGCAAGACCAACCTCGTCGAGGCGATCGACTACCTCTCGCGGCTCTCCTCGCACCGGGTCGCGACCGACGCGCCCCTGGTCCGCGCGGGCACCGACCAGGCGGTGGTGCGGGCCGCGGTGGTCCGTGACGGCCGGACGGCCATCCTCGAGGTCGAGCTGAACCCCGGCCGTGCCAACCGCGCGCGGGTCAACCGGTCGCCGCTGTCGCGCGCCCGCGACCTCGCCGGCATCGTCCGCACCGTCGTGTTCAGCCCCGAGGACCTCGCGCTGGTGAAGGGCGACCCCGCCCAGCGGCGGCGGTTCCTCGACGACCTGCTCGTGCTGCGCACGCCCCGCTACGCCGGCGTGATCGCCGACTACGAGCGGGTCCTCAAGCAGCGCAACACCCTGCTCAAGACGCTGTACGCCGCCCGCGGCGGCAGCCGCGACGCGGCGCTCGCCACCCTCGCGGTGTGGGACGACCACCTGGTCGCCACCGGCGCCGAGCTGCTCGCGGCCCGGCAGGCCCTGGTCGCCGACCTGGCGCCGTACCTGGGGAAGGCGTACGAGGCCGTCGCCCGCGGTGCCTCCCGCGACGACGCGCGGATCGCCTACCAGGCCACCGTCCACCCGGAGCCGGAGGTCGACTCGGCGGAGGGGACCGCGCCGCAGCCGCCGGCCGAGCACCTCACCGCCGCGTTCCGCGCCGAGCTCGAGCGCCGCCGCGACGACGAGATCGGCCGCGGGCTGACCCTCGTCGGACCGCACCGCGACGACCTGCTGTGCACGCTGGGTCCTGGGGAGGACGACCGGCTGCCGGTGCGCGGCTACGCCAGCCACGGGGAGTCCTGGTCGTTCGCGCTGGCCCTCCGGCTCGCGGCCTACGACCTGCTCCGGGCCGACGGCGACGACCCGATCCTGATCCTCGACGACGTCTTCGCCGAGCTCGACGCCGACCGGCGCACCCAGCTCGCCGAGCTGGTCGCGCAGGCCGAGCAGGTGCTGGTCACCGCCGCGGTGGAGGCCGACGTGCCCGAGCAGCTGCGCGGAGCGACGTACCACGTCGCGGCCGGCGAGGTGACCCGTGGCTGAGGAGCCCCGCGTCCCGGAGGAGCCGGAGCAAGCTGGGGAGCCGGAGGAGCACCGCCCCGACGGGCTGGACCTGGCCCGCTCGATGATGCGCGGCGCCGCCGGGATGAGTACGACGCCCGCCCGGCGCCGCTCCCGCCGCACCGCCGACGGCTCGGCGCGGCCGCGCGGCCGCCCGGGGGAGGCGCAGCTGTCGGGCGCGCACCCCGACGGCCGCGACCCCCAGCCGCTCGGCACCGAGCTGGGCCGGATCATCGACGACCGCGGCTGGGCGCTCGACCTGCGGGTGCGCGGCGTCTTCGCCCGGTGGGCCGAGCTCGTCGGCCCGGAGATCGGCGCCCACTCCACCCCGGAGTCGCTCACCGACGGCGTGCTCGTGGTTCGCACCGACTCCACCGCGTGGGCGACCCAGCTGCGGCTGTTCGCCAGCACCGTGGTGCGTCGGCTCAACGAGGAGCTGGGCGACGGCACGGTCACGGTCGTCGAGGTGCTGGGCCCCAACGCGCCGACCTGGAAGCACGGCCGCCGGTCGACCCGCGACAGCCGGGGCCCCCGCGACACCTACGGCTGAGCCGCTCCGATCGATGCCGAGGATCGCCTCCCAGGGCGATCGGCAGCCCCGCTCGCCGTACCGGGACCCATCGCCACCCCTGCCAGACGCTCCTGACGCCGGTTCCGGAGCGCTCAGCCGGTTGTCTCCTCCACGGACCACCCCCGTCGCGGGGCGGCATGCGTGTCAGAGGCCCCTGAGGCCGCTATGATGGACCCAGGGCCGGGTTCGCGTCGTCACGGCGTGAGCCCCGGCCCTCGTCATGCCGCCGCCCCCGAAGAGGTCCTCGTGTCCACTGCCGACCAGTCCACCCCCGCGGTTCCCGACGACGCCCCCGCCGCGACCCTCCCGGAGTACGACGCCTCGGCGATCCAGGTCCTCGAGGGGCTGGAGGCGGTCCGGAAGCGGCCCGGCATGTACATCGGCTCCACCGGCGAGCGCGGCCTGCACCACCTGATCTGGGAGATCGTCGACAACGCCGTCGACGAGTCGCTGGCCGGCTACTGCGACCGGATCGTCGTCACGCTGCAGGCCGACGGCTCGATCCGGGTCGAGGACAACGGCCGCGGCATCCCCACCGACACCGCGCCCGGGCAGGACGTCCCGGCGGCGACGCTCGCCCTGACCGTCCTGCACGCCGGTGGCAAGTTCGGCGGTGGCGGCTACAAGGTGTCCGGTGGCCTGCACGGCGTCGGCTCCTCGGTCGTCAACGCGCTCTCCACGCGGCTGCACATGCAGATCAAGAACCGCGGCAAGCTGTGGGAGCAGGAGTTCACCGCCGGCGTACCCGACTACGACCTGCGCGAGGTGCGCGACCTCGAGGAGGGCGAGCGGACCGGCACCACGATCACCTGGTGGGCGTCCCCGGAGATCTTCGAGACCACCGCCTACAACCTCGAGACGATCTCCTCGCGGTTCCGCGAGATGGCGTTCCTCAACAAGGGCCTGACGATCGTGCTGCGCGACGAGCGCCCGGAGGCCGAGGAGATCGCCGAGGCGGTCGACGACGACACCGCCGCCGAGGGCGACGACCGGCACGCCGCCGACGAGATCCACGCCAGCGAGGCCGACGGGCACCGGATCCTCGAGCAGGTCTTCATGTACGAGCGCGGCCTGGCCGACTACGTCGACTTCCTCAACCGCCGCAAGCAGCCGATCTCGCCGATCATCGCCTTCGAGGCCGAGACCGGCGACAAGGCGCCGAACCCGATGAGCCTCGAGGTCGCCATGCAGTGGCAGTCGACCTCCTACAACGAGTCGGTGCACACCTTCGCCAACAACATCAACACCCCCGAGGGCGGCACGCACGAGGAGGGCTTCCGCGCGGCGCTCACCTCGCTGGTCAACAAGTGGGGCGAGGACTGGGGGCTGATCAAGAAGAAGGAGGACCGGGTCAGCGGCGACGACATCCGCGAGGGCCTGACCGCCATCATCAGCCTGAAGATCTCCGAGCCCCAGTTCGAGGGCCAGACCAAGGCCAAGCTCGGCAACACCGAGGCCAAGGGCTTCGTCCAGTCGGTCGTCAACGACCAGCTGGGGGAGTGGCTGGAGAAGAACCCCGGCGAGGGCAAGGACATCATCCGCAAGGCCCAGGCCGCGGCGTCGGCCCGGCTCGCCGCGCGCAAGGCGCGCGACCTGGCCCGCAACCGCAAGGGCCTGCTCGGGGGCGGCGGCCTGCCCGGCAAGCTGTCGGACTGCCAGTCGACGAACCCCGAGGAGTGCGAGGTCTTCATCGTCGAGGGCGACTCCGCCGGCGGCTCGGCCCGCCAGGGCCGCGACCCGCGGATCCAGGCGATCCTCCCGATCCGCGGCAAGATCCTCAACGTCGAGAAGGCGCGCATCGACAAGGTCCTGGCCAACCAGGAGGTGCAGGCGATCATCTCCGCGCTCGGCACCGGCATCCAGGAGGAGTTCGACCTGGAGAAGCTGCGCTACCACAAGGTCGTGCTGATGGCCGACGCCGACGTCGACGGCCACCACATCAACACCCTGCTGCTGACCCTGCTCTTCCGGTTCATGCGGCCGCTGATCGAGCACGGCTACGTCTACATGGCCCAGCCCCCGCTCTACCGGATCCGCTGGAACAAGCCGCACGAGCACGAGTTCGTCTACTCCGACGCCGAGCGCGAGGCGCTGACCCAGGACGGCCTGGCCAACGGCAAGAAGCTGCCGAAGGAGAACCCGGTGCAGCGCTACAAGGGTCTCGGCGAGATGAACGCCGAGGAGCTGTGGGAGACCACGATGAACCCCGAGCAGCGGCTGATGCTGCAGGTCAACCTCGACGACGCGGCCCAGGCCGACGAGATCTTCTCGATCCTGATGGGCGAGGACGTCGAGCAGCGCCGCTCCTTCATCCAGCGCAACGCCAAGGACGTCCGATTCCTCGATATCTAGGTCTCTAGCCGACTCCCTAGAAACCCCTAGATCTCGACAGAACGACGCAGAGAGAGCAACCGTGACTGAGACCCCCACCAACCTCGGCGCCGGCGACGGCGGGCCGGGCGGCCGGATCGAGCCGATCGAGCTGCAGACCTCCATGCAGCGCGCCTACATCGACTACGCGATGGCCGTCATCGTCGGCCGCGCGCTGCCCGACGTCCGCGACGGCCTCAAGCCGGTGCACCGCCGCGTGCTCTACGCCATGTACGACGGCGGCTACCGCCCCGACCGCGGCTTCTCCAAGTGCTCCCGCGTCGTCGGCGACGTGATGGGTCAGTACCACCCCCACGGCGACTCCGCGATCTACGACACCCTGGTCCGGCTCGCGCAGCCGTGGGTGATGCGCGCGCCGCTGGTGCACGGGCAGGGCAACTTCGGCTCGCCGGGCAACGACGCCGCCGCGGCCATGCGGTACACCGAGTGCCGGATGGCGCCGCTGGCGCTGGAGATGGTCCGCGACATCGAGCAGGAGACCGTCGACTTCCAGCCCAACTACGACGGCCGGTCGCAGGAGCCGACGGTCCTGCCGAGCCGGTTCCCCAACCTGCTGGTCAACGGCTCGGCCGGCATCGCGGTCGGCATGGCCACCAACATCCCGCCGCACAACCTCCGCGAGGTGGCGGCCGGCGCGCTGTGGGCGCTGCAGCACCCCGACGCCTCCCGTGAGGAGCTGCAGGACGCGCTGATCGAGCGGGTCAAGGGGCCCGACTTCCCCAACGGCGCGCTGATCGTCGGTCGCGAGGGCATCGAGCAGGCCTACCGCACCGGCCGCGGCTCGATCACCCAGCGCGCGGTGATCGAGGTCGACGAGGACAGCCGCGGGCGCACGATCCTCTCGATCACCGAGCTGCCCTACATGGTCAACCCCGACAACCTCGCGCTGAAGATCGCCGAGCTCGCCGACTCCGGCAAGGTCCAGGGCATCAGCGACGTGCGCGACGACTCCTCGGGCCGCACCGGCCAGCGGCTCGTCGTGGTGCTCAAGCGCGACGCGGTCGCTCGCGTGGTGCTCAACAACCTGCTGAAGCACACCGAGCTGCAGACCAACTTCTCGGCCAACATGCTGGCGCTGGTCGACGGCGTGCCGCGCACGCTGAGCATCGACCAGTTCATCAGCAACTGGGTGGCCCACCAGATCGACGTCATCCAGCGGCGCACCCGGTTCCGGCTGGCGGAGGCCGAGCGGCAGGCGCACATCTACCGCGGCCTGGCCAAGGCGCTGGACATGCTCGACGAGGTGATCGCGCTGATCCGGCGCTCGCCCGACGTCGAGGAGGCCCGCTCCGGCCTGATGCAGCTGCTGGAGATCGACGAGATCCAGGCCAACGCGATCCTCGAGATGCAGCTGCGCCGGCTGGCGGCCCTCGAGCGGCAGAAGATCATGGACCGGCTCGCCGAGCTCGAGGCGCTGATCGCCGACCTGCAGGACATCCTGGAGCGCCCCGAGCGGCAGCGGCAGATCGTCTCCGACGAGCTGGCCGAGATCGTCGAGAAGTACGGCGACGACCGCCGCACCCAGATCATCGCGGCCGACGGCGACCTGTCGATGGAGGACCTGATCCCCGACGAGGACCAGGTCGTCTCGATCACCCGCGGCGGCTACGCCAAGCGCACCCGCGCCGACCAGTACCGCACCCAGAAGCGGGGCGGCAAGGGCGTGCGCGGCGCGAGCCTGCGCGGCGACGACGTGGTGGAGCACTTCATCGCCACCACCAGCCACCACTGGCTGCTGTTCTTCACCACCGCCGGCCGGGTCTACCGCACCAAGGTCTACAACCTGCCCGAGGCCTCGCGCGACGCGAAGGGCGGCCACGTAGCCGGCCTGCTGTCCTTCCAGCCCGACGAGTCGATCGCGCAGGTGCTGGCGATCCGCGACTACGAGCAGGCGCCGTACCTCGTGCTGGCCACGAAGAACGGCCTGGTGAAGAAGACCAGGCTCGCCGACTACAACAGCCCGCGGCAGGCCGGCGTGATCGCGATCAACTTCCGCGACGACGACGACGAGCTGATCGGCGCGGAGCTGGTGTCGTCCGACGACGAGATCCTGCTGGTCTCGCGGAAGGGCCAGGCGATCCGGTTCCAGGCCGACGACACCCAGCTGCGGCCGATGGGCCGGGCGACCTCCGGCGTCAGCGGCATGAAGTTCAAGGACGGCGACGCGCTGCTGTCGATGTCGGTGATCAAGGCTGCCGACGCGGCGCACGAGGAGTCCGACGAGGACATCCAGTACGTCTTCACCATCACCGACGGCGGCTTCGCCAAGCGCAGCCGGATCCTGGAGTACCGCAAGCAGGCCCGCGGCGGCTACGGCATCAAGGCGATGAAGCTCGTCGACGAGGAGCGCGGCGTGCTGGTCGGCGCCTTCATCGTCCACGACGGCGACGAGGTCCTCTCGATCACCCAGTCCGGCCAGGTGGTGCGGAGTCCGATCAACGACGACTTCCGGCCGACCGGCCGCTCCACGATGGGGGTCAAGTTCGTGTCGCCGAAGAAGGGCGACGCGGTGGCCGTGGTGGCCCGCTCGGTGGAGTCGAAGGTCGCCGAGGAGGAGATCGAGGAGGCGCTCGCCGAGTCCGGTGCCGAGTCCGGCGCCGAGGTGGTGTCCGCGGCCGCCGAGGAGGTCGCCGCCCGGGACGACGTCGACCTGACGGAATCGCCGGATCAGGTGGGGGATGCCACAATCGAGGCATCCGCCGACCCGACGACCGGTGAGACCGGGGCGACGGGCGATCCCGGGGAGAGTGAGAGCTGATGAGCGACCGAGCCGACGAGACCGCCGTACGACCTGCGGTCGACCCCGGTCGGCCGGCCGGCGCCACCTCCGTCGCCGAGGACGACCACTCCGCCGACCGGGGGCGGGACCGGCAGAACGACGGCGGTCGCGGCGCGGACCGCGACCACGAGTCCGGCCGGTCCGGCTCCGGAGCCACCAGCTCCGGCACCTCGAGTGCCCAGGGCACGCCCGCCCAGGCAGCCGCGGCCGCGCGAGGCCGCGGCCCGCGTCGCGCGCGCCTCCGGCTCACCCGGATCGACCCCTGGTCGGTCATGAAGACCGCGTTCCTGCTGTCGATCGCCTTCGCCGTGGTCACCGTGGTGTCCGTGGCGATGGTGTGGCAGGTGCTCGGCGCCGCGGGCGTGTGGGAGTCGATCAATTCGACCATCCAGGAGAGCATCGGGGGCGAGGAGACCTCGTCCTTCCGCGTCGAGGACTACGTCGGCACCGGCCGCGTGCTCGGCTTCACGATGCTCGTCGCGGCCATCGACGTCGTACTGATCACGGCGGCGGCGACCCTCACCGCCTTCCTCTACAACATGGCGGCGGCGCTGCTCGGCGGCGTCGAGGTCACCCTCGCCGAGGACGCGAACTGACGCTCCGCTCCGCGCCGGCCGGTGGGGGCGGCACCGTTTTGTTCGGCCCTCCCGGCGTCGGGTAGTGTTCCCCCTCGGCTCGCTGCCGCGGGGCTTCCACCCAGAGCGGCTTGCCACCCGGGCCTATAGCTCAGACGGTTAGAGCGCTTCCCTGATAAGGAAGAGGTCACAGGTTCAAGTCCTGTTAGGCCCACGCACCGGGTCGTCGGCGACCCGCTCCCCGACCGGAGGTCCGCATGGTCAAGAAGCTCGTGCTCGCGGCTCTCGCCGCCACCGGCGTCGTCCTCGCCCGCAAGAAGATGCAGGAGAGCAAGGCCGAGCAGGCGCTCTGGGCCGAGGCCACGGACAAGCTGCCGAAGAACTGAACCTCGCCGCTGGTCCGCGGTGGTCGCCCAGCGGCCGGCTCGGACCCGCGGCACCAGCGGGGCCTTGGCGCAATTGGTAGCGCACCTGCTTTGCAAGCAGGGGGTTAGGGGTTCGAGTCCCCTAGGCTCCACCACACGAAACCGCAGGTCAGCCTGCGGTTTCTTTCATTTCTCGGTACGTCGTCCGGCTGGCCAACCTCGCGCTGCGGGGGACTGGTGGGGGAAGCCCCGCGATGGGTCGTCGGTTCCGAGCTAACTTCGCCGTTCCGGCCAATCAGTCGGACCACACCACTACTGTGACGGAAGTCAACAGTTGGAGGGCTGCTGGGAGGTGAGGATGGCGGAGCACTCTGATGGTCACGCTCGGGCGGCCGACATCTTTCACCCCGTTGCGCCGGACTCAGTGCGGATGTGCTCGGGGCCCTGTGGCGAGGTCAAGCTCTGCACCTCCTTTCGGACGGTCAGTGGGAAGCCTGGCGCGCGCTACGGCGAATGCCGCGCTTGTCGCGACAACCGCCTGAGGGGTGCCTTCGTCAGGACGCACGCCGGCGTCGACGACGGCCCAAAGGGGTTCCCAGCGGGTGGGCGTAGAGCAACCATCCGGGATCAGCGGCTCGCGACCGCTGAGACCGTCCTTGAGGTGATGATGGGTCGAAGAGGTCAGGCGACCACCTTCAACGAGCTGTACGAAGAGGTCTTCGATCGGGTCGCGTTCGTGCCGGCGGAGGCGGATGTCCGCTCCAGCATTCGCGATCTGCTGAGGTCGGACGAGCGATGCGTGAAGCTCGGTCGCGATGCATTCGCCTGGGTCCTGCCTGGCGAAGCGGCGCCCCCGCCTCCCGCACCGCCGCACGTTGTCGAGATGATCGAACGCCGCCGGCAGGGACTCACTCTGGACGAGATCGGCGCTGAGTTCGGAGTGACTCGGGAACGTGTGCGCCAGCTGCTGAAGAAGCACGGCGGTCCGACAGCCGACGAGATTCGCGAGCTTAGGGCCGCCGAGGCCAGGTCTGCGCAGCGTGTCCGCGAAGAGGCAATAGCCGGTGCGATCCGGAGCGTCCTTGAGGCACGCGGACCTATGACGGTGGCTGAGATGACCGAGGCCACCAGTTTGGACGCCGGCGATGTGTCGAAGTGTTGGCCGAAGGAACTGGGACACCTTCGGCTGCATTCGAGTGGGACGTACGAGAGTCGATGGTCCGATGAAGAGATCCTCGATGCGATTCGTGAAGCGGCACTGTACGAGTTTCCACTCACGACATCCGCGTACGCGGAGTTGCTATCCCAGGGACAGATCAAGGGGCCGTCGACCCCCCGCATCTCGCAGCGGTTTGGGTCTTGGACTGCGGCCTGCGAGGCGGCTGGTGTCGTAGCCGGGCAAACGATGCGGTCCCACTACGAGTCGCGCTGGTCGGACGATGACCTTCTGCGGATTGTGCATCAATACCTGCTCGATCCGGAGGCACCGAGCTCCGCCACCGGCTTCGATGGGTGGAAGCGAACCTGTGCTCCTGACGGACCGTCCTTTCAGACGCTCCGCAACAGGTTCGGGTCATGGACCGAGGTGAAGCGCCGCGCGCTGGCGCAGGAGGGAGGGTCGAGTGACGGAGATCGAACGGCTTGACAAGGTTCTGTCGTCGGCGATCGATGGTGAAACGCGGGCCGGGATCTGGGCGGCGGCGCGCTCGATCCTTGAGCAAGGCCCGGCTGAGGAATCCACCTCCCAGTCAACAGTCCTCGCCCTCGGATACGTCCAGTCGGGAAAGACAACGTCCATCACGGCCCTTGCCGCCGCTGCCGCGGATTCCGGATACCAGGTGATCGTCGCGCTGCTCGGCTCCACGAATCTTCTGCTCGATCAGAACAGTGACCGGCTCGAGGCCGCTCTCGGCATCACGACGCGATCCGACTACGTGTGGATCAGCGAGACGAATCCGGCCACCGACGCGGCTGGCAAGAAGCTGCGCCGGTTCGTTGACATGGGGCGAGTGTGTCTCGTCCCGGTCCTGAAGCACGCTGGTCGCATCCGCGCCGTTGCCAAGCAGATGGGGAAAATCCCAGACGATGTGCGCGTCCTGATCATCGACGATGAGGCCGATCAGGCCTCTCTGAACACCAAGAAGGACGCGGAGAGCAGCACCTACGCGGCCATTCGGGAACTTCGGAAGGCAGTCCCGAGGCACCTGTACGTTCAGTACACAGCCACCCCGTATGCGCCGCTCCTGCTCGACGCAGCAGACATCCTGAGCCCGCAGCACGTGGAGTTTCTAACGCCAGGCAAGGGCTACACCGGCGGCAAGCAGTTCTTCATCGACAACGCACATCGCGTGGTCCGCAGCGTCCCACTGCTGGATGAACAGGCGTCCAAGGCGCCGCCCCTGCAACTGCAGAAGAGCCTCCACCAGGCTCTCTCCGCCTTCCTGGCTGGATCTGCACTGCTGCTTCTCCATGACGCGGCGAGTCCGCCGATCAGCATGCTCGTCCACTCCACGGCACGCAACGACGTACAAGCGAGGTACGAGTTCCTGATCCGACGTCAGATCGAGCAATGGAAGAAGACCGTCGTCTCGGGGGACATCGGCAGCGTGCCTGACTCCATCCTCGAGGAGCGTCGACGGATCGTCGAGAACGGCGCGAAGGACGTAGACGACGGCGCGTTCGTCGAGAAGCTCAAGGCGGTGCTCTCGGAGGCGATGACCTGGCTCGTCAACAGCACCGCTGATGTGAACAAGGTGGACTGGCACGTGTCCCCGATCCACGTCCTCGTCGGAGGCAACAAGCTGGACCGCGGGTTCACCGTTGAAGGACTGACGGTCACTTATATGAACCGGCCGGCGAGCCCCCAGGTCGACACACTCGAGCAGCGCGCGCGTGCGTTCGGCTACCGCAGTGACCTGCTTCCCTACTGCCAGTTCTTCGCGAGCAAGAAGACGATCCGATCTCTGACCGAGGTCGTCCACACCGAGGAGGACCTCCGCGCCCGCCTGCGCGACCATGTCGAGAGCGGTGGTTCTGTGCACACTTGGGCTCGGGAGATCGGCCTGATGTTGCCAGACGGCATGACGCCAACTCGGTCGAGCGTCGTCACCGCGCTGTCGACCATGGGGCTCGGTTGGCACCAGATGAGGGCGCCTTCACGCCTCGACGAGGACACCGCTCACAACCGCGCGTTGCTTGAGAAGATCGGCCTTCTGAGTGCCCCGCGAGTACCGCAGGGTCGGCTGGCCTTCCGGACGATCTACCTTGACTCCTACGAGCCGCTGGAGACACTTCTCCGGGAGTGGGCACGGCCGGACTACAGCCCTGGCTGGCTGCATGACGAGTTCGTCGATGCGGTGAGCCGAGGCTTCGCGCATCTCAAGAAGGCCACCGTGATGCTGATGGAGGACGGCGCCGCGCCTCGGAAGCGCAAGTGGTCCGGTGAGCTCGGGTTCGTCAACCTCTTTCAGGGCCGTGACCTCAAGCCCCAAGCCAACGGTGACCTCTACCCCGGCGACCGACTCGTCGAGAACCTCGAGGAAGAGCCGAACCAGATCGTGATTCAAGTGCATCGCACGGTGGTGCGAGACCATGAGGCAGACGGCGAGGTCCTGGCCTTGGCTGCGTACCTCGGATCCGGTCTCGTCGTACGAAAGGAATCGAATGTCTGAGTCGCTGCCGGTGAGTGCCGGGACCCCGGGAACGGTGCAGTTGTCGGCGCTGCGGCTGGACCCTGAGAACCCGCGCATTCCGGAGACACACCGGACGAAGGACACAGCCGAGTTGGCAACGCTGCTCGAGATGGGCTTCGAGGCCTACCCCGTCGCGCAGTCGATCGCTGAGCTGGGCTTCTTCAACGCCGAGCCCCTCATCGTGATCCCCAGCCCTGACGAGGCTGAGGCTTGGATCGTCGTTGAGGGGAATCGGCGACTTACGGCACTCATCGGCTTGGCGTATCCCGATGTCCGTGCTGGCTTCGCCACTCCCGACCGATGGGAGGAACTCGCGGCTAAGCGATCCATCAGTCCGGACATGTCGGTACCTGTTGTCATGCACGACTCGCGGGAGACGACGCACGCCGAAATCGCCCGAGTCCATGTCGTGGGCAAGCTGGCTTGGCGACCGTTCATGCAGGCGCGCTACATCGCCGCGCGAGTGGCTGAGGGCCGAACCCTGCAGGAGGTGGCCGATCTGATCGGAATCCCGAAGAGTAAGGCCGCCGACCTCTACCGGGACCAGGCGGTGCTGACACAGGCTGCCAGTCTCGGTCTGGAGACGTCCCAGGTCGAGAGCGCGTTCTCGCTCCTGACAGTTGCAATGGGAAGTACGAAGATCCGAAACCACGTCGGCGCGCCGTTGGGCTCGCAGACCGTGATCGGCCAGGACCCCATTCCGGCTGACAAGACTGCCGAGCTCAAGGAGGTCATCCAGTGGGTGTTCGGCGACGAGGAGCACGAGTCCCTCATCTCGGACTCCCGCCAGATCTCCCAGCTCGGGCTCGTGGTTGCATCGGAGGTCGGCTTGGGCGCGCTGCGCGAGGGCAAGACACTCGAGGAGGCCAAGCAGCGCATCCAGGAGAAGGGCCTCGATCCCCTGAAGGCGCTGACTCTGAAGTTGAACGCTGCGAAGAACTCGCTGAACGCAGCTAGCAGCGACGTCGCTGAGTTCGCCACGGATCTGGACGTGCGAAGTCTCGTCGAAGACATCGAGTCACTCGTCGGGAGCATCCGGTCGACGCTGGACGACATCGAGGCAGAGTCCGGACTGTAGTGCATGACTGACTTGGAGGTCTCCAACACGGAGGCCATCGCCGACTGGATCGAGACCAGCGTTCTCGTCAGCTCCTCGGGGCACTTTGGGCGCGACAAGTTGGACGACCTTGCTGCCGCCGAGATCGGTGCAACTCCGATGAAGGTTGCGATGGCCCTCGACGCGATGGCCAAGCGAGCGACCGTACTCGGTTCGTCGTATCCCTTTGCCGTGAGCGACATGGCTGTGTTGCGTCGCAACGCCAGGGACGCGGCCTACTACGTTGCGCTTCTCTTCCTGACTCCCGGATCAGTCGCCCGTCAAACAGTTCGGGCCTCCGAGACAGCCGAGATGGGCGAGTTGCTCGAGGAGATCTCAGAGACAGCGCTCGCAAACTTCTGGGGACCCGGCGGCAAAGCCCTTTCGTTTGGATACCCCTCGAAGCATGGCCGGCCCGAGGCCTTCGACCAGGCCGTGGTCTGGTTGGCCTCCGAGATCGGACTGGAACCCGGACGCGGGTACCGCCCGCCGAGAAGGAAGGACGGCGGGGTCGACGTCGTCGCGTGGCGTCAGTTCTCGGATCGGCGGCCGGGGTTCCCTGTCGCCTTGGCACAGTGCACGATCCAGGCAGAGACCTTCACGAAGACCACGGACGTCGACCTCCGGCTCTGGGCAAGTTGGCTCGCGATGGACATCGACCCGTTGAGCCTGCTGGTGATCCCCGGAACGATCCGGGCAGCTGGTCCTGACTGGAGGCAGTTGACCACGGTCGTCATGTTGATCGACCGCATCCGTTTGATGGACCTGCTCAGCCGCGCACCGGCCGACCATGGCGATATTGCTTGGGCCGCCGAGACGATCTCTGCGCTACGGCTGGTGTCGAGAGCAGCCGAGCTGTGACTACTACAAAGGCAGACATCGTCTGGAACATTGCCCTAAAGCTCGGCGTCGAGCCACCGAAGATGTCGACGGGTTCGACTGAGCCGCGCGAGATCTTCGAGCTCGTGAACGAGACTCTTGGGCTGGGTATCGACGCCAGGCTCACCAAGCCGGACATGGCTCGAGAGATCGTCGAGGCTGCGGGAGCAACTTGGAATGCGCACTACGAGTCGCGCGGGGGGACTGTCACGAAGGCGGGACTCTTGGCGGTCCTAGTCGCGGTCGATCACTTCGTCCGCTAGCGAGAGTGCCTTCCCGACCGCCTGGTCCCATGTGGCGAATCGGCGCAGAAGGACCGACCGGGGCGGCGCGTCGAACTCCTCCGCCCAGCTGTCATAAGAATCCGGCCCAGCCCATTCGCCCGCGGTCTCAAGGTAGATTCGCAGCAGGCGTAGCACCTCTACGTCGGAGTGCTTCTCGGTCTGCCAGGAGACGGTCGATGGACCCGATTGGACGCCGGCTGCGACGCACGCGTCCATCCAAGAGCCGAAGAGTCGTTGGATGCGACTTAGCGGGGGAACGTCCAGACCGGAGGCACGCAGATCCAGGTAGGCGCTAACGGTCAGTGGGAATGCCATCGTTGCCGCCTCCCCAATGGCCTCGATCGCCGAGTCTCGATCCCAGCGTTCCACTCTCGTGGCCGCCCAGTCTGGGTGAACGCTGTCCAGGAGCTGCTTCCGCTCTTCCTTCAGTCGGGCCTGGGCAAGCCAGTTCCGCTGTACCCCCAGCCATTGGCCGAGGCGTGTCCCATCTTCCATCTGTAGGTCCTTTGGAACGCGCGGATGGCCCTGCCTTGCCACCCATGTGCGGAAGGCATCCAGGTTTCGGCGCCAAGACTCTTCACGTGGATCGTGTGCGCCGTCGATGCCAAGTTCGCGCAAGGCTTCGGCGTACTCGTCCGGCAGGCCATCGCGCCGCAGCTTCATCTTGACGTTGGCGAACCAAGCGCCGAGTTCAAACCCGTCCGCTGTCACGTGTGAGCTAGGGACATGGATGCTTCCATGGGTCGCAACGTAATCCCGCAGCGCCGTGAGGCCTCGCGCAAACTTCGCCCGGTTCGGGGTGAACTCGAATCCCAACTCACGCAGCGACGTCTCTAAATCCGGACGAATCGAGCCGGTGACAAACTCGCGGCGGACCAATCGAACCCAAGCCCCAACATTCGTCCCGTCGGCGAGCGTCAGTTCGCTGGGGGCGTCCGCGTGACCGTTGGCCGCAACAAAGGAGGCGAGCCAAGCCAGCATGTCGGTATCTCGCTGCACCCGCTTGCGCTGAGCATGTGACATCGGCTCCCACACGAGTCCGAGTTCATCGAGCAGGACTTCTCTCTCGGGGGTTAGCCGTCCCGATCGGCGCCAGACGCGTTGAGTGTTGACCCATCGCCCGAGGCGAAACCCTTCCGGGGTTTCGCAATCGACCGATATCTCAGCGCTACCGTTCGCCTCAACATACTGGCGCAGGAAATCGAGTCCCGTTTCCCACGTGGCACCGCGCCAACTCGCACGCTTCTCATCAACCAACTCGAGTCCAATCCCTGAACCTTCGGGGCAGATCAGCGCTGCGGCGCAGAAGTCAACTCGCGATGACGCCTGCTGCCCGCTGTCGCCGCCGTCGGAGGATCACGTCGCGATCCTTGTCCCAGTATCGTTCTACCGCGACATCCGGGCTGTCGTCCGAGTTCTTGACGGTCTCGGCCAAGCCGGGCGCGCGGCGCTGCACCGAGTCCAGTGTCTGCCTCACGTGCTCTCGGAACACGTGGTACGCGGCGCCGACGTTCACACCGTTCCCCATCTGCTTGTAGGTGGTCGCGTCCGGCTGATCGCCGAAGTCGAACCACTCCGGAAGGCCCTGGAGCCGCGCTGCCTCCCGAGGCGACAGTCGCCGAAGCCGGTCGCCGAGGATGCTCGTCTGCGTGATCGCGACAAGAGCTGGGACGTAGGTCGCCTGCTTCACGCGCAGTCCGGACGGTCGTAGATGCATGACCGTATCCGCCAAGGACTCGGCATCCTGCGCCTGCCATTCGAACTTGCGCCTCGAGGGTGGAAAGTCGCGGAGATAGTTCCATCGCGCAAGCCAGGCTTCGAGCAGGTCCTGGTGTTCCGTGTAGAACGCCGAGTTCTTCCGAAGGAACGCTGCCTTCCACTCAGCCGTGGCCGGCGGGACCACAAGGTCATCCTGGTGGACGAAGGCGTCAACCCAGACGGGGAAGCCGGGGAGCTTGGTAACCCCAGCCTGCCGGAGCGTGACAACAAAGTCGTTCCATGCCTCGACCCACGTCGTTTCCGCAGGACCCAGGTTCAAGCGAAGCCGATTGCCGACCTCCGGGTCTGGCTGGACCGGAAGGTGCTCCTCGAGGTTCCATTCGGACGGCGACCAGCCGTCGACAGGAAGGTGAGCAACCGCTGGTTCCACATCGGCGTGCGAGCTTTGCGTCCCGACGTACGTCGCCATGATGAACACTCGCTCGCGGACCTGTGGCCGCCCGCCGCGCTCGGGGGGGAGTAGATGAGGGGAGAAGACGATCGGGCGCGAGGAGACTTGGTACCCGAGCTCGCGGAGCGAGCGCACGATCACTTCCCACTCGTGCTTGTGGCGCGGTCCGTGGATGTTGCGGACGTTCTCAAGCATGACGACGGTGGGTCGCCGCACCTCAAGGATGCGGAGAATGTTCCAGAAGAGCGTGCCTCGCGCCTCGTCCATGCCTCGCTGATAGCCAGACTTCGAGAAGGGCTGACACGGGAAGCCGGCCGCCAACACGTCGTGCTTCGGCACCCTCATTCGGGTTTCGGTGTCATCGACGATGTCGCCGTAGGCGGGGATTCTCCAGTTCCGTTCGTACACGGCGGCAGCCGCAGCGTCCTTCTCCACGGCATAGAGGCACTCGCCGCCGAGCGCCCCGAGCGCGGCGTGGAACCCCCCGACGCCGGCGAAGAGATCAACGAAGGTAAACGACGCCCCTGACGCTCTCATGTCAGCTAGCTTAGCTGACTTTGCTGGCCGACGGGGCCGTTCATCCATGACTTCCTCCGTCTGTCCCGATCCAGTTGCGCCATGGCGCATCTCGCAGGCTATGGACTGGGGCCGACAGAGCCGGGCCATCGGCTCCCAGCACTGGGTGTCGGCAGCAGGAACGCGCGCGGGCCAAGTCTCTACCTGGCTCTGGGGTGCGAAGTGGCTGGATGTCCTGCGCGGCGAGGTCTCGTGATCCAGCATGGTCCACGTGAGTCAGCAGTCGTGGCGGGGCGTGACCTGGGAGGTCGGCTACGAGCACTTCGTCGCATACATCCATGAGCACGGGCCGGGTCCAATCCCCTCATCGGTCGTGTGTGACGACGGCTTCCAACTCGGCAGCTGGGTCAGCACCCAGCGAACTTTCCGTCGTAATGGGCGAATAAAGCCCGACCGGCTTGAGTTGCTTGACCAGCATGGCTTCGACTGGGAGCCCGCCGCCGCCGCGCGCAGCGCGAACCTTGCTCTCCTCGCCGAGTACCTGAAGGAGTACGGGGACATCAACGTCCCGGTCATGTACCGCTCAAGGACTGGCAAGCCGATCGGCAAGTGGCTCCAGGCCCAGATTGGCGCCTACCACGAAGGCAAGCTGTCAGATCACGTGAGGGTCGGTCTGGAGGTCCTCGGCGTTGATTGGACGTTTGGCCGGGTCGATCCGTTCGACATGGCCCTCGATGAGTTGCGTCGTTACGTCGAGACCGAGGGAGACGTCCATGTGCCGAACTCGTATGTCGCACCCTCTGGATTCGCCTTGGGCAAGTGGTTCGCCAAGAACAAGAGCCTCATGAAGAAGGCAGCCCTACCGCCGGAGCGGATCCAACAACTGCGGGAACTCGGCGTCGATCCCGATCGGGATATGCGCGAGGAAGCATGGCTGCAGGGCTTCGACGTACTGCGCAAGTACCACGCGGAGGTTGGCGACGCCCGGGTGCCGAGCCACCACGTAACCCGCACCGGCTTTGCGCTGGGATCGTGGCGTCGAACGCAGCGGTCGTGGTTGAAGAGCGGACGGTTGCGCGCAGACCGCAAGACGCTCCTCGACCAGTTGGACCCAACCTGGAACGACACGCGCCCAACCGGGTGGGCCGAGGAGCACGCTCTCGAATCCCTGCGCGAGGCAGCAACGATGGCCTATCCCCTCACCTCTAGCGCATATGAATCGCTGCGGTTCGAAGGTGCAGTTCGCGGTCCGGCACCCGACTGGTTTGGGCACCACTTTGCGTCGTGGGCGGCGGCCTGCGAAGCGGCCGGGGTGGACGGCGGCACGGACTACTCGGGATCGGTCGTGTATGCCGACGCCGATCTGGAGGCTAGCGCCCTACTGTTCTTCACCGAATGTGGCATTGGCTCCTCGAGTCGAGCCTACACCGAGTGGCTTGAACATCATGAGGGCCACCCAAGCGCGGCAGCCATCATCCGACGCTTCGGCAGTTGGCCCGCCGTCCGGAGAAATCTGGCCGACCGCCTCGCGCAGGGCGAATGACCACACGCCGTCCGACGATCTCGCCAAAGGCCGGACACGTGGTCGGCAGCTCTGGAACATGTGACGCGTGGGATCGGGGCCTTGGACGGACGACGAGATCGATGCGACGGTAGACGTCTACTTCCGCATGCTGACGCTCGAACTGGCGGGCGAAAACTACGTCAAGACGGAGTTCCGCCGCGAGGTCGAGCGGTACGTGGATCGGTCCTCGGGGGCGATCGAGTACAAGTTCAACAACGTCTCCGCTGTCCTCGATGAGCTCGGAGCTGTCTGGATCCCGGGCTACAAGCCACTGCGTAATGTCCAAGAGCGACTTCGCACGGTCGTGCGCGAGCGGTTCGAGGAAGACACTGACCTACGGTCGTTCATGCTGAAGGCAGTCGCGGATGGTGAGATTGCACGATCTGAGCTCGGCGCCGAGGTAGATCCGCCGGTTGCCGACTGGCCCGAGGGACGCAGCAGCAAGGTCGACGTCCTCGACATCAACTTCGCTGCGATCGAGTCAGCGAATCGTGCATTGGGTCGGGCCGGAGAAGAGACCGTGCTGCATGCGGAACAACGGCGGCTGAGCCTCGGGGGCCGGGATGACTTGGCGGCCGAGGTCCGTCATGTGTCCGTCGTCGATGGCGACGGCCTCGGCTACGACATCCAGTCCTTCCGCGACCTGACGGACGAGCCAGTATTCATCGAGGTGAAGACCACTAGGTACGGAAAGGAGATCCCGTTCTACATCTCCAGGAACGAGGTCGAAGCGTCGAACGACCTGGGTCCGTCGTACCGATTGTGGCGCCTCTACCGGTATGGCAAGCCGGACACCGGTCACTACAGGCTTCCTGGGCCACTGGCGCGACATGCGCAGTTGAGGCCAGACACCTACCGCGGACTGCCCTCGTCAGGATCAGCCTGACCACGCACGGTGGCCGCCACCCGGGCCGCGACCTGGTCGGGGTCCTCGTGCTCCCAAAATCGGAGAACCGTCCAGCCGGCCGCTCGTAGCCGAGACGTCGTATCGGCATCCCGGGCGACATTCCGAGCTAGCTTGTCGGACCAGTAGGACGCGTTCGACTTCGCGACCGTCCGGTGCTCAGGGCAGGAGTGCCAGTAACAGCCGTCGATGAACACGGCGATCCGCTGTCTGGTGAAGACAATGTCTGCGGTGCGTCGCAGTGGGGCCAGCGGTCGGTGTGCGACCCGAAAGCGAAGGCCTGCCGCGTGCAGCCGTCGTCTTACCGCTACCTCGGGGGAGGTGTCCCTTGAACGATTGCCCTGCATGACCCTTCGGGAAGCCGGACTGCTTGCCCAACTCTCATACGCAGCCATACTCGAGCATCCGTCGCGGAACCCGGCGACTCAAGCCCCAGTGAAGCGAGTCCGGGGCGTGCCAGCCAGGTCGATCTCAGTTGAGCAACTTCTGAACTGCATCTCGAATCGCACGGAGGCCCTTCAGGGTCACCGTTGAGCCGCCTCCGGAGGGCGTGAGCCTGCTGTCGAAGAGGTCCGCACGGTAGGGAAGGTCCGCGGCGGTGACAATGCGCTGCGCGAGCTCGGGCATCGTGCCGTTGGCGTCTAGGCCGAGCCGAGTGCAGACACCTACGAGCAGGTCCTTGTATACCGAGGAGCCCACTCCGATCCCCGGGTTCGGTACACCAACGAGTTTGGCGATCGACGCAATCAGCTCTTCCTTGGCCACGAGACCAACGTAGGCGCGGAGACCTCGCGGTGTCCCGGGAAAGCTGGGATCTGGGTCGCCAGCCAACGGGACCGGTCTCCGCCGACGCCTCGCCGCAGCACCTGGAGGGCCTGCGGACCGTAAGAGTCCCCGGGAGTGGTGGGGTTTGAGGGAGCACGGCGGGCCTGCCTGACGTAGGCGGCCATCGGCGGGATCTTCGGTGTATACGGCCAAGCACGCACTGAAGAGGAGCCCCATCCGATGGCCTTGCCCCAGTCTGCCCTGTCCGAACTGCTCGAGGCGGGCACGCGGGAGCTGGTCGCATTCGCCGAGCGTCTGGGCGTCAACAGCGCGTGGCTGCAGAATCCCGGCACCCCGACGGAGCACTTCGACATCACCGAGCCGACCAGGCAGCGGGCGTTGGCGCTCGGCGCGGTGCCCCTCCGCTACGGGCGCGCGGTCGCGGCACTCACGATGGCGAAGCGCAGCAACCCGGAGGCGAAGCCCAGGACGACCGGCTAGTTCCCACGCGGGCAGCCCTCCCGGCGGGCCATCATGAGGTCGTGGACGAGGTGGTGGCCTGGCTTCTCGAGCAGGACGTCGCCGTCCGCTACCAGGCCAAGCGCGACGTGCTCGGTTGCGACGACCCGGTACTTCAGCGGCGGATCGGCGAGGAGGGCGAAGGCGCCGTGCTGCTCGCCGCACGCAACAGCGACGGCCACTGGGGACGCGGCTTCTACCAGCCGAAGTGGACCTCGAGCCACTACACGCTGCTCGAACTCAAGGACATGCGGCTGCGCCCGAACCACCCCGTCGCCCGCGAGACTGTCGAGTTCATCCTGCGCAGCGAGAAGGAGCAGGACGGAGGGCTGAACCCCGCGGAATCCGTGGCCCGGAGCGACGCCTGCGTCAACGGAATGGCGCTCGGCTACGGCAGCTGGTTCGGCGCTTCTGAGGAGCAACTGGTCAGCATCGTCGACTTCCTCCTCGACCAGCGCCTAACCGACGGTGGGTTCAACTGCCGAGCCAACCGGTCCGGTGCGCGCCACTCGTCGGTGCACGGCACGGTGTGCGTGATCGAGGGCGTGACCGAGTACGCCGCCGCCGGACACAGCCACCGCGTCGAGGAGCTGCTGGAGGCACGTGACACCTCGGCGGAGTTCCTGCTGCGCCACCGGCTCTATCGCAGCGAGCGGACCGGCGAGCTGATCCACCCAGAGTTCACTCGGCTGCATCACCCTGCGCGGTGGCACTACGACGTCCTGCGCGGCCTGGACGCGCTCGTCGCGGCCGGCGTGGCCGACGACCCGCGGATGGACGACGCCCTCGACCTGCTGGTACGCCGACGGCGGGCGGACGGCCGGTGGTCGGCGAACCGCGCCTACCCCGGCGAGACTCACCTGCCGCGCATCCCCGCGCACGCACCCCACCCCCTGGATCACCCTCATCGCCACCCGCGTGCTCTGCGCCTACGGCGACGCTCGATAGCGGTCACCTCGACGCCACCGCCGTGGCCCCCGTCATGGCAGACTTCGCGCCGTGAGGGTTGCACGCATGGGGGCGCTGGTGACGTGCGCGCTGCTCATGGTCGGGTGCACCAAGGAGGCCGAGCCGGCGCCGCAGCCGGTGGCGACGCCCGAGCCCGTCGTCACGCCGTACGACGCCACGCTGGAGCCGTCCGCCGCGGTGCTGTCGCTGGTGCCGGCCGAGGCCACCTCGCTGATCGTCACCGACTTCGACCAGCTGCGGCTGTTGCTCGGGCTGGGCTCGCTGACCGGTGAGGAGACCACGCCGGCGGAGCACGCTCGCTTCTGGCGGCTGCTGCCCCGGACGGCCGCGCTGTCCCAGGGGATGCTGCGGCCGGTGGACGACCAGCTGCGCCGGCGGTTCGGGTTCAGCCAGGACGACGTGGCGTGGGAGGCGACGTACTCGGGCCCGGAGGCCGGCTGGGTGCTGGCGCTCCACGACGACGTGCCGATGCAGGCGGTGCGGCGCGCGGTGCGGGCCGGCGTCGGGCCGCTCGACGGAGCGGTCGTCGACGTCGACCGCCACCTCGTGCTCTCCGCGGACGCGCCGGACGCCCAGCAGTCGTGGGGCGCGCTGCCCGAGGTGACCGGCCTGGTGGGCCGGGTCGCCGGGTCGACCTACGTGCAGCGCGGCTGCCTGGAGTTCGACACCGTCTTCGGTGCGGGCATGGAGGAGCGGCTGGCCGACGCGCCGGCAGCGGCGCTGCGGGCCCTGGACCCGCTCGACGCCTTCGCCGTCGCGCTCGGTGGCGAGCTGGTCACCGTGCAGCTCGGACCCGACCGCTCTGACGCGTTCGACCGGCTGCGGCTGGCCACCGTGATGCCCCGGACCGAGCCGGAGTTCGGGCTGGTGATGAGCCGCGGCGTGGCGGACCCGTCGACCGGCCGGCTCGGGTACACGCTGACCCGGCCGGCCGCGGCCGCCGAGCTCACGCTCGGGCGGCACCTGCCGTTCGCCGTCTGCCCCGGCTGACCGCCCGGCCCGGCCGACCGAGCCCGCGCGGGAGCCGGTTACTCGGCCGTCGTCCCGGACCGCCCCGCCAGCACGTCGAGGTAGTGCTGGTTGAACATCACGCCCAGCACGTTGCCGAACGGGTCCACGACCGACGCCGTGACGAAGCCGGGCCCGTGCTCCCGCACGCCCTGGTGCGGCGCGGCGCCCAGCTCGAGGAGCCGCGCGTGCGCCGCCTCCACGTCGTCGACCGCCCAGTAGGTGATCGCCCCGGCCGTGCCGGTGCCCGGCGGGGCGAACCGGCGGTCGATGAGGCCGAGCTCGTGCTGGTAGTCGCCGATCCGGAACTCCAAGTAGGCCGGGGAGCCGTCGACCTCGCGGACGAAGTAGGGCTCCACGCCGAGCAGCGCGGCGTACCACTCGCCGGCCGCGGCCAGGTCGTCGGCGTAGAAGTTGATGGTCGTCATTCCTCGCAGCATCGCGATCACTTCCTGTCTCGTACGGCGCCCGGCGGGCACATCGTGGTCCCACTCTCCGCCGTGAAGTGATCACCTCCTGAGCACTTTGTCTGGCAGTCTTGCGGCATGCGCGCAGACCGCCTGGTCGCCGGCCTCCTGTTGATGCAGCAGCGGGGCCGGATCACCGCTGCCGAGCTCGCGGCGGAGCTCGAGGTCTCGGTGCCGACCGCCCGGCGCGACCTCGAGGCGATGGCGGCTGCCGGCATCCCGGTCTATCCCCAGCCCGGGCGCGGCGGTGGCTGGCAGCTCGTGGGCGGCGCGCGGACCGACCTCAGCGGGCTCACCGCCACCGAGGCGGAGGCGCTCTTCCTCCTGGTCGGTCCCGCCGCGGCGGTGTCGGACGAGGCGAGGGCGGCGCTGCGCAAGCTGGTCGGGGCCCTGCCGTCGACGTTCCGCACGGCCGCGCAGACCGCGGCGGCCGCGGTGGTCATCGACCCGGCCCGCTGGGGGGAGCGGGGGACCGACCGGCCCACCCACGTGGCGGCCCTGCAGGCGGCCGTCGTCCGCCGGGAGCGGCTGCGGCTGATTTACGCCGGTCGCCGCCGCGAGCAGTCCGAGCGGCTGGTGGACCCGTGGGGGCTCGTGGAGAAGGGGGAGACCTGGTACCTCCTGGCCGGCACCGACCGGGGCCGCCGCACGTTCCGGGTCGACCGGGTCGTGGCCGTGGAGCCGACCGGCGAGGCGGCCGACCGGCCCGCGGACCTCGACCTGGCCGCGGCGTGGCGCGAGGTGGCCGGCGAGATCGAGGACCGGCGGGCCCGGACCTGGGCGGTGCTCACCCTGCCCGGGCGCTTCCTGCCGGTGCTGCAGGACCGGTTCGGCCGGCACTGCGTGACCGAGGAGTGGCTCGCCGACGGCCGGGTCCGGGCCCGGGTGGCGGCGCCGACGCCGCTCGACCTGGGCCGCGACCTCGCCGGCTGGGGCGGGCTGGTGGAGGTGCTGGGGCCACCGGAGGTGCGGGCGGTGCTGGCGCAGATCGGCGCCGAGCTCGTGGAGCGGTACGACGCCGGAGGATGACCGTTCGGCCGCGGAGCGGCGACGGCGTCAGTCGGCGGGGCTGCCGGCGAGGGCGTCGTACTGCGCCTGGTCGTGGGCGCAGAACACGGTCACCTCGCTCGACCGGGTGCGGGCGAGCTCCTGCAGCCGCTCGCGGTTGGCCAGCCGCCGCCCGTTGTCGACCGCGACCGCGGCCTGGAACACCCGCAGCGACCGCGGGCAGCGCGGCGGGTCCTCGAGCTCGCCGCCGCTGAAGAACGCGTCGCCGGCGTGGAGCAGCCAGTGACCGTCGGCGCGACGGACCGCGACACCGGTGTGGCCGCGGGTGTGGCCGGGCAGCGGGATCAGCACCACGTCGTCACCCAGGATCGTCACCGACGGGAACCCGAACCACTCCTCGGTGGTCTCGGCGTGCTCGACCCACCGCGGGCCGTGCGCCCACTGCGCGGAGACGTAGCGGGCCCGCTCGCGCAGCGGTGGCTTGCGCGCGGCCGCCAGCTCGGCGGCGTGCACGTGGACCCGGGCGCGGGGGAAGTCGGCCAGGCCGCCGGCGTGGTCGAGGTCGAGGTGGGTGAGCGCGATGTCGGTGACGTCGGCGGCGTCGTAGCCCAGCGCGCACAGCTGCGCGATCGCCGTCTCCGCCGGGTCGAAGGACGCCCGGGTCACCACGCCGAACGGCCGGCCCAGCCGGTGTGGCTCGGCGACGTCGTCGGTGCCGAACGCGGTGTCGACCAGGAGCAGGCCGCCGGGCCGCTCCACGAGGAGCACGTGGGCGACCAGGGCCGGGAACAGCGGCGGCCGCATGGTGGCGCAGTTGAGGTGATGGACCCGCACAGGGGCATCCTGCCTCACTCCGCCGGCTCGGGCACCGGTCAAGGCACCGGGTCGGACACCGCCTCGAGGCCGTGCAGCCGCTGGACGGTCGGCGAGGTGGGCACCGTGCTGGGGTCGGGGGCGGTGCCGAACAGCCGGTCGGCCGTGCCGGCGGTGGTGACGGTGAACCAGTAGTGCTCGCTCTTGTAGTGGTGGAGCCGGTGGTTGCGCCACACCTTGCGGTACCACCCCGAGCGCGGCCGGTAGTCGCTGTGGAGCAGGTAGTGCGTCCACTCGTAGCCGGACTTGATCACGTAGACCGACAGCAGCAGGGTGAACATCGCCGTGGTCGTCGGGGTCACCAGCCAGGCGAGCCCGGCCCACGCGGGCGCCAGCCAGAGCTGGGCCTGCCAGGGGATGAAGACCAGCGGGATCGCGCGCGGGTCCGCGTGGTGGGCGCGGTGCTTGCGGGCCAGGAGCGGGTCGATGGTCAGGCCGGCCACCCGCCGCGGGCGCCAGTGCAGGATGAAGACGTGGACCAGCCACTCCACCAGCGGCAGCACCGCGACCAGCCCGACCGGGATCGCCAGCTCCCACCAGGACCCGCGGCCGGCGAGGACCCGGCCGGTGGCAGCCGTGACGACGACGGTGGACAGCAGCCACGGACTGGGGTGGCGCCAGAACTCGCGGAACACCGCGCCCAGCGTCTGGTTGGTACGACGCCCGCCGGCCCGCTCGCCGACGATCAGCCGTGCCTCGTCGGCCTGCAGCTGGCGGGCGGCGAGGTCGTCGACGGACGGTCTCGGGGCGGTCGCCTCGCGGTCGGCCCGGCCGGCCCGTTCGGTCCGGTCGGTCGTGCGGGACGTGTCGGGGTGGCTCATCGGGAGACCTCTGCGTCGATGGGGTCGGTGGGGTCGAGGGCGTCCAGGGCGGTGATCAGCGCCTGGGTGGCGGGCGTGAGGACGCGCTCCGCCGCCGCGCGGGCGGTGGCGGGGTCGCCGGCCTTGATGGCCGCAGCGAGGAGGCGGTAGGGCTCCACCTGGCCCACCTCGTCGGCCAGCACGGCCGCCAGCGCCGGCACGGCGGGCTCGTAGGCCGCGCGCAGGCTGTTGAACATCAGCCGGAACACGATGGAGTCGGCGGCGTCGACGACCAGGTCCCAGTAGGCGAGGGTGAGCTCCTGCCAGGCGACCACGTCGTCGGTGGCCTCGAGGCGGCCGATCACCTCCGCCAGCCGGTCGGCGAGGGCGGGTCCGCCCCGCTCCGCGGCGAGGGCGGCCACGCCGGGCCCGACCTGGGCCCGGGCCTCGACGATGCTGCGGGCCACCGAGGCGTCGAGCCGGCCGTCGCGGACCAGCAGCCGCTGCAGGAGGTCGAGCCCGCCGTGCCGGCGGAAGTCGCGGACCGTGGTGGCCCCGCCGTGCCGCACCTCGACGAGCCCGGTCTGGGCGATGCGCTGCAGCGCCTCACGAACCGCGGGGCGGGAGATGCCGAGCACCTCCGCGAGGCGCCGCTCGCTCGGCAGCGGCTCACCCACGGCGAGCTCGCCGTCGACGACGTCGGCGAGGACCTGGTCGAAGACCTGGTCGGACACGGAGCGGCGGGTCACCGGGCGAAGGGCCATGATGCCGACCGTAGGACCGAACCGGTCCGGTGGTCAAGTGGTAAGACCACTCGTCTTCGTATCCGTGCGCCTCCCGGCGGCGGCCTCCGCGCGGGGCGAACGTAGGCTGCCGGGGTGGTCCGGCCGGCGAACCTGCGCCCGTGGAGCCCCCGCCTGTGGGGCGCCCACCTGCTGGGCCTCGCCTGCGTCGCGGTCGCGACCGGCATGGGCCTGTGGCAGCACGACGCCTGGCAGGAGCGCCGCGCCGCCGAGCAGGTCGACCTGACCGAGGCCGACCCGGTGCCGATCACAGCCGTGCTCGGCCCCGACGACCCCTTCCCCGGCGGCGACGTGGGACGCCCGGTCGAGCTGGCCGGCACCTGGCTGCCCGAGGGCACCGTGCTCGTGGAGGGCCGCGAGGACGCGCGCGGCCGGCCCGGCCACTGGGTGGTCACCCCGGTCACCGTCGGCGAGCCCGACGACCCGGCGGTCGCCGTGGTCCGCGGCTGGGTGCCGGCGGACACCACGCCCGAGGAGCTGCCGGCGCCTCCGGAGGAGCCGGTGGAGCTGGTGGGCTGGCTGCAGCCGCCGGAGGGCACCGGCGTCGGCGACGACGACCCGACCGACGACGTGCTGCCCCAGCTGCGGATCGCCGACCTGGTCCAGCGCGTCGACCAGGACATGTACGGCGCCTACGTGGTCGCCCGGGAGCCGTCGGCCGCCGACGCGGAGGCCGGCGTCGCCGCGGCCACCCTCGACCAGCTGCCGCCGGCCGGCCGGTTCACCGCGCTGCGCAACCTGCTCTACGCGATCGAGTGGTGGCTGTTCGCCGCCTTCGCCGCGTTCATCTGGTGGCGCTACGTGCGCGACGCCACAGCGCCACCCGAGGCCGCGGAGCCCGACGGCCAGGAGCGGCCGGAGGACGCCGTACGCTCGGAGCCGTGAACAGGCTCTTCACCGTCTACCGCGTCCTGGCGCTCGTGGTCGGCGTGCTCCTCGTGGTCGGCACCATCGGCTCGATCCTGAAGTACCTCCTCGAGGACGGCAGCACCCTCCAGCAGCTCGGTGACGATCTCACCCCGGTCTGGCTGATCCACGGCTGGATCTACATGGTCTACGTCGTGGTCGCCTTCGTGCTCACCCAGAAGGCGCGCTGGACGCTGCCGCAGTTCCTGCTGATGCTGGTCGCCGGCCTGGTGCCGGGCCTGATCTTCTGGGTCGAGCGCCGCGTCGCCGACCAGCTCCGCGCGGAGCACCCCGAGCTCGCCCGGAGCTGACCCGGGCCGATCCCGGCGCGACTACGGGCCTCAGGGTCGCGGCTGGTCGCCCTGCCCGCCCAGGTCGCCCGGCGAGGCGTCGTCGTCCACGGAGAGCGCCTCCGGGTGCTGGGCCTCGGGCCGGTCGTCGATGGCGAGGGCCTGGGGGCCGACCGCGTCGGGCATGACCGGCTCGTCCGGGAGCTCGGGCATCTCCGGCATCCCGGCGGGCGAGGGCGCGTTGTCGACCAGCTGCTCCCCACCGCCTGCCCCGTCGCCAGCCCCGTCGCCTGCACCGGCCGCGGAGCCGACGCCCGCGTCGGCCGACTGCCAGGTCGACCCCGAGCCCGGCTGCCCGGACTGCATCTTCCGCGCCACCGCGGCCACGACCGCGCCGAGGGCGCTGATCAGCACCAGCCTCTTGAGCTTCTTCATCCCGAGCACTCCTTCGCCGACGAGTCGCGGTCCGCTGCGGACCTCTCCCCATCCCACCACGCACGGACAAGGCCCCGCCACAGCCCCCGTAGGATCGAGGAGTTCCTGGACCCACCACGCAGAATGAGGCGTTCACCCATGGCAGAGCCGCAGGCCGTCCTGAAGACGAACAAGGGCGACATCACCGTCAACCTGTTCCCCAACCACGCTCCGGAGACGGTCGCGAACTTCACCGGCCTGGCGACCGGCGAGAAGGACTACGACGCCGGCAACGGCAAGAGCGGCCCGTTCTACGACGGCCTCACCTTCCACCGCGTCATCCCCGGCTTCATGATCCAGGGCGGCTGCCCGCTCGGCACCGGCACCGGCGGCCCGGGCTACACCTTCAAGGACGAGCCGCACCCCGAGCTCACCTTCGACAAGCCCTACCTGCTGGCCATGGCCAACGCCGGCCCGGGCACCAACGGCTCGCAGTTCTTCATCACCGTGGGTGCGACCACCTGGCTGAACTTCAAGCACACGATCTTCGGCGAGGTCGCCGACCAGGCCGGCCGCGACGTGGTCGACGCCATCGCCGCCGTACCCACCGGCCGGATGGACCGCCCGGAGGAGCCGATCGTGATCGAGTCCGTCGAGGTCAAGGGCTGACTCCCCTGCCGGTGATCCGCCCGTGAGCGAGACCCCGGTCGGGGTGCCGACCTGCTACCGGCACCCCGGCCGCGAGACCTACATCCGCTGCCAGCGCTGCGACCGCCCGATCTGCCCGGACTGCATGCAGGAGGCGTCGGTCGGCTTCCAGTGCCCCGACTGCGTCGCCGAGGGGCGCCGCACGGTGCGCCAGGCCAAGGGCGCGTACGGCGGCAGGCCCTCGGCCAATCCCGGCGCGACCTCGCTGGTGCTGATCGTGGTCAACGCGGCGATCTGGATCGCGATCACCATCGCGGGCGGCTCGGGATCGCGGCTGGTCGAGCTGCTCGCGCTGCGTGCCCGCGGCCTGTGCCGCGCCGGTGACGGCTACTACCTCACCAGCGAGCAGGTGTGCGCCGCCGACGACGCCGCGCGCTGGGTGTACGGCGTCAGCGACGGGGCCTACTGGCAGCTGCTGACCAGCATGTTCACCCACGTCCAGCCACTGCACCTCGGCTTCAACATGCTGGCGATCTGGGTCCTCGGCCCGCAGCTGGAGTCGATCCTCGGTCGGGTGCGCTACCTGGCCCTGTACCTCCTGTCGGGACTGACCGCCTCGGTGGCGGTGTACTGGCTCTCGGCGGAGTACTCCAGCACGGTCGGTGCCTCGGGGTCGGTGTTCGGCCTGCTGGGCGCGCTGCTCGTGGTCGGGCTGAAGCGCGGCGACTACGTGCAGGGGCTGTTGCTGTGGCTGGGCATCAACGTGGTGATCACCTTCGCGGTCCCCAACGTCTCCTGGCAGGGCCACCTCGGCGGGCTCGCCGGCGGTGCCCTGATCGCGGCGATCCTGGTCTTCGCCCCGAGGGAGCGGCGTACGACGCTGCAGGTCGCCGGGCTCGCCGTGCTCGCCGTGCTGCTGGTCGCCGCGACCGTGGCACGGACCCTGGTGCTCGGGGGCTCCTAGCGGATCTCCCCAGAGTTCTCCACCGATGTGGAGGAACTACACGCGTGTAGTTTTCCCCCGCTGTGCACAACTCTGTGGAAAACGCCGAGCGCCCGCCGACCGGGTCGACGGGCGCTCGCCTGTGAGCGGATGGAGACCGTGCGGGCCGGTCACTCCCACCGGGTTGCGAAGGCGAACCCGACGGCCATGAACGCGATGCCCACGAAGAGGTTCTTCTGGCCGAGGTCGTTGAAGATCGGGATGTCCTTGGGGTCGTTGCCGGTCAGGAAGATGTAGAACACGCAGATCCAGAGCAGGCCGAGCAGGAAGCAGCCGAGCATGCCGACCACGACACCGCGACCGCGGCCCAGCGGCGTCGACGGGTGCGCTGAGATGGTCAGGCCGAGGAACAGCGCGATGAACCCGATCAGGTAGTTCTTGCCCTCGAGGTCCTGCAGGAACGCCGGCCCGCCGGGCTTGTTGGGCTCGCCGTCGGCGTTGAGGCTGCCCCAGCCGTCGGTGGGCCGGACGCCGAAGTAGTAGTAGACGATCAGCGCGATGCCGCCGAGGATCAGCAGCAGCGCCAGCGCGAACCGCACGCTCATCACCGGGCCACGGTCGGGATCGGCGAAGGCCGACGCGGTCGGGTCGGCTTTGCGCTTCGACAGGCGGGGCAGCTTGGCCACGGATCGCTCCTCGTTCACGACGTGCGTCCCGGTCGCGCGCGATGCCGCGAGAGTTCGGCATCGCCTCGACCGGTAGGGGACACTGGTCAGTATGACGGGTGCGCACTCCGGCGGGCCGACCGGCCGCCGTACCAGTCGATCCCTGGCCTGGCGGATCGGCACGCCCGTCGTCGGCCTGCTCAGCGGGGCGCTGTTCGCCGTGTCGGCCACCAACAGCGACGGCAACGACCTCCGCCCCGGTCGCTACACCGACCTCGCCGGCCTGGTCGCCGGTGAGCGCGAGGACTACCAGCAGCTCGAGGACCGCCTCAACACCCTCTCCACGCAGGTGGACCGGCTCGGCGGCGACGTCGACGACGGGCGTGTGGACAAGGCCCGGGGCCAGGTCGCCGAGCTGCGCGCCCCGGCCGGCCTGGTGCCGCGGTCGGGGCCCGGGTTGTCGATCACCCTGTCCGACTCGCCCGACGAGGTCCTCGACGAGGCGATCGACCGCAACCGCGAGCTCGACCCGGAGGACCGGATCGACCTCAACCGCTACGTCGTGCACCAGCAGGACCTCCAGGCCGTCGTCAACGCCCTGTGGCGCGGCGGCGCGAGCGCGGTGACCATCGCCGGCCAGCGGATCGTCTCCACCACCGGCATCAAGTGCGAGGGCAACGCCGTACAGCTGCAGGGCGTGCCGTATCCCCAGCCCTACGTGATCGAGGCGGTCGGCGACCCGGGACAGCTCTACACCGAGGTGCAGGCCGACCCGCTGGTCGCCGGCTACCGCGCCGACGCCCAGAACTCCGAGATCGCTATCGGCTGGTCGGTCGAGCTCGAGGACCTGGTCGAGGCGCCGGCGTACGACGGCGTGGTCGACGTGCAGTACGCGCGCCCGCTGGGCTGATCCGCGGCGCCGGCAGCGCCGCCGCGCCGGGCCGCTGGGCCGCGTCGCCGCCGTTGCCGTTGCCGGGCGTCGGCAGCGGGTCCAGCGGGTCGTTGGGGTCGGTGCCGTCCTCGACCTCGGCGCCGTCCTCGATCCCGTCGCCGTCGCTGTCGGGGTTGTCGGGGTCGGTGCCCTCGTCGGCCTCCTGCTCGTCGGTCAGCCCGTCGCCGTCGGTGTCGACCGGCTCCGGCGGCTCCTCGTAGACGGAGACGAAGATGACGACGTCGCTGTCCTGGGCGCGCCGCTCGCCGGCCGCGGGCACCTGCTCGGTGACGCTGCCCTTGGGCTGGCTGTCGTCGTCGGCGGCGGCCTCGCGGACCACCGGGTTGAACCCGGCCTCCTCGATCAGGCGGACCGCGGCGCTCCGCTTGCGGCCGACCACGTCCGGCACCGCCTCCTGCCCGTCGGAGATGCAGATCTCCACGGTCGCGTCCTTGTCGACCGACGTCCCGGCGGTCGGCTCCTGCTCGACGACCGTGCCCTCGGGCTCGTCGGTGTCGCACTCGGTCTCGGTGATGTTGCGGGGCAGGATGCCGGCGTCGCGGAGCTCGCGGACGGCGGCCCGGCGCAGCTTGTTGGTCACGTCGGGCAGGGCGAACTCACCGGGCCCGAGCGAGACGACCAGGTTCACGTTGGTGTCCGGCGGGACGTACTCACCACCGGTCGGGTCCTGCTCCATCACCAGGCCCGCGGCGATCTGGTCGTCGTTGCGCACGCTGACCGTGCCGATCCCGAGCCCGGCGTCGCTGATCGCGTCGCGCGCGTCCTCCTCCGACATCCGGAACACGTCCGGCACGCGCACCTCCGGCGGCGTGGTGTCGAAGAGCTTGGGCCACACCAGGTAGGCGGTCGCGATCAGCGCGAGCACCAGCAGCCCGAGCACCACCCACAGGCCGACCCGGTTGCGCGGGTCGTCGTCGCGGGCCGCCGGGACCGCGGGACGCACCGCGGTCTCGGAGTCGGCGGCGGCGGTCGGGGCGGGGGCGGCCGCCACCGTGGGCGTCTCCGCACTCGGCGGCACGACCGCCTGGACCGGCCGGCCGGCGAGGTAGCGCTCGATGTCGGCGCGCATCTGCCCGGCCGACTGGTAGCGGTCCTCGACCCGCTTGGCGAGCGCCTTCATCACGATCGCGTCGATCTCGGGCGTGAGGTCGGCGTCGTGGCGGGACGGGGGCACCGCCGGCTCGCGAACGTGCTGGTAGGCCACGGCGACGGGGGAGTCGCCGACGAACGGGGGCCGCCCGGTCAGCAGCTCGTAGAGCAGGCAGCCGGCGGAGTAGACGTCGCTGCGCGAGTCGACCGTCTCCCCGCGGGCCTGCTCCGGCGAGAGGTACTGGGCGGTGCCGACCACGGCGGCGGTCTGGGTCATCGAGGACTGGGCGTCGCTCATCGCCCGGGCGATGCCGAAGTCCATCACCTTGACGTCGCCCGAGGGGGTGAGCATCACGTTGCCCGGCTTGATGTCGCGGTGGATGATCCCGGCGCGGTGGCTGTAGTCGAGCGCCGACAGCACGCCGCTGGTGATCTCCAGCGCGCGCTCCGGCAGGATCTTGCGCCCCTCGCGGAGGATGTCGCGCAGCGTGCGGCCGGCGACGTGCTCCATCACGATGTAGGGGACCACCTCGCTGGTGCCGTCGGGGTGGGTGGTGCGCTCCTCACCGGTGTCGTAGACGGCGACGATCGCGGGATGGTTCAGCGACGCCGACGACTGGGCCTCGCGCCGGAACCGCGCCTGGAAGGTCGGGTCGCTGGCCAGGTCGGTGCGCAGCCGCTTCACCGCGACCACCCGGCCGAGCCGGGTGTCGGTGCCCTTGCGGACCTCCGCCATCCCGCCGCGCCCGAGCAGCTCGGCGAGCTCGTAGCGGCCACCGACCATCGGCCGTCCCGACGAGGGCGGGTCGGTCGGAGGAGTCGTCATCCGTCGTCTCCTTCCCCGTCGTCGGGGGACGTCGGCAGGTCGGTGGGCAGGGTCGGATCCGTCGGACCCGTCGGCTCGGTGGGTTCGGTCTCCGGCGGCGGCGGGGCCGATCCCCAGTAGTAGACGGTGATCCGGTCGCCCTCCTCGAGGGCACCGGACGGCTCCACCCGGCTGACCCGGTCGGGCTGCTGCGAGCCGTCGTTGGACTCGGACTGGAGGGTGACGCGCAGGCCGAGCGCCGACAGGTCGTCCTCCACCTCGCGGTAGTCGCGGCCGACGTAGTCGCTGGCATCGACCTGGACCGAGGTGTCCTCGGTCGTGGCCGACGTCGTGGGCTCCGTCGGCGACGACGACTCCTCCGTCACCGTCTCCGCTGGGGTGGTGGCGGTGTCGTCGGCGACCGGGTCATCGTCGTCGTTGCCCAGCAGCAGCGCGGCCACGACGATGGCCGCCACCACCAGCAGGATCACCACCAGCGCGGCCAGCCACGGCTTCCTGCGCCGCTGCTCGGGGTCCTCCGTGCCGGCGTACGCCGCCGGGGTGGTCAGCCGCTCCATCGGGGCCGGCGGCGGCACCCGCTCGGCGGCCGGGACCGCGGACGTCACCGGCGGCAGCACCTGGGTGGCGCCCTCGGCCGGTGTCGTCGGCAGGCCGGCGGCGGCGCCGTCGGGCTCGCGGAGCGCGGTGGCGAAGGCCGAGCCGTCGTCGTACCGCTGGGCGGGGTCCTTGGCCAGGGCGCGGGTCACCACCGCCGCGAGGTCGGCCGGGACGCTCTCCGGCAGCGTCGGCACCGGCTCCTGGAGGTGCGCCAACGCGGTCGCGACGGGCGTCTCCTTCTCGAAGGGCCGGCGCCCGGTGAGGCACTCGAAGGCCACGACGCCCAGCGAGTAGACGTCGGAGGCTGGCGTCGACGGGTTGCCGCGCGCCTGCTCGGGGCTGAGGTACTGCGGCGTGCCCATCACCGACCCGGTGCGGGTCAGCGCGACCGCGTCGGCGGCGCGGGCGATGCCGAAGTCGGTGATCTTGATCCTGCGGTCGGGGGTCACCAGCAGGTTGGCGGGCTTGACGTCGCGGTGCACGATGCCGGCCCGGTGCGCCGCGCCGAGCGCGTCGGAGGCCTGGGCCATCAGGTCCTGCACCACCGCCGCGTCGAGCGTGCGGCCGCTCGCGCGGGCGTCGGCGAGCAGGGCCGAGAGCGGCTGCCCGTCGACCAGCTCCATCACCAGGTACGGCGGCGCGGACGCCGAGGACTCGCCGGCGCCGTAGTCGTAGATCCCGGCGATCCCGGGGTGGTGCAGCGCGGCGGCACTGCGCGCCTCGCCCTCGAACCGGGTGCGGAAGGTCGGGTCGTCGGCGTACTCGGTCTTGAGCACCTTCACCGCCACGGGGCGGTTGAGGCGGGTGTCGGTGGCACGCCACACCACCCCCATCCCGCCGGTGGCGATCATGGAGTCGAGCCGGTAGCGGCCGGCCGGGTCGGCGTACTCAGTCACTTCGCAAGCACCGCTTCCATCACTGCCTTCGCGATCGGGCCGCCGAGCTGGCCACCCGAGATGTTCTTGCCCGGCGCCTCCTGGATCATCACCGCGACGGCGACCTCGGCGTCCTCCGCCGGCGCGAAGGAGACGAACCAGCCGTACGGCGCCTTCCCCTCGATGCCGCGCTGGGCGGTGCCGGTCTTGCCGGCGACGCTGACCCCGGGGATGGCCGCGGGCGAGGCCGTGCCCTGGTCGACGGTGTCCACGAGCAGATCCTTGAGCTGGTCGGCGGTCTGCGGCGACACGGCCTCGCGCACCTCCTCGGGCTCGTTGGTCTCCAGCACGTCGAACTCGGCGGTCTGGAGCTCCTGCACGATGTAGGGCTTCATCAGCGTGCCGCGGTTGGCGATCGCCGCCATCACCATCGCCATCTGCAGCGGTGTGGCCTGCACGTCGAACTGGCCGAAGCCCGACCGGGCGGTCTCCGCGTCGTTGAGCTCGCGGGGCTCCTGCTCCTCGCCGTCGATCTCGTCGACCACCTCCTCGGGGAAGACCGAGCGCGCCTCCGGGGCCAGGTCGTCGAGGTAGGTGCTGTTGAAGCCGAAGTCCTCGGCCTGCTCCCGCAGCTCCTTCGGACCCACCTCGACCGCCATCTTGGCGAACGCGGTGTTGCAGGACTGGCCCATCGCGACCGAGAACGGCACCTGGGCCGGGCTGCAGCCGGTGCGTCCCTCGTTGTCGATGACGTTGTGGGAGCCGGTCGTGCCGGGCGCCTGCCAGGTCGCGCCGGAGGGCACCTGGTCGCCGTAGCTGTAGGTGCCGTTCTCGATCGCCGCGGCCGCGGTGACGATCTTGAACGTCGAGCCCGGGAAGAGCCGGGTCTGGATGGCGCGGTTGAGCAGCGGCTGGTGGGGGTTGCTCTCCAGCCGTTCGTAGGTCTCGTGCCGCACCTCGCGGTCGTGACTGGCCAGCAGGTTCGGGTCGTACGACGGGATCGAGACCATGGCGAGGATCCGGCCGGTCTTGGGCTGGATGGCGACCACGGCGCCCTCGCCCTCCGGGCCGACCGTGTCGCGCAGCGCCCGGAACGCCGCGCGCTGCGCGCCGGGGTGCAGCGTGGTGACCACGTTGCCGCCCTTGTTGGTGTCGCCGCGCAGCATGTCGACGAGGCGGTCGACGAACAGCCGCGGGTCCTCGCCGGAGAGGATCTCGTTCTGGCTGCGCTCGAGCCCGGTCTGCGCGCCCAGCTGCAGGTAGCCGGTGGTGTGCGCGTAGAGCAGCGGGAGGGGGTAGGTGCGCAGGTACTTGAACCGGTTGTCGACCGGCTCGCTGCGCGCGATCGGCTCGTCGCCGACCAGGATCAGCCCGCGCTCGCGGCTGAACGCCGCGGCCGCCACCCGGGCGTTCTTCGGGTCGGTGTTGAGCTCCTCCGCCCGCCAGAACTGCACGTAGGTCACGTTGGCCATCAGCGCCAGGAACAGGAACATGCAGAAGATCGAGACGGCTCGGATCGGCTTGTTCATCGGGGGATCACCACTGTAGGTCGAGGACGTCGCGCGGCAGCGGCCGCCGGGCGACCGGCCGGCAGAGCAGGCATCACCTGTCCACCTCCTCGCGCGGGAGGACCTTCACGATCTGGGTCTGCGCCTCGTCGGGGTCCTCCTCGGACGGCGTCAGGTCGGGCAGCGGCCGCCGGGCCTGGTCGGAGATCCGCAGCAGGATCGCGATGATCACCCAGTTGGCGACCAGCGACGACCCGCCGTAGGACAGGAACGGCGTGGTGAGGCCGGTGAGCGGGATCAGCCGGGTCACCCCGCCGATGACGACGAAGATCTGCAGCGCGAAGATCGCGGCCAGGCCGGTCGCGACGAGCTTGCCGAACCCGTCGCGGGAGATCAGTGCCGCGCGGAGACCGCGCTCGACAACGAGCCCGTAGAGCAGCAGCACCGCCATCACCGCGGTCAGGCCGAGCTCCTCGCCGATCGCGGCGAGGATGAAGTCGGACTCGGCGTAGGGCACCCGCTCGGGCATCCCCTCGCCGAAGCCGCGGCCGATCATGCCGCCCCACGCCAGGCCGTAGAGCGCCTGCACCAGCTGGTAGCCGCTGCCGTCGGGGTCGGCGAACGGGTCGAGCCAGATCTCGACCCGCTGCTGGACGTGGCCGAAGAGCCGGTAGGCGACCGCAGCGCCGCCGAAGAACAGCAGCCCGCCGACCACCAGCCAGCCGGGTCGCTCCGTGGCGACGTACAGCATGACCAGGAAGAGGCCGAAGAACAGCAGGCTGGAGCCGAGGTCGCGCTGGAGGATCAGGATCCCGAGGCTGACTACCCACATCATCAGGATCGGGCCGAGGTCGCGGCCGCGCGGCAGGTCGAGGAAGAGCACCCGGCGACCGGCGAGCGCGAGCGCGTCGCGGTGCACGACGAGGTAGCCGGCGAAGGTGATGACGAGGAGCACCTTGGCGATCTCGCCGGGCTGGAAGCTGAACGGGCCGAGCGAGATCCAGATCCGGGCGCCGTTGATCTCCTGCCCGATGACGGGAAGCATCGGCAGGATCAGCAGCACGATCGCGGCCAGGCCCGAGGTGTAGGTGAACCGGGCGAGCAGCCGGTGGTCGGGGAGCAGCACCAGCGTGCCGATGAACAGGGCGAGCCCGAGCGTCATCCAGGTGAGCTGCTGGCTGGCGAGGCCCGTGTCCTTGGCGAGGTCGAGGCGGTGGATGATCGCCAGGCCGAGCCCGTTGAGCGCCGCCACCACCGGCAGCAGCACCGGGTCGGCGTACGGCGCCACGATCCGCACCGCCACGTGCGCGGCGACGACGAGGACGGTGAGCCAGCCGCCGTAGCCGATCAGGTTGGTCGGCACCTCGCCCTCGACGCCCAGCCCCACGGCGGCGTACGCGCCGATCCCGACCACCAGGGCCAGGATCAGCAGGAAGAGCTCCGCGCCCCGCCGGCGGCGGTGCACGAAGCCCATCAGGGCGGAGTTGGAGGCCATGTCAGCGCGCGGTCACGGGTTGGCGTCGGGGTCGAAGGGCTGGGCCGGGTCGGTGGGGTCGGCGGGGTCGGTGGGCGCCGTCGGGCCCTCGGAGCTCGAGGAGCCGCCGAGGTCGCCGGCCGTGCCGCCCGGGGCGGCGTCCTCCGAGGGCTCCGGCTCGCCGAGGCCCTCGTCGTCGGCCCCGGTGCGGACCTCGTCGCCGAGCTGCTGCACGGTGTCGGCGGCGTCCTGGAAGTCGTCGGCGGGGATGCCGTCGCGGACGCTGTCCTGCTTGACCTCAGGGAGGTCCTCCACCGACAGCTCGGTGGTCCGGTAGACGCTGGACAGGCCCGGCACCTGCACGCCGCGGTAGATCGCGACCTTCCCGTCGTCGTCGCCGACGTAGTACTGCTGCTGGGTCCACCAGTAGGCGGCGCCGAGCACGATCCACAGCAGTCCGAGCAGCACGGCGAGCCCGAGCAGCCGGCGCGCCCAGGTGAACCGCCGCGGCGGCTGGGGGGCGTAGCGCGCGGCCTCCGGGTCGAGCGGGGGGTCGGCGCGGATGGCGTAGTCGATGCCCTCGGGGATCTCGGCGGTGACCGGCTCCAGCTCGCCGGTGTCGCCGGAGCGGTGTCCGCGGAACAGGGCCCGCGGGGCGCGGCGCTGGCGGAGGTCGGCGGCGGCGCCGACGACCTGGGGCTCCGGGGCGAGGTCGGAGCCCTCGGCCACTACCTCCTCGGCGCTCACCACGTCGGCCACCACGCACGTGACGTTGTCGGAGCTGCCGGCCTCGAGGCTCGCGCGGACCAGCTCGATCGCGGCGAACTCGGGGGAGCCGCCGGCGAGGATGCCGGCGATCCGGGCGTCGTCGAGCACGCCGCAGGCGCCGTCGCTGCACAGGAACAGGCGGTCGCCGGCCACCAGCTCGAGCGCGAACAGGTCGGGCTCGACCTCGTGCAGCCCGTCGAGCGCCTTGAGGATGAGGTTGCGGTGGGGGTGGACCCGGGCCTCCTCCTCGGTGATCCGGCCCTCGTCGATCAGGCTCTGCACGAAGGTGTGGTCGTTGGTGAGCTGAGAGAGCTCGCCGTCGCGGTAGAGGTAGCCGCGGGAGTCGCCGACGTGGCCCACCGCCAGCCGGCCTCCGTCGAAGAGGGCCACCGTCGCGGTGGTGCTGGTGCCGTTGAGGGAGGGGTCGTGGTCGACCTGCGACCCGATCGAGACGTGCGCCTCGTGCAGCCCGTCGTTGAGCCGCGCCATCAGGTCCACGGACCCGGGGGGCTCGTCCAGCTGCCGCAGCTCGGCGACCGCGGTGGCGGACGCGATGTCGCCGCGGGCGGCCCCGCCGACCCCGTCGCAGACGGCGAGCAGCCAGGGCCCGGCGTACCCGGAGTCCTGGTTGTCCTTGCGGACCCGGCCGACGTCGGAGACCGCGTGGTAGCGCAGCCGCAGCCGCGCGCCCCGCTGCACCGGCACGTCGACGGTGTCGGCGCCCGGGTCGGCGGGGGTCGGTGGCGGGTTCTCCACCGTCTCGACGGCCGTCGCGTCGAGCGGGGCCGGCTCGCCGGGAGGGGCGCCCGCCGGGTCGGGGTCCCGGGAGGCGGTGGAGGCAGGGTCGGTCATCTACTTCCTCAGCTCCAGGATGGTCTTTCCGATGCGCACCTGGGAGCCGAGCCCGACCAGCGCGGGCTCGGTGATCCGCTGGTTGCCGAGGTAGGTCCCGTTGGTGGAGCCGAGGTCCTCGACGTACCACTGGCTGCCGGAGGCGACGATCCGCGCGTGCCGGGTCGACACGTAGTCGTCGTCGAGCCGGATCGCGGCATCGTTGCCGCGGCCGATCAGGATCGGCGCGTTGGCGAGGTCGGCGGTGACGCCGGTGTTCACGCCCTGGACGACGGCGACCTGGGTGGGCTGGCCGCGCCGCGGCGAGGCGGCCTTCGGCGCCCGCGGCTGCTTGGCCGGCGCCGGGGCCGACGGCACCCGCGCGCCGAACATGTCCGAGCGGATGACCGAGATCGCGGAGAGCACGAAGATCCAGAGGATCGCCAGGTAGGCGATCCGGACCAGGAACAGGGTCAGCTCAGACATCGGCCGCCTCCTCGAGCAGGCGCAGGACGAGCGAGGTGTGGCCGACCTGCACGCGGGAGCCGTCGCGCAGCGCGGCGCGGGCCACCTTCTGCCCGTCGACGCGGATGCCGTTGGTGGAGCCCATGTCGTGCACCTCCACCTGGACCGGACCGTCGCCGGGCGCGCGGCCGGGCGTCCGCTCGGTGGTGATCAGGAACTCCGCGTGCCGGCGGCTGACGCCGGGGTCGTGGATCCGGATGTCGGCCTCGCTCCCGCGCCCCACCACCAGGCCCGGGGGCTGGAGCGGGTGCTGGGTGCCATTGACCTCCAGGACGGCGCGCGTGCGCTGGCCGCCGCGGGCCCGGCTGTGCCCGGTCACCGCGGCCTCCGCCTTGCTCCGGACGCGGAACCGGCCGGTGCTGAGGTCGTCGGCCGCCTCGAAGGCGATCCGGACCGGACCCGGGAAGACATAGCTCTGCAGGTCGGCGTGGTCCTGCAGCTGCTCGCCGAGCTCGGACTCCAGCGTCGAGTCGTACGGCGCCAGCCGCTCGAGGTCGCCCGCCGACAGCTCGACGACGAAGCTGTTGGGCACCAGCCGGCGCTGCCGCGACAGCACCTGAGCCTTGTTGTCCAGCTCGCGCTGAAGCGCCGCGGCGATCTCCACCGGCTGCACGGCACTGCGGAACGTGCGGGCGAAGACCCCCGAGATCGCCTGCTCCAGCTTCTGCTCGAAGCGTTGCAGTCCTCCCACGGGTCGGCCTCCTCTCCGCTGTGCTGCTGGGGTGTCGACACAGGGCAGCCACGCCGGGGCAGCGCCGCCCACCCGGACCCACCGGGCGTGTCGATCGTATCGGTGGGACCCACCGGCGCCGGGGACCCCGTGGGTCGGGCGCCGGTTTGGGCGCGAGCCACGGCCTGGGATAGCCTTGCCGGGCTTCACGCGCGAGTGGCGGAATAGGCAGACGCGCACGGTTCAGGTCCGTGTGCCCGAGAGGGCGTGGGGGTTCAACTCCCCCCTCGCGCACGTGAGATGGGGCCCCGGATCCTCGGATCCGGGGCTTCCTCCATTTAGGAGTCGCCCGTCGGGTGTGTCCGCGATATGCGGTTGTCGCCGATGCCGCGGCGCGGTCCTCCTATTGTCGGTCGGGGTGCTCGTCTCAGTCACCTAAGTCGCGGCCGAGCGCGCGGGCGATCAATCCGCGGCAACTTTCTGGAACGAATCGCGAACTTTCGACTGCCGTGCACCCCTGGGGTGCACGGGGCGGGTCGCGGCCTCCGGGTGGTCAATGCCTCGTCGGGCCTGTCGATCGCCCCGGACAGACCGTTGCCGGTGGGAGCGGGCATGACGGCCTTGGTCAGGCCGGCGAGCGCCTCCAGTCCTGATAGCGGGCCGCAGGACTCGCTGCGAAGTTACGCGGTGCTACCGCGGGTAAAACTCCCGGTCGGTCGAACCCGGGCTGAAACAATGCCGGGTACGCACTGGAGAGGGTCAGGTCGGATGAGCAACGCGCAGCCCGTAGTGGTTCGCCTGCTCGATCCTGCCGAGGACAAGTTGCTCGCCAAGGTGTTCAACCTTGCGGAGCGGCACAAGCGGTGGCTCGGAATGCTCCCGCCGCCGGCCTACGTCGAGTATGTGGCGAAGCGCTTGATCCTGGTCGCCCTCCGAGGCGAAGACCTTCTCGGCTACATGATTTTCAGGCTCCCCAAGACCCGGGTGACGCTCGTCCAGCTGTGCGTCGACCCGGCTCATCGCCGCCAGGGGATCGCCAAACTGCTAGTCGACGAGCTGAGCAGGCTCCACGCGGACCGAGAAGGCATCGCCTTGCGGTGTCGCCGAGACTGGCCGGCCACCAACGCGTGGCCACGATTGGGATTCGAGGTCCGGTCGAACGCGCCGGGCCGGAGCAGGGAGGGTCACCTGCTCACCGCATGGTGGCGAGACCACGGGCACGACGACCTCTTCTCCTCGCTAGACGCCGAGTCTGCCCGGGTGACTGTCGCGATGGACACAAACGTCTTCCGAGACCTGCACGAGGAGGGCAGAGGAGAGCGCGCAGAGCAGTCCCGGGCGCTCACCGCGGACTGGCTCGCCGACGACATCGAGCTCGTCCTCACCCCCGGCAACCTACTCGAGTTCAACGCGATCGACGACGCCGCCCTGCGCCAACGGCTACTAGGCACGGCGCACGCGTCGTACCACATCATCGGACGCCCACCCGCAGATGGCCCGGACCCGGCAGTCGAACTCACCGCACAGATCGTCGAAGGCTTGCCGGCAGACGACCTCACCCGTGACGCGTCCCTGCGCAATGACGCAGAGCTCGTCGCACAGGCGGCCGCTGGCGGGGCCGAAGCGTTCGTGACACGCGACGAGAATGTCGTCCGCTTGCTGGCCGCTGCCGCAGCACCGTTCACCGACCTGTGGATCTCAACGCCGGCCGACCTGATCGTCCACCTCGACGAGATCCGTGACGCGGCCAGCTACTCACCGGTGCGGCTGCGGGACACCGGGTTCACGGTTGCCGAAGGCGATGCCCGGATCGACGACGAACTGCGGCCGCTGCTCAACCACGGAGCCAACGAACGCCGCACCCAGTTCAAGGTAGTACTGCGTTCTGCCGCACAGGAAGCTGGCCGGTCCGGTTCCCGACGCGTCGTCCGGGGCCCGGACGGCTCGGTCGCGGCCGCGGTCTTCTTCGCCATTGTCGGAGATGAGTTGGCAGTTTCCTTCTTCCGCGTGGTCAGCTCCCCGCTCGCCCGGACGCTGGCGAACCAGCTCATCCACCTCCTCCGGCAAGAAGCTGTCTTGGCGGGCGCCGACCGGATTGTGGTCCACGACCGATACCTGAGCCCCGCGGTGTCGCGCGCACTACCCGAATGTGGATTCCAGCAGTGCGGTGATGACTGGGTCGCCGCCGTGATCACTGGTGTGCTGCCCTGGACAGAAGTCGCTGCGCGTCTCGGGACGGTGCCGGCCGAAGACGGCTCGGTGCCCGCCGCACGGGTGCTTGTCGGGTTGGAAAGGTCGCACTGGCCGCTGAAGGTACGTGACGCCGGGCTGAAGTGCTTCCTGGTCCCGATCCGTCCTGCCCCTGCCGACGCACTGCTGGGACGTGATGCTGGGCTGTGGGACAGCGATCCGGTTCTCGGGCTGTCCCGTCAGCACGTGTACTACCGGGCGCCCTCGCCTCCAGTCCTGGAAGCACCCGGACGGGTCCTTTGGTACGTCAGCGGTGAGAGGCGAGTCGTCGCATCCTCGCGACTGGACCAGGTGGTTGTCGCCGACCCGGCCACGCTACACGGTCGGTTCCGGCACCTGGGCGTACTCGGTGTCGCGCAGATCGAGAAGCAGGCCAAGCGCGGGAAGGCGATGGCCGTCAGGTTCGGGGACACGGAGTCCTTCACGCGCCCGGTGTCCCTGGGTCGCCTGCGTGCGATTAATCATCGGATGGAACCGCTACCTTCACCACGAGAAATCGATGAGGAAGACTTCTTCCGTGTCTACGAGGAGGGCGCACCGGGATGAGGAGCCCTCGCCGCCCGGCCGGCAATGACCACAATGCCGGTGGCTCTGACGATGAACGCTTCGGTCTGCTGCTGTCGATCCAACCCCGGTTCGCTAAGGCGATCCTCGACGGAACGAAGACGGTGGAACTGCGTCGCAAACCACCGCGCGACCAACCGGACTTCGTCATCATCTATGGGTCCGGAGCGGCTAAGGCCGTCCTTGGGGTGGCTCAGCTCAAGGAAGTCCACACCTCGACGCCGGACGATATTTGGAAGAAGTTCGGGGGTACCTCCGGGGTCACCCGAGCCGAGTTCAACGAGTACTTCAAAGGAAGCGAGACCGCTTCGGCGCTTGAACTGACACATCCGCGCCGCAGCGGTGAGGAGGTCTCACTGAGCCGCTTGCGGGAATTCGGACTGGAGCCGCCGCAGTCGTGGCGGTACGTCGAACGTCAGATCGCCGGACAGCTGCTCGACGCACTCGGACTGTCTTCGACTGAGCGCCGACTACCTAGGCGCAGGTCGATGTCGTGGTCCCTGAACGTCCCCATCGCATTCCGAGATCTGGGGCTCGGCGAAGCAACTACGAAACGGAGTCGGCCGTTGCTGCGTCTGGCCGACACCGTCCGCTGCCTCAGTCTGGGCGGAGTCGGAGCGGGCGAGGCCGGCATGCGCGGCCGGCGACGCTCGGCTCCTCGTCCAGATCTCGACTGAACGGCGACGCCGGCATGCAGGTCCTAACGCTTGTTGAGATCCGGAGGAACCTCGAGGCCTGATGCCTCCAGCCAGGTCCGCCAAGACTCGATGCCGTCCCACGCCACTTCGACGACCTCGCGGTCCTCCTCTGAGTCAGCGTCATCGACGTACACCCATGCCGCAAGAGTTCACGGTTCTTGCTGGGCGCACGTGACACACATTTGGATGCGGTTCGACCTATTGTCAGCCGCATGCCGTCGTTGTCGGACCTGCACGATCACAAGAGACGCATCGAAGAATATTGCAGCCGCGAGCTCGAGTCCTACATAGCTGAGATCTCCGACTCGCCGAAAGCGCCGCGCACGAAAGAGTTCAACGACGCTGTCTGGGGAACGACCTTCCTGCGCCCCCACGAGGTGGTGATCCTCGACAGCCCACTGCTGCAGAGGCTACGACGGGTCAAACAACTCGGGGTCGTCCACTTCGTCTACCCGGCCGCTACACACACGCGACTTGAACACAGCCTGGGCGTTGTTCACCAAACGCAACAGATGATCACCAGCGTCAACGAACGCGGACTCAGCAATCCTGGCGAGTCTGGGCCGTCCGAAGTCATCAAGCCCGAGATGGAGCAGACCCTACGACTGGCCGCTCTCTGTCACGACATCGGTCATGGCTTCATGTCGCACGTCTCGGAGTATGCGCTCGCGGGCAACCGGCAGTGCAACGATCTCCAGCTTCTGTTCCAGAACGAGCGCCGCAGGGCAGACACATGCCAACTCTCCGAGATGGCGGCGTTCTACATGATCGGGTCACCCGCGTTCTCGACGCTCCTCGCAGCCGCGTACGACGCGACCAGAGTGCCGCAACCGACAAACCTGGTCGAGAACATGCAGCAGATGATCCTTGGGATGCCGCTGGACAACGAAGCGCTTCTGCTTCACGAGTTCATCAGCGGTCCCTTCGACGCCGACAAGCTCGACTACCTCGCCCGCGACGCCTACATGTGCGGGGTCCCCAACGTGACTGACATACCTCGACTCATCCAGAAGTTACGTGCCACGAGGGTTGATCGGGAACGCATGCCAGCACCCCTTAAGCAGGGCGCGCGAGACCGCCCCGGCGGTTACATCGTTACCGGCATCGCTGCCTCAGGAAGCCGAACACTGGACGAGATCGCCATCGCGCGAACGCTGCTCTTCGACAAGGTCTACCGACACCAGAAGGTCCGAACCATCGAGGCCATGATCTTCGAGATCATGCGCTTGATCTGCTCCTTGTCAGACACACACCCGGCGATGCTGCTCTATAGCCTCACCGACGACGAACTGCTGACACTCGACCACAATGGCATCGAAACCGCCGCTGGACGACAGTTAGGCCAAGAGGACCAACAGACGGTCGAAACGATCTTGGATCTGTCACGGCGAGTGCGGCACCGATCGCTGTTCGCTCGAGGATTCGCGTTCGCGTCCACTATGACCGACGACGACTATCGACATGACCATCAGCAGCAGGACGGTCTACAGCGCTTCCTAGTCGACGCCAACTCGGCCGAGGCCTCGGAACGCTTCCTCACTGAGGTTCGACGACTGGTCGTCGAGATCCTCGAGGCGGTCGGCGACCCAGTTCCCATGCCGATTGATCAACTGGCGTCCTACATCCTGTTGAGCCCACCAAAGCCGGCGCCTCGGCACCAAGACACCGGCAATGCGCAGCTGATCGAGTCCGACGGCAAAATCACGCGTGGCTCAGAAGATGCAGCCGAGACCACGCCTTGGAGCGACGCCTACATCGCCACTCGAGACGTAGGCCACCTCTTCTGCCTTCCGCAACTCGCGCCCGCGGTCTTCATCGCTGCGCAGACCGTCTTGCTCGAACATTACGACGTTCGCATCCCGTCCTCGATGATCAATTACGCCAAGCAGAAGCACGACGTACTCGACGACTTGCGGCGGCGTCTGGAAGCCACGGGATGGTTCGACGGTCGCTCGCCCGAGTTGCGCGCTCGTCCAGCCATCTTGTCCCAAGCTGACTTTCCTGACCGTGTTCGGACCATCGCAGAGAAACTGCAAGGCTACTGGGGACCCGCCCGCTCGACCGACGCCGCACGAGACCTCGGACCGTCAGGAACGGTGGGCAAGGCCCAGGTGGAGAATTTCGTCCGACAGTTCGCGTTCGGCGACGACCGTCTCGTTGGCTCCGCCCTGAAAGTCCTCGAGGCCATCAAACTCATCGGTCGGGTCGACGTTGCTCGTGCCGTCCGTGCGTTCTTGGACGACGAGCAGGAGTTCCATGGGGCTTCGTGCGCCCCGCTCGGTACCGCGAAAGACTCGAGTGCTGTTCTCACCTACTTCTTGGGCGATGTTGCTGAGGAGGGCGGCCTGGCAATCGGTTCGGTGGGAGAAGCAGTGGCCCGGGATGCCCCCATCCTGTTCGTCGACGACTTCATTGGTACCGGCCGCCAAGCAACAGACATCGTCCAGGCATGGATGGGTGCAGAGAGGACCGAAGGACTAGACGAAGAGCGCGAAGAGTTGTCGGATCTGCTCAAGGAGCAACTTCGCAACAGGCCGCTTGCATTCGTATTCGCCGCTGGCACCCGAGACGGAGCACAAAAACTCGAACAAGCGGCCAAGGCCATCGGGCTCGACGTCAAGGTGAGAGTTGGCATCAACGAAGACGACATCCCAACACTCGAGACCGTTCTGGAGCCTGGCGAGCGGGAGCACTTCGAAGAGTTCGTGAGGCAGCACGCCACCGAGGCGTTGCGGCACCACAACGGCAAGGAGCGAGACGACGACTGGATCGATCAGCGAGTCTTTGGCTTCGGCAACAAAGGTCTGCTCCTCACCGGCCCGTTCAACACGCCTACCGCCAGTCTCACCGTTCTGTGGGCGGCCGGTCCCCAGTGGCGTCCACTTCTTCAGCGGCGGACCAAGAGGTGATCCACTCAGACCAAGCCAATCCTCTGAGGATTGCGCTGACAGGCGGAGCGTCAGTCGTCGACGCTAGACGCGTCAGGCGCAGATGCGTCATCCGCCGTCACCTCGTACACCCTTGCCAGCAACAGATCGAGCGACAGATCGAGCGATCGCGCGATCCCCGCCACTGTGAACAGATCTGGACCCGTCCGCTTGCCTTGCTCCAACTTTCGAAGCGTCTCGATCGAGATGCCCGCGGATCGAGCGACCGCCTCTTGCGACAGACGTCGCTGCCGTCGAGCGTCCGCTACGAGGCGACCCAAAGCGCGTCCCAAGACCTCGCCATGGGACAACGTCGACCCGCGTGGCATCGTACAAACGTACCAGTACGAACGTACCACTACACAAACAGGGTTGAGCGGTACCATGGCCCCATGGAGCGCTCAGCGTCGATCAGCCGATTGTCGGCGCTACCAGTCAGGATGGCTTCGTGACCACAGACATCACGGTCGACGACTTCATGAGCGGTGTGATCGCAGCATGCAAGCTGAAAGGCTTCGCCACGATCTCAATGCGCGAAGATCGCTTCTACCAGGGCATCAAGGCTTCCTACGACGAGCTCGTCAAGAAGGCAGACGACGAGGACCTCGACGTCCGCTTCGTCGTCCACCTCGACCCACTCCACCAGGACAGTCCCGTCATCGGACAGGCAGTCACGACCGCAGTTCAGCGGAAGCTCGTCGGACTGGACAACCCAGAGTTCGTCAAGATGCGCATCAAGATGGACGAACGGTCCGCCGAGGAGCTGCTTGAACGTCTCCCGGGCGGCCCCGCCCTGCACCGCAGCCTTGCGGAGGTCTTCATCGCGGCCGAGACCGCAACCGCCTAATTCGATTGTCCTGCCCCCGATTTTCGGTCCATCTCCGGTGGAGGTCTCGCCGTGAGAGTCGCTGAACACCGATCCGTCGTACGGGCACGTTTCGTCTCACCTAAGGTGTAGGTGCCGGCCGTCAAGCTGGTGCAACTCAAGAACGGCTGGTGCACCCCTGGGGTGCACGCCCCCGAGGTAACGGGAGGCAACCGGAGGCAACGGGACACCGGTTTCACGCTCACGACCGTGGTTCACGCGGGGTTGAGCGTGGCGTTCCTACGGTTCAACTCCCCCCTCGCGCACGTCGTGACAGGCCCCGGGTCTCAGATCCGGGGCTTCGTCGATTCCGGCCGAGGTCGGATCGCGGGGGCGAAGGTGCCTTGCGTTGTTCGGTTGGCGCCGTGGCTGCGGCGTGCTCCTCCTCATCTGCGTGTGAGTGCTGGTCTCAGTCACCTAAGTAGCAGCGGTGAGTGCGGGCGATCAATCCGCGACAACTTTCTGACTAGGGTCTTTCGGCCGCCGTGCACCCCTGGGGGCGCACCGTCCGCCGGGAGTTGCACGACGCGGCACGCTCGCTGAGCATGCTCGGCCGATCGGGGATGTCTCGTTTGGCCACCTTGTGCGCCTGCGGCCCTACACGCCTCGCGATGTTCGGTCTGTCGGTCCGGGTCGCACCGACCGTTGCGAGCGCGGCAATGAGCCCGAGGCCGAGCGCGACATGCCAGGAGTGGGCGATGGCTGCGTCCTCGACCGCGCCGAGCGGATTGGCGAGGAGGCCGAGCCGTTCGACGAGCCAGCCCGCGGCTGCCAGTCCCGCGAGGGCGCCGAGGACGAACCGGACGGCCGGGTAGAGCCGGGTGCGGGCCAGGAGGTAGAGGGAGGGGAAGAGCGCCAGCGTCGCGGTGAGCTGTGCGAGCTCGACGCCCACGTTGAACGCCAGGAGCATCGCGATCGACGTCGACCCGGACAGGCCGAGGTCGCCGAGGATTCCGGCGAACGCGAGACCATGCACGAGGCCGAAGCCCAGGGCGATCATCCGTTCCCCGGCGCGCACCAGTGGCCGGACGGCGTGGACGGCGGCCACGGCGACCGACAGCGCGATCAGGATCTCCACCGCCTGCGAGGGCACGTTCACCCAGCCCAGCGCGGAGGCGATGAGTGTCGCGGAGTGTCCGACGGTGAATGCCGTCACGACGCCGACCACGTCGCGCAGGGTCGCCGAGATGCGCGGGCGGGGCTGCCAGCGTCCGGCCGCGTAGGCGACGGGCGCGGTGAGCAGGAGTGCGACCACGAAGAGCAGGTGGTCGGCGCCCTCCAGCACGTGGTGGAACCCGTAACCGATCATGTCGACGAGCCCTGTCGAGGCGTCGGCGGTGTCCGAGCTGCCGGAGCCGATGGTGAGGGTGGTGTCGGAGGAGGTGAGGACGCCGGGGGTCGAGATGTCGCCGCTGGCGTCGGTGAGGACGACGACGGCCTCGTGGTCGGGCAGGGCCTCGATGACGGCGTCGTAAGTCATGTCGAAGGACGAGGTGTCTGCGGTACCGGGGTCGAGGCTGACCTCGACGTTGATCGAGTCGATGCCGTCGACCGTCTCGCGCGTGACGTCGGTGAAGGTCTCGGTCCATTCAGTCCCGTCGTCGCGGGTGACGGCGAGGTGGTCGGCGAGGTAGGCGGTGAGCTCGTCGGAGTACGACGCGATGTCGCTGCTTCTGTACTCGGTGCCGAGTGCCTGGTCGAGCGTCTCGAGGGCGATGCTGATCGTGGCGTCCGTGCCGTCGTCGCTGGCGTGGACCGAGAGGGTGCTGCTGTCGAGGTTGTGCGCGTCGGCAGGCGAGGGGAGGAGAGCCACGGCCGCTGCGGCCGCGGCTCCCCCCGCGAGTGCCAGCCGGCGGAGCGCGCCGGCCACGGCTCAGGCCTCCGGGTCGGAGAAGGTGGGGGTCTCCTCCTCACCGTCCCAGCTGACGCGGAAGGTGAACGCCTCCTCGAGCGCCGCTTCGTACTCGTCGGCCTCGTCCTGGGTGATCGTGCCGGCCTCGAGGAGGTTGTCGATTGCGGGGTTCCACGAGTCGACGAGCGCGTCGATGAGCGTCTGCGGGTCGACGCCGATGTCCTCGGCGACGGCCTCGAGGTTCTGGCCGTGCCCCTCCATCCTGACGTGGAGCTCGTCGTGGCTGATGAGGGACCCCGTCGACCTCACTCGTCTCGCTCTCGAGGCCGTCGATGACGCCCGCGTCGTGGCGCCCGACCACCGGTGGCAGGTCGTGCTGCCACCGGGCGGCGAGCCCGTCGGGGTGATCGGCGACGACCTCCGACTCCACCAGGTCCTCAGCAACCTGCTCACCAACGCGCGCAAGCACACCCCGGCAGGCACCACCGTCACCGTGACGGTCAGGCAGGACGGCTTCGACGTACACGACGACGGGCCGGGGTTCCCGCTCGACCTCGTCGATGGCGCCTTCGAACGCTTCACTCGGGGCGACGCCTCCCGTCGCCGCGATGGGGGAGCCGGACTCGGGCTCGCGCTGGTGAGCGCGATCATCGAGGCGCACGGCGGCAACGTCGACCTCGTCAGCGCGGCCGGCGACACGACGGTCAAGGTCCGACTGCCTTGACCACTGCCTTGGCGTGGCGCTTGTCCTGAGCCAGGGAGCCCCGGCCGGTGCCCGTACGGCAGGGGCTCATGCGGTCGGCGCATTCCCAGTCACCGTGAGCAGCAGTGTCTGTCGCGCTGACGCCACGTGGAGGCGCATCGCAGCGGCGGCTCCTTCGGGCTTGCGGGTGACAATCGCCATCAGGATGGCGTGGTGCTCGGTGAGGGCATGGGGACGACGGTGCTTCGACGTCTGGTCGCGGTCCTGGCGAACGCTGGCGCTCCGGGATCTCGACCCGACAGGGCGGAGTGGCGTGGTGCCGGCTCGCGGGTCACTAGGGTGAGGGCGTGTCGAAGACGGTGCGCGACGCGGGGCCCGCGAGCATGCCTCGCGTTCTGGCGAGCGCCCTCGACGCGTTCGCCGAGCAGGGCTACCACGGGACGAGCATCCGAGACATCGCGGCTGGGGCCGGGCTGTCCGTGCCGGGCCTGTACCACCACTACCGGTCGAAGCAGGATGTCCTGATGGCCCTCATGGTGGCGGTCATGGACGACCTGCTCCGGCGTACGACCGCCGCGCTCGAGGCCGCCGGTGCGAGCTCGCCGACGGCGCGGTTCGACGCGCTGGTCGAGGCGCTGCTCCGGTTCCACCTCGAGCGCCGGCTCGAGGCGTTCGTGGCCTCGAGCGAGATCCGGAGCCTCGATCCGGCCAACCGGACGCGGTACGTCGCCCTGCGCGACGAGCAGCAGCAGATGATCGCCCGCGTGGTGGCCGACGGGGTGGCGGCCGGTGAGTTCGACGTCCCGCACCCGGCCGAGACCGTGCGCGCGGTGGCGACGCTGTGCGTCGGGGTCGCGACCTGGTACGACCCCCGGGGTCCGGTCGCGGCGGACGTCCTGGTCGAGCGCCACCTGGCGCTGGCCCGCCGGCTCGTCGGGGTCTGAACCGGCGCGGTCTGATCGGCGACGGCCGACCTTCCCTTGACCCCGCCCCGTCGGGGTGGGAGAGTCCGTTCCGGATGGCCGAGCGATCGCTCGGTCGGTGAGGAGCGGGTGGACCGTGGGACAGCAGCACGACGTGACGGCGGTGGTTGCGGCGACCGAGGATTTCGTCCGGCGCGAGGTGCTGCCGGTCGAGGACGAGTTCGACGGCGACGTGGAGGCCGCCGGCGGCGAGACGCTCCGCAAGGAGCTCCAGGGCAGGGCCGCGGCATCGGGCCTGCTCGCCCCGCACGGGCCGGTCGACTGCGGGGGGCTCGGCCTGGGCATGGTCGACCGGGCGCCGGTCTTCGAAGCGGCGGGCTACGGCCTCTTCGGCCCGATGGCGATCAACGTGAACGCGCCCGACGAGGGCAACATCCATCTCCTCGACCACGTCGCGACCGCGGCGCAGCGCGAGCGGTTCCTCCGACCGCTGGTCCGCGGCGAGATGCGGTCGGCCTTCGCGATGACCGAGCCGTCCCCAGGGGCCGGCGCCGACCCGTCGATGCTCGCCACGCGGGCGACCAGGGTCGACGGCGGCTGGGTCGTCAACGGCCACAAGTGGTTCATCACCGGTGCCGACGGCGCGGGGTTCTTCATCGTGATGGCCCGCACCAGCGGTGAGCCGGGCGAGGCCGGAGGCGCCACGATGTTCCTGGCGCCCGCGGACTCCGAGGGGCTGGAGGTGGTGCGCCACATCGGCACCGTGGACCGCTCGATGCTCGGCGGTCACTGCGAGATGCGGTTCACCGACATGTTCGTCCCGGACGACCACGTCCTGGGTGGGGTCGACGAGGGCTTTCGCTACGCGCAGGTCCGGCTCGGCCCGGCCCGGATGACCCACGTGATGCGCTGGTCCGGCGCGGCCCGGCGCGCCCACGAGGTCGCCGTCCGCCACGTGGCGGAGCGCCCGGCGTTCGGCGGCCGGCTCGCGGACCTGGGGATGATGCAGCAGATGATCGCCGACAACGAGATCGACCTGGCGGCGACCCACGCCCTCCTGCTCACCGCCTGCCGCGAGCTCGACGCCGGCAGCCGCGCGTCGGAGTCGACGTCCATCGCGAAGACGTTCGCCGCCGAGGCGCTGCACCGGGTGGCCGATCGTGCCGTCCAGATGTGCGGCGGCCTCGGCGTCTCCCGCGACCTGCCCGTGGCGCGGATCGCCCGCGAGATCCGGCCGTTCCGGATCTACGACGGCCCCTCGGAGGTGCACCGCTGGTCGATCGCGAAGCGGGCGGTACGACGCCTGGCCGAGGCTCGGCAGTGACGGAGCTCTCCGCCGACGAGCTCAGGGTCGTCGCGGAGCGGATGTCCGCGGCGGGCGTGCCTGTCGCCGGCCCGCTGATGGCGTCGCCGATCGCGGGCGGGCGCTCGAACCTGACCTACGTCGTGAGCGACGGCGCCTCCCGATGGGTGCTGCGCACGCCGCCGCGCACGGGCCGGACGGCGTCGGCCCACGACGTCGCCCGCGAGCACCGGGTCACCGCGGCTCTGATGGCGACCGACGTCCCGGTCGCGCCGGCGGTGCTGCTGTGCGATGACGAGGACGTGCTGGGAGTGCCGTTCACCGTCAGCGGCTTCGTCGACGGCGTCGGCGTCCGCACCCAGGCCGACCTGGCGTCGTACGACGACGACGCGCTGGTCGTCGTGGTCGACAGCCTCCTCGAGACGCTCGCCGCCCTGCACCGCGTCGACCACGAGGCGATCGGCCTGACGAAGTTCGGCCGCCCCGACGGGTACGCGGCCCGCCAGCTGCGCCGGTGGTCCGGACAGTGGGAGACGGTGGGCACCGAGGCGCTCGGCCCGCTGGCCGCCGAGGTGCTCCGCGGGCTCGATGCCGACCTCCCCGAGCAGCGGGCCGTCTCCGTGGTGCACGGCGACTACCGCGTCGACAACGCGCTGATCGGCGCACCCGGTGCGCCGGGTCAGGGGGAGGTGGCGGCCGTCGTCGACTGGGAGCTCTCGACGATCGGTGACCCGGTCGCCGACGTCGCGATGATGTGCGCCTACCGGGACGAGGCCTTCGACCTGGTCATCGGCGCCCCGAGCGCCTAGACCAGCCCCCGGCTGCCCAAGGCCGACGACCTCGCCGCCACCTACGAGCGCGTCGGCGGCGTCGCCCTGGAGAGCTGGGACTTCCACCGCGCGCTCGCGTGCTTCAAGGTCGCGGTCATCTCCGCCGGCATCGACCACCGCCGGCGCGCCGGCTCGGGCTCCGGTGCCGGCTTCGACACGGCCGGCCAGACGGTCGAGCCCTACCTGGAGCTCGCCCGGCAGGCGTTGCGCTGACGGCTGGCTACGACCCCAGCCAGCCGCCGTCGACGACGAGCTGTTGGCCCGTGACGTAGCCGGCCCAGTCCGAGAGCAGGAACACCGCGGCCCCTCCCAGCTCCGCGGGACGGCCGAGGCGCCCCATCGGGATCCGGCTGGTGACGCGTGCGTGCTGCTCGGGGTCGTCGAGCAGGTCCGCGGTGAGCTCGGTGTAGAAGTAGCCGGGCGACAGCACGTTGACCCGGATGTCGCGCGCCGCCCACTCCGTCGCGAGCGTGCGCGCCATCCCGAGGAGGCCCGCCTTGGAGGCGGCGTAGGCCACGGCGCGCGGAATTGCGATCGAGCTGCCCAGCGAGCCGATGAGCACGACGCTGCGCAGGGTTCCCCGCGCGTCGTGGCGCACCAGCTCCCGGGTGAGCCGGAACGGCGACTCCAGGTTCAGCGCGACGACGCGCTGGAAGTCGTCGTCGCCGAAGTCCGTGGCGGGAGCGCGGTGCTGGACTCCTGCAGCGTGCACGACGCCATGGAGGCCGTCGCTGGAGACGCGCGCCACCAACGCGTCGAGCTGCGCGGCGTCGGCGAGGTCCGCCGCCACGGCGGTCGCCCGGATGCCTGAGTCGACGAGCTCGGCCACTGCGTCGTCGAGCTGGGGGGCGCTGCGGGCCACCAGGACGAGCTCGGCACCTGCTTCGCCGGCGGCCCGAGCCATGGCAAGGCCCAGTCCTCGACTGCCGCCCGTGACGAGGATGCGACGGCCGGCGAGGAGGTGGGTGCTCATTGCGTGCTCCAGGAGTGAGGGGTTCCGAGCCAGGGGTCGACGACGATGCGAACCGGCGATCCCTGGCGGGTCTTCAGGTCGGCCAGGGCCGCTTCGACGTCGTCGAGGCCGACCACGCGGCTCACCGAGGGGCGCAGCGGCAACGTCCCGTCGCCGACGGCGGCCACCACCGCGGCGATGTCCGCCCCGCTGTAGGCGTAGACCGCGGAGAGGGTCAGCGAGCGGCGGACGAACTGGCCCGGTGGGGGAAGGGCAGGCGGGTCGACGCCGATCCCCACCACCACGCACCGGCCGCCCGGCCGCAGCAGCGCCAGCCCGGACTCCACCGTGGAGGGCGCGCCGACGCAGTCCACGACGACGTCGCACCCGTCCGGGGCGTCCAGGTCCGCGAGCAGGGCGGCGACGTCCTGAGCGGTCGGGTCCAGGCCGGCGACGGCGCCGGCAGCCACGGCGCGCTCGCGAGCGAGCGGATCGAGGTCGAGAGCAACGACGCGCGCGCCCCGTGCGCGCGCCAGGCGCAGGACCTGCATCCCCAGCCCCCCGGCGCCGAACACCACGACCGTGTCCGAGGGGCCGGCCCGCCCGGCCCGCAGCGCGTGGTGCGCCGTGCCGGCGGACTCGATCAGGGGGGCCGAGAGCAGGTCGGCTCCGGGCGGCAGGGCCACGAGGTTCTCCGCAGGCACGGCGAGCAGCTGGGTCAGCCCCCCGTCCACCTGGATGCCGAGCATCCTGCGCCGGGGACAGAGGTTGGTCTCCTGGTCCGCGCACGCCCGGCATCGGCCGCAACCGAGGATCGGGTTGACGAAGACGGCGTCGCCCGGGCCGACGGGGGCTCCGACCGGTGCCGCGAGGACCGTGCCAGCGATCTCGTGGCCCAGGGTCATCGGCACGTGACCCGTGGGCGTGTGGCCCGAGACGATGTGGGCGTCGGAGCCGCACAGGCCCACGGCGCCGACCCGCACGAGGCATTCGGCGGCGCCGGGCACGGGGGCGTCCCGCTCCTCGATCCGGAAGCCCCGGCCCGGTCCGTCGAAGCGCACCGTCCTGGTCCGGCCACCCGCCGTGGGGTCCGGGCCCGGTCGCGAGTCCGGGGTGACCGTTCGGACGTCGTCAGTCACGAGCCGAGGTGGTCCCGCCCACCAGGAGCGCGTCCCGCATCGCAGGAGGCACGGCAGCCTTGCCGTTGATGGCGCCGTCCACGATGACGTACGTCGAGGTCCCGCTCGCGCACACCTCGTCGCCCGCCAGGACGGCGAAGGCCAGGGTCAGGCTGGTCGTGCCGACCCGCTCCGTGCGGACCTCGACCCGCACGTGGTCGCCGTACCGGACCGCGGCCTTCCAGGCGAGGTCCACGTGGACCACCTGGATGTCGAAGCCGTCGGCGAGCAGCTGCTCGAGGGGGTAGCCGCGGTGGGCAAACCAGGCGTTGCGGGCGTCTTCGAGGAAGGACAGGTACCACATGTTGAAGACCACGCCCTGCTGGTCGTAGTGGTAGTAGTGCGTCGTGATTGCGAACGACGCCACGTCGGTCGTCGCCGCGACGGTGGTGGTGGACATGACTCTCCTGGCGTTCGCGGGTGCTGCCCGGATTACACAGCCGCGTGCGGACCCAAGTCAATGAAATCGGGCCGATTCATCATGATCTTTTGTCGTCGTCGCGGCAACCGCGGTGGCGCGGGGGCAGGGCCTCCGGCAGCTCCTCGCCCCAGGGCACGTCGCCGGCCGCCCGGCAGTTCGCCGCCGCGCCGGCCAGCGAGACCGCGACGTGGGTGGCGCGCGCCGGGTCGTGCAGCGCAGCGACGGCCAGCGCGCCGAGCAGGCCGGTCAACGGGTCCGCGAGCGCGTCGCCGCTGAAGTCGGGCGTGCCGTCGGGATGCTCGGCCAGCAGGCCGCCGGCGACCGCGGCGTCGTCGCCGAAGCCCACCCGCAGGGGCTGGTCGGGCCCGTGGCCGGTGATCTGCAGCCAGGTCCGGCCGCGCCCGTCCGCCATCACGTCCCGGGCGGCGATGCCGAGGTCCTCGAAGGCGCGGGGCCGGCTGGCCTCGATGACCACGTCTGCCGATGAGACGAGGGCCGCGAGCTCCTCCCGCCCGCCCCGGGACCCGAAGTCGAGGGTCACCTGCTGCGCCCCCCAGTGCAGGAGCTCGTGGAGCCCCGGATCGCCCCAGCGGGAGGCGTCGGGCCGGCCCGAGCTCTCCACGTGGACCACCTCGAACCCGACCTCGCCGAGCAGCTGCGCCGCGAGCGGCCCCGCCCACAGGGCTCCGAGGTTGACCACCCGTCCCGGCGCGTCGGATCCGCGCCGAGGGCGACGGGACGCCGAGCCGGGGGAGCTGCGGACCGACCACGGGGCGGACGCCGGGGCCGTCTCGCCGGGCACCGAGGCAGCCAGGCCGAGCATCACCGCCCGCTCGACGGCGACGGCTGCCGGCAGCGCGGCCGCCCACTGCTCGACCGCCCGCCACGGCTCGGTCACGTCGTCCTCCACCAGCGCCGGTACGAGCTGTTCGTCGGACTCCCGGGCGAGGTGCAGCACCCACCATCCGTCGCGGGCGCGCACGAAGCGGGCACGGCCACCGCGTGAGGTCTGCGGCGCGCGGGACGCCGCGGCGTCGGCGGCCAGCGCTGCCCGCTCGGCGAGCAGGGCGGCGCCGTCGAGCGATCCCCCCGCCAGGACGCGGCCGAACCTCCGCTCGGTCACGGCAGTCAGTGCCGCCGCCGCGCCCCGGGCGACGGTCGCGGGGATCCCGCGGGGACGCAGCGGCCGGCCCGCCGTGTCCCGGGTGAGGTCCATCAGCCCCGACTCCGCCCAGTCCTCGACCGTGGACCGGCTGGGCGAGCGGAGCGGCAGGGCGTCGTACCCGAGGGAGGCGAGGAGCCTTTGGCCCTCGAGCGTCGACGACGGGAGGGGATCCCCCGCGGGCGGCTCGGCGGGGCGCTCCGGTGGCATACTCCCCATCATGCTCGACCTCCCGGCGCCGTCGGCGGCGCCCGGGGACTTCGCCGCCACGGACCTCGACCGGTCGCCCGTCGCGGTCGTGGACGCCGACGAGGTGTCCGGGTCTGCCGAGCTCCGCGCCCAATGGGGCGCAGTGCGCCGGAGGGCCGTGCTGGTGGGCGTGCTCCGGGACTGCGAGACGGACGCCGGCCTGCTCGACCTCCTCGACATCGCGATCGCCCCGCGTAGCAGTGCCGGGACGCAGGCGCCCGGCGTGGTGGTCAGCGACGACGTCGACGCGGACCTCGGCGCACTGCTCGCCACCGGCGTGCGCAGCCCGCACGCGACGTGGGCGCTCGCCCGGCTCCTGCGGCTGACCGAGGCACTTCCCGTCGAAGCCGCACTGGTGGCGGAGTCGGCGACGTACTCCGCCCTCTTGGGCGGTGCGGAGTTCCGCAGGTGGCTCGCGGAGCGCGACCGGCCCGGCCGCCGCGCGGACGACCAGCAGGACCGCGAGGCCGAGCGGGTGCGCTGCGAGCGCCAGGGCGACCAGCTCGAGATCACGCTCACGCGGCCGCGGCGCCGCAACGCGTACGACGCCCGGATGCGCGACGCGCTGCTGGAGGCCTTCGACGTGGCCGTCCTGGAGCCGCGCGTCGCGGTGTCGCTGCGCGGGGAGGGGCCCGACTTCTGCGCAGGGGGAGACCTCGACGAGTTCGGCTCGGCGACGGACCTGGCCCTCGCCCACCGGCTCCGGGTCGGCGCCCACCCGGGGCTGGTCGTCGAGGCGATGCGCGAGCGGGTCACCGTGCACCTGCACGGGAGCTGCATCGGCTCCGGCATCGAGCTGGCGGCCTTCGCCGGCACCGTCCTGGCGCGCCCGGACGTCTCGCTCGGCCTCCCCGAGCTCGCGATGGGGCTGGTTCCCGGCGCGGGCGGCACCGTGAGCCTGACCCGCAGGATCGGACGGCACCGGGTGCTGTGGTGGGCCATGTCCGGCCGGCGTCTGGGGCTCGACGTCGCCCTCGAGTGGGGACTCGTCGACGGTGTCGGGACCTGACCCCCTCCTGCTGCGCGGGGCGCTGCTGGACGGCCGGCTCGTCGACTGCCGGCTGGCCGACGGCGTCGTCGCCGAGCTGGCGCCCCGGTTGGAGCCCCACCCCGGCGAACCCGTGCTGGAAGCCGGCGGCGGCGCCCTGCTCCCCGGGCTCCACGACCACCACGTCCACGTCCTCGCCGCCGCGGCGGCCCGGGCCTCGCTGGACCTGCGCGGTGGTCCTCTCCCGGCCGCCGACGCCTCGCTCGGCGGCCCGGCTGCCGCGGACGACGGGGGCTGGCTGCGCGTCGTCGGGCTCGGCGACGACGACGCCACCCGGGCCGACCTGGACGCCGTGTGGCCGGGGCGGCCGGTCCGCGCGCAGCACCGGTCCGGAGCGCTGTGGGTGCTGAGCTCCGCCGCGATCGAGGAGCTCGGTGACCACCTGACCGAGGAGGAGCGACGCACGGGACGGGTCTGGCGCGAGCGCGGCCGTTGGGAGGGCGCCCTGGCGGCCCTCGACCTCACCGCGCAGCTCACCGAGGTCGGGACGGCGTACGCCCGCTGGGGCGTCACCGGCCTCACCGACGCGACCCCGGACCTGGAGCCCTCGGCCCTCGCGACGGTCCGGGCGGCGGTGCCCCAGCGGGTCTGCTCGCTGGGTCCGGGGGTCCGGGCGCTGCCGAGGAAGGTCCTGGTCACCGACCACGACGACGACGCCTGGCCCCGGCTCCGCGCGGGCGTCGCCGCGGCCCGCGCCGAGGGCCGGCCCGTGGCCCTGCACGCCGTCTCCGCGACGGCGCTCGCCCTGGTGCTCGCGGTGCTCGACGAGGTCGGCGTGGTGCCGGGCGACCGGGTCGAGCATGCGGCCGTGTGCGACGACCGTACGGCGGACCGCCTCGCGGAGCTGGGCCTGGTGGTGGTCACGCAGCCCTCGGTGGCGGCCCGTCGCGGTGCCGCCATGCTCGAGGAGGCCGAGCCCGCGGAGCGCCCGTGGCTGTGGCGGGTGCGCGGCCTGGTCGAGCGCGGGGTGCCCGTCGTGCTGAGCAGCGACGCGCCGTACGGCGACCCCGACCCCTGGACCACGATCCGGCTGGCCGCCTCGGCCGGACCGGGCCCCGGCTCGCCGTGGCTCGGCGACGAGAGCATCGACCCCGGCGTCGCGCTGCGGTCCTACCTCACGTCCCCGGCCGATCCGGCCGGCGCCGTACGACGCGTGGAGCCGGGCGCGCCCGCCGACCTCTGCCTCCTGGACAGTCCCCTCAGCGAGGTGCTGGACCGGGTGGTGGCAGGCGCAACGGAGTCACCGGTGCGCGCCACCTTCGTCGGCGGCGCGCGGGTCGATCAGTAGACGTCCTGGGAGTACCGGCGCTGCCGCTTCAGGTCGGCCACGTAGTCCCACGCCTCGGCCTCGGAGCGGTCGCCGTGCTTGGCGACCACCTCGACGAGGGCAGCCTCGACGGCGTGCGACATGGCGGTGCCGTCGCCACAGACGTAGAAGTGGGCGTCCTCCTCCAGCCAGCGGTAGACGTCCTCCCCCCGGGCCACCAGCCGGTCCTGGACGTAGACCTTGTGGTCCTGGTCGCGGGAGAACGCCGTGGTGAGCTCGGTGAGCAGCCCGCTGGCCGTCCACTTCGTGAGCTCCTCGCGGTAGAGGAAGTCGCAGGCCTCGTGCTGGTCGCCGAAGAACAGCCAGTTGCGACCCGTCGCGGCGCGCGACTCCCGCTCGAGGAGGAAGGAGCGGAACGGCGCCACGCCGACGCCCGGGCCGACCATGATCACCGGCCGGTCGTCGTCGGGCAGCCGGAAGCTCGGGTTGGGCGCGAGGAAGACGGCCACGCGGGCCCCCTCGCCCGACCGCGGAGCCGGGCCGAGGGTGCTCGTCCCGGCGCCCACCCGGTCGCGGCCGTCGCGGTGGTAGCGCACGCAGGAGACGAGCAGCTCTGCCGTGCGGGGGCTGCGGCTCGGGGCGGAACTGATGGAGTAGGACCGGTGCTGGACCGGGCCCAGCAGCGCCAGGACCCGCGCCGCGTCCCGGTTCTCGGCAGGGACCAGGCGCAGCAGGTCGAGCACGTCACGACCCCACAGCCAGGCGTCCAGCGCCTCGCGGTCGCCGGTCGAGAGCAGGTGGTCGAGCTCAACGTCCCCGGACGTCTCGGCGACCCACGCGACCAGCTCGCGACCCGGCAGCCGCAGCTCCCGCTGGTGGGTGAGCACCTCGGTCCAGGACCCCTCGCCGCTGGGGGTCGGTTCGCTGGCCCGGACACCCAGGGCAGAGATGGTCCCGTCGACCAGGTCGGCGGGGTTGACGGGAACCAGTCCGAGGGAGTCCCCGGGCTCGTAGGTGATGCCGCTGTCGCCGAGGTCGACCTCGTAGTGGTGGACCGCCTTGCGGGAGCCGTCGCCGGACAGGAGGGTCGCGACGGTCAGGTCCGCCAGGTAGGGCGTCCGGCGGGTCCACCTCTGGGCCGGCGCGTCGGACGCCTGCACCTCGGCGACGCGGGTCTCGACGGGTCCGCCCGTCGCGCCGATCGACCCGAAGGTCTCCACCGTGGCCTTGATCCACTGGCGGGAGGGCTGCTCGTAGTCGAGGTCGCACTCGACCCGCGCGAGCACCCGCTGCCCGCCGAGCTCCGCGAGCTTCTCGTCGAAGTGGCGGCCGGCGGCGCAGAAGTCGTCGTACGACGAGTCGCCCAGCGCGAGCACGGCGTAGCGGACGTGGTCGAGCGCCGGCGCCTCGACCTCGAGCTCGTCCCACAGGTCTTGTGCGTTGTCGGGCATGTCGCCGTCGTCGTAGGTGGAGCTGACGAGGACGACCTGGCTCATCCCGGTGAGGTCACCCGCGCCGATCTCGTCCATCCCGAGCAGCTTCGTGGTGAACCCGGCCGCCGTGAAGGCGTCCGCGGCGTCCATGGCGATGATCTCGGCGTTGCCGGTCTGGCTGCCGAAGAGGACGTGGACGGGCGGTCGGTCAGCGGTCGACGGCATCCGGGCTCCTAGGGTCTGCGATGTGAGCGGCGTCACGGAATCATGATGAGGAATCATCGCGGACGGTGTCAAGCAGTCCCGGCCTAAACATCATGAGGAAAATTCCTCCGAAGCATTGACTGCATCGCGAAGGCCGAGTGTAATCGGGGTCACGCCCGGCAAGTGATTGAGGTCTCAACCGCCGGGAGTCCACGACCGCGTCGATCGCGGACACCGACAGGAGAAGGACATGCTGCAACAGGACCCCGGCACCGACGCCTCGATCCGCTCCGCCGTCGAGCGGCTGCGGGTGGCCGAGGTGATGACGTCCTACGCGCTCGCCTGTGACGAGCGCGACGGAGCGACGCTCGAGCGTCTCTTCCATCCGGACGCCGAGGCGTCATACGACGCCGACGCCGACCTCGCCGGGGGCGCCACCATCGCGCGCTGGGTGCTGGACGCGACCGCGCACCTGTGCTGGCAGCAGCACAGCTTGCGGGTGATGCGCGTGGAACTGGAGGGCGAGCGCGCGAGCGCTGTCGCCTACCTGACGTCGCATCAGGTCGCCTACGAGACCTCCGACACCGCACTGATGATGAACAGCAGGTACGACGTCGACCTGGTGCTGGCCGACGGCGAATGGCGGATCATGTCGCTCCGCCTCGTCGTCGGCACCGTCGAGCACCGCCCGGTCGACCTCGGTCGGCTCGTCCCCGCTCCGGAAGCCGAGGTCGCGCATGTCTGACAAGCCCGCTGTCGAGGTGCTCGAGGGCCAGACCAAGGGCGGCTGCCCGGTCGTGCACTTCGACTTCAACCAGCCGCTGCCGATCCACAGCTACCACTCCGAGCTGGACCGCCTCCGAGCCCTCTCCCCGATCGTGTGGAACACCTTCGGGGGCGGCTTCTGGATGCTGCTCGACGACCAGACCGTGCGCGACGCGTTCCACGACCACGAGGTGTTCAGCAGCGAGGCCACCATCCCGACGGTTCCCGAGCCGGACTGGCACTGGATCCCCACGATGGAGAACCCGCCGAAGCACAAGCTCTACCGCCGGGTGCTCAACGCGCCGTTCTCCCCGCGCGCGATCCGCGACCGCGAGGAGCGGATCCGGGAGCACGCCGTCGCCTTCATCGAGCCGATGGTGGCGCGCGGCCGCGTCAACTTCGTCGACGAGTTCGCCAAGGAGTTCCCGACGAAGGTCTTCCTGGAGATCCTGGGCCTGCCCCACGAGGACTCCAAGAAGTTCGTCCCGTGGGTGGAGACGGTCTTCGGCGGTCTCGGCGCCGAGGCGGAGGACGCCGCCGAGGCGATGACGGAGGCGCAGGCGAGCATCCGCGGCTACTTCGTCGAGCTGCTCGCCGACCGGAAGGCCCACCCGCGCGAGGACGACTTCTTCACCGACCTCAGCCGGTCGAGCATCGGGGACGAGCCGATCACCGACGAGGAGTTCCTCAACATCTGCGGCGTCCTGGTGCTGGCCGGCCTCGACACGGTCAAGAGCCAGCTCGGCTACATGATGCTGCACCTCTCCGAGCACCCCGAGGACCGCCAGCAGATCGTCGACGACCCGTCCCTGATCCCGGTCGCCGTCGAGGAGATGCTGCGCGTCTACTCGATCGTGATGGACGGGCGGAAGGTCGTCCAGGACACCGAGTTCCACGGCTGCCCGATGTCCGCCGGCGAGATGGCCATGCTCACGGTTCCCTCGGCCACTCGTGACGAGACGAAGTACGCCGACCCGAGCCGGGTCGACTTCACGCGCACCGACGCCACCGGGCACCTCGCATTCGCCGCCGGTCCGCACAAGTGCCTCGGGACCCACCTGGCCCGTCGCGAGCTCAACATCGCCCTCGAGGAGTGGCACAAGCGGATTCCCCACTACCGCGCGGTGCAGGTCGACGAGCTCCGCGAGACCGGGCCGCAGCTCGGCCTCGAGGACCTCTGGCTCGAGTGGGACGTCACCCCGTGACGACGGTGCGCAGCCGGGAGGTGCACCTGGTGCGCCGACCGGTCGGCACCCCGGTCCCCGACGACGTCGACGTCGTCACCACTGACCTCGTCGTCGAGCCCGGCCAGGTGCTGGTCCGCAACACCGCCATGTCGGTGGAGCCCTACATGCGCGGACGCATGTCGGAGAGCAAGAGCTACGTCGAGCCCTACCCGCTCGGTGAGCCGATGACCGGCCACGCGACGGGCGTCGTGGAGCGCTCCGACGACCCTGCCGTCCCGGTGGGCTCCGTGGTCGTGCACCAGCAGGGCTGGCGCGAGTACGCCGCCCTGCCTCCCGAGGACGTCGAGGTCGTTGATGTCGACGGGCTCAAGGCCACCGACCACCTCGGGGCGCTCGGCCAGACCGGCTTCACCGCCTGGGTCGGGCTGGACGTCGTCGCCGGCGCCCGCGAGGGCGACACGGTCTTCGTGTCGTCCGCGGCCGGTGGCGTCGGCGCCATCGCGGGACAGCTCGCCAAGGCGCGGGGATGCACCACGATCGGCAGCTGCGGCGGTCCGGACAAGGCCAAGCGCGTGGTGGCGGACTTCGGCTTCGACACTGCCTTCGACTACCACGACGGGCCGGTCCGCGACCTGCTCGCCGGGGCGCTCCAGGAGGTCGACCGCCCTGGGCTGGACGTCTACTTCGACAACGTCGGCGCCGAGCACCTCGAGGCCGCCATCCGTGCCATGCGGGAGAACGGCCGGATCGCCCTGTGCGGGATGATCGCGGTCTACAACGCGACCGAGCCCGTGCCCGGCCCGCGCAACCTCCTGCTGATGATCTGGCGCCGGCTGCGGATGGAGGGCTTCCTGGTCGGCGACCACGAGGCCCGCCGCAACGAGTTCCTCGCCGAGATGACCGCTTTGGTCCGTGACGGCGCAGTGGTCAGCCCCGAGACCTACGTCGGCCAGGGGATCGACCAGGCGTTCGGCGGGTTCCTGACCCTGCTCGACGGGCGTGCCGTCATCGGCAAGGCCCTCGTCTCCCTGGAGGACTGACATGACCCTGGCTCCCGACCGCCCCGAGACCCTCGAGGGCTTCCTGGCGCGTGCGACCGAGTGGCTGGAGTCGCAAGGCCTGCCCCGGCGCGACTCCCGGTCGGGCCGAGAGGCTGACTCCTCGCTCGCGGTCTTCCACGACCTGGCCTACGACGAGGAGGCGGCCCTCATCGCCCGGCTGACCGACTGGGTCCGCCGCCGGTACGACGCAGGCTTCGGGGCGATCAGCTGGCCGACCGAGCTCGGCGGCGCGGGACTCCCGTCGTCGTACGAGCAGGCATTCGCGCGCGCGGAGGCCGCCTACGACCTCCCCGCCCCGCACGAGCTCGTGTCGGTGACTCTCCATCTGATCGCCCCGACCCTCCGGGTCTACGACCGCACCGACGAGCTGCGCGCCCTCGTCGAGCCGATGCTGCGTGGAGACCTGCTCGCCTGCCAGCTCTTCTCCGAGCCGGGGGCGGGCAGCGACCTCGCCGCGCTCTCGGCCCGTGCTCGTCGCGACGGCGACCACTGGGTGGTGACCGGCCAGAAGGTGTGGACGTCGGGAGCCCAGTTCGCCCAGTGGGGCGAGCTCCTGGCCCGCACCGACCCGGACGCGCCGAAGCACCGCGGCATCACCGCCTTCATGGTCCCCCTCGACGCCGAGGGCGTCGAGGTGCGGCCGCTCCGCCAGATGTCCGGCGGGTCGAGCTTCAACGAAGTCTTCCTGACCGAGGTCCGGATCCCCGACGCCCTGCGCGTGGGCGAGGTGGGCGAGGGCTGGAAGGTCGCGCTCACGACGCTCGGCTTCGAGCGCACCTCCAGCGGCGAGAACACCCACGTAGGGGGCGGCCTCGACGACGTCGTCGCGCTCGCGCGAGCGACCGGCGCCCTCGAGGACCCCGTGGTCCGGCAGCGGCTCGCCGACCTCGTCGTCTCCCACACCCTGGCGGAGGTCGCGCTCGCACGCGACGCCGTCGCTCGCAGGGACTCGACCGATGTCACCGGCTCGATGCGCAAGCTGCAGTGGGTCAACCGCCTGCGGCAGGTCTCCGCCTTCGCCCAGGACGTCCTCGGACCGCGACTGGTCGTCGACGACGGGACGCCCGACACGTTCGCCTGGACCGAGCACGTGCTCGGTGCGCCGGGGTACCGCATCGCGGGGGGCTCCGACGAGGTCCAGCGCAACCTGATTGCCGAGCGGATGCTCGGCCTGCCCGCCGAGCCGCGGGCAGACAAGAACACGCCGTGGAAGGACATTCCGCGCTGATCCGCGCCCGGGGCGAGGCCCCGCGGCGACCACCGGTCCGAGGACTCGAGGAGAGACATGATGGGCAGCTTGGATGGAAAGGTCGCGCTCGTGACCGCCGGGAGCCGAGGGATCGGGCGCGGGATCGCCGAGGCCCTGCTCGACGAAGGCGCACGAGTCGTCCTCACGGGCCGTTCCGTCGAGAAGGGCGAGAAGGCCCTAGCGGAGATCGGGATGCCGGATCACACGTCTTTCGTGAGCGGCGATGCGCGCTCGCGGGTCGACGTGGAGGCCTGGGTCTCTCACGCTCTCGAACGGTTCGGCCGTCTCGACATCCTGGTCAACAACGCTGGCGGCGTCGACGGCTTCGCCCTGGTCCACCAGATGAGTGACGAGTCCTGGCGCAACGCCTTCGCCTTCATCCTCGACTCGGCCTTCGTCGCCACCCGCGCCGCGATTCCGCACATGCTCGAGCAGGGCGGCGGGCGGATCATCAACATCGCCTCGGTCAACGGCAAGCTGGGCAACAAGGCCAACGTGGCTCACTACACCTCGGCAAAGCACGCCATGCTGGGGCTCACCAAGGCCGTGGCCCACGAGTACGGCCGCGAGGGCATCACCTGCAATGCCATCTGCCCCGGAGGCATCGAGACCGACCTCATGGCGGAGAACGGCCCCGCCTTCGCTGCGGAGAACGGGCTCACCTACGAGGAGTACAAGGCCGACTACGCCAAGGAGTCCGCCATCGGCCGGCTCAACACGGTGGAGGAGGTAGGCGCAGTCGCCGTTCTTCTCTCCGGAGCCGGGGGGGCGGGGATCACCGGGTCCACCATCAACGTGGACGGCGGCACGTTGCCCTACTGATCCTCTCCGTCGGGAATTCACGCACAGGAGGTGGCCACTCCATGAAGCGCTTCGACGACCGTGCCGTCCTCATCACCGGCGCGGGGGCAGGCCTCGGTCGCGCGGCGGCACTGCGGCTCGCGGCCGAAGGGGCGGCACTCTCCCTGGTCGATCTCTCCGAGGCTGGACTGGTCGAGACAAGGGAGGCCGTCGAGTCGGCCGTGCCCGGCACGGCGATGCTGACGACGCAGGCTGACGTCTCGCAGCGACACGATGCCGATCGCTACGTCCGGGCCACGCTCGACCGGTTCCACCGGATCGACGGGTTCTTCAACAACGCCGGCATCGAGGGCACCCAGAACCTCACCGAGGACTACACAGAAACAGAGTTCCAGCGAGTCCTGGCCGTCAACCTCACGGGCGTGTTCCTCGGCCTCGAGGCCGTGCTGCCGATCATGCGCGCGCAGGGCGGTGGCTACGTCGTGAACAGCGCTTCCGTGGGCGGCATTCGCGGGATCGGCCGCCAGTCCGGCTATGCCGCGGCAAAGCATGGCGTCGTCGGGCTCACCCGCAACTCCGCCGTGGAGTACGGCCAATGGGGCATCCGGGTGAATGCGATTGCGCCGGGTGCCACCTGGACGCCCATGGTGGAGGCGTCGATGCGCCAGCTGGATCCCGAGGACCCGCGTCGGGCGGCCGAGCAGCTTGCCGCCGGCAACCCGGCGGGGCGCTTTGCCGAACCGGAGGAGGTCGCTGCGGTCGTGGCGTTCCTGCTGTCGGAGGACGCCAGCTACGTCAACGCCGCCGTGGTGCCTGTCGACGGTGGCCAATCCGCCCGGTACTGACGTCCACCCGCCGGGCGACGCGCCCTCCCACCTTGATGGACGCACGCCAGTTTCCGATGAATCGCCTCGCATTCCGGGTCCGATCCAAGCGTGAGAAGACCAATTTTGGACGCAATTCCTCGGAAGGATTGACATCTGTGATGCAGGACACTTGACTGACTCACACAGCCTTCGGGTGGCGGCCATCACACCGCAGCAGTACCTCCCATCGATCGGACCAGGAGCCCTCATGAGCCTCAACTACGACGTCATCGTCATCGGTACCGGCGCCGGTGCGCTCGTCTCCGCCTTGCGGGCGCACGACGGCGGCGCTCGGGTCGGTCTGTTCGAAAAGGGCGACCAGGTCGGAGGGACCAGCGCCTGGTCCGGCGGCATGGTGTGGATCCCGAACAACCCGCACATGATCGAGGCCGGCATCCCGGACAGCACCGATGAAGCGGTCGGCTACATCATGGCGATGTCCAACGGCCTCATCGACGAGAAGCTGGCCCGCGAGCTGGTCGAGGCGGGGCCCGAGATGGTCACCTGGCTCGAGGAGAACACCCCCACCCGCTTCCAGTTGATCGAGTCCTTTCCCGACTACCACCCCGAGGAGGTCGGAGGGAAGACGGCCGGCGGCCGCTCGCTGGAATGCCCGCTCTACCCCTTCGACGAGCTCGGCGAGTGGGCGGCGCGGGTCACTCGCGGGCCCCAGTTGGACGGTTCCACCAGGATGGGCGAGAGCCCGCTGGGCAACCAGCCCGTGTTCGGCATCGATCCCGCGGAGCTGGAGCGTCGCAAGGAGCGCGACGAGCGTGGCTCGGGGCAGGGCCTCATCGGCCCGCTGCTGCGCGCGTGTCTCGACCGCGGCATCGAGCCGCAGGTGAGCCACGCGGCGGTTGAACTGATCACCGAGAACAGCGCGGTCCGGGGCGCGGTCTTCGACACGCCCGAGGGCCGCAAGGAAGTGAGTTCCGGAGCCGTCATCCTCGCCACCGGCGGGTTCGAGCGAGACGAGCGGCTCAAGCAGGCCTTCATGCGCGGACCGTTGGAGCGCTTCGCGAGTGTTCCCACCAACACCGGTGACGGCCTGCGCATGGTTATGCGGGTGGGCGCTGCCCTGGGCAACATGCGCGAGGCGTGGTGGGTGCCGATGATCGATGTCGACGTGCCGGGCCGAGGCATGACGGCTTGGATGATCAACCCCGAGCGGACCTGGCCGCGGACCATCATGGTGAACTCGAAGGGCCAGCGGTTCGCCAACGAGGCGACGGAGTACAACGCCCTCGGCGCGGCTTTCCACGTCATGGACGCGACCGGCTACGGCTACGCCAACCTTCCGGCGTGGATGATCTTCGACCAGGTCTACCTCGAGCGCTACGGCATCGCGGTGCACCAGGCCGGCCAGCCGGTGCCCGACTGGCTGATCCAGGCCGGCTCGGTCGAGGAGCTCGCCGAGAGGATCGGCGCACCCGCCGACCAGCTCGCCGCGACGCTCGAGCGCTGGAACGGCTTCTGCGCCCAGGGGCACGACGACGACTTCAACCGAGGTGACTCGGCCCATGACCGCTACTGGGGCGATCGACGTATCGGAACCGGACACGAGTCCACGCTCGGCCCCATCGACACCGCGCCGTACTACGCCGTGCAGATGCACCCGGGGGCCCTCGGGACCAAGGGCGGTCCCCGCACGGACGTCAATGGACAGGTCGAGCACGTCGACGGCGCGCCCATCGACGGCCTGTACGCGACCGGCAACGTCGTGTCGTCGGTGATGGGCGGCACCTACGGCGGCGCCGGTGGAACCCTGGCACCGGCCATGGTCTTCGGCTGGCTCGCCGGCGCGCACGCCGCGGAGTCGGTTCTTGCCAGGCAGGCGGCCTCCGCCTGATCGATGCGCGGAACCCGCGCCATCCGGTCCGGAACCCCGGACCACCACACCACCCAACGACTCGGGGACGACCTCGGGCGGCTCGGCCATGCCGGCTGCCCGACCTCACGAAGCTAAGGAGAAGCACATGTCCCGGAAGACCCACGTCAGGCTCGGTGCCCTGGTGGCATCCCTGGCGCTTGCGACGGCGGCCTGCTCGTCGTCGGACGGCGCGCTCGACGGTTCCGGTACCACCGAGGCCTCCGCCGTCGAGGCGGCCAAGGCGGCGGTGGAGGAGTACAAGAAGCCGCCGACGAAGATCGGGATCAGCGAGCCGCTGAACGAAGCTCCCAAGCCCGGCCTGCTGGTCAACATCTCGTGCGCGGACAGCAACTGCGTCAACACCGCCGAGGGCGCGAAGGCGGCGGCCGCGGCTGCCGGATGGGACTACGAGGAGATCCCCTTCGACAACACCGACCCCGCCACGCTCCTGAAGGGCCTCGAGGAGGCGCTGGAGATGAACCCCAAGCCGGACGGCGTCACCTTCACCGGTGTGGACCGCTCGCAGTGGGAGCAGATCATCCCCAAGTACGAGGCGGCCGGCATCAAGATCATTCCCGGACACATCGGTGACACCGAGCTGGGAGAGACGGTCATCGCGAGCATCGCCCGCGACGAGAACGGTGAGCAGGGCAAGATGCTCGCTGACTGGGCCGTGGCTGACTCCAACGGGGAGGCCAACGTCCTGGTGATGAACGTCCCGGCGTTCCCCGTGCTCAAGAAGTTCTCCGAGGGCTTCGACAAGCAGATCGCCGACACTTGCCCCGGTTGCAAGGTGACCCACCTCGACGCCGCGATCACCGACGTCGCCTCCGGCGCCATCCCCGGGCAGATCGTCTCGATGATCCAGCAGGACCCGGAGATCGACTACGTCATCAGCTCGGTCGGTGACTTCGCCGTCGGCATCGACAGCGCGCTGAAGTCCGCGGGGCTCGCCGACAAGGTGAAGCTCGCCGGGGAGGCGGCCGGCGCACCCCAGCGGGCCGGCATCAAGAACGGCACCGAGGAAGCCTGGACCGCCCTGTGCTTCCAGTACAACGGCTGGCAGATCGTCGACACGCTTCTGCGCGACCAGCAGGGCATGGAGCACAGCGAGACAGCCGGCTTGATGCCCAAGCAGCTGCTCGACAAGTCCAACATCGGCGAGAACCCGGAGCAGGCCTGGTGCGAGCCGGCCGACTACGCCGAGCAGTTCAAGGCCCTGTGGCTCGTGAAATGAGCCAGGCTCCTGCACACCCCGTCCGGCGTGCAGCCACTGGCGAGGCGGGGCTCCGGCCCCGCCTCGCGGTGGAGGGCATCGTCAAGAAGTTCTCCGGCACGCGCGTTCTGGACGACGTCTCGTTCGAGATCCTGCCCGGCGAGGTGCATGCCCTCCTCGGCCACAACGGTTCTGGCAAGTCCACGCTGATCAAGATCCTCGCGAACTACTACACGCCCGACGGCGGCGCGGTCACCGTTGATGGCCAGTCGCTCAGCTTCAGCGGCCCCGGCGACTCCGCGCGTCTGGGCCTACGGTTCGTCCACCAGGACTTGGGGCTCGTGGACACCTGCTCGGTCCTCGACAGCATGTTCCTCGGTCGGTCCTTCCCGACGCGCTTCGGCGTGATCAGCTGGTCCAAGGCTCGTGAGTCGGCCCGCCGCTCGCTGTCCCGCGTCGGCCTTCAGCACCTCGACCTGGACTCCTCGATCGAGGAGCTGACGCCCTCGCAGAAGACCGGCGTCGCCATCGCCCGGGCGCTGAACTCAGACGCCTCCGCGGCAGATGACTCGGCGGCGGTCCTCGTGCTCGACGAGCCGACAGCGACCCTGCCGGCGGCTGAGGTGGAGAACCTGCTCCGTATCGTCGACCAGGTTGCCGCGGCTGGCACCGCCGTGCTGTACGTCACCCACCGCCTCGACGAGGTCTTCCAGATCGCCGACCGGCTGACCGTGTTGCGCGACGGCGTCAACGTGGCCACTCGGCCGGTCGCTGAGATGACCAAGGACGACCTCATCGTCACGATGGTCGGCTACTCCATCGAGAAGGCCGAGCGCACCGACGCCGCACGCGAGCGATTGCCCGAGCTGCTGCGAGTCGAGGGAGTCCGCGCCGGAGCGGTGCGGGATGCGACCTTTACGCTGCACGAGGGTGAGATCCTCGGTCTTGCCGGTCTGACCGGCTCGGGCCGCGAGGAGGCGCTCGGTCTCATCTTCGGTGCCCACCAGCGCGAGCGCGGCAAGGTGGTGCTCAGCGGGACCGAGTTGCGCGCCAATGACCCGGCCGCCTCCATCGGTCGAGGCATCGCCTACCTGCCGGCCGAGCGCAAGACGCACGGCTCGATCTTGACCCTCACTGCCTCCGACAACTGCTCGGTGACCGACGTACGCCGCTTCTTCAAGCGCGGACTGCTGCGGCGTTCACTGGAGGAGAAGGAGGTGTCTACCTGGTTCGAGCGCCTGCAGGTCAAGCCCGCCGGCGCCCAGTCGCTCGCCTTCGGGGCGCTCAGTGGCGGCAACCAACAGAAGGTGCTGTTCGCCAAGTGGTTGCGCTGCCGACCGTCCGTTCTGCTGTTCGACGAGCCGACCCAGGGAGTCGACGTCGGCGCGCAGCGCGAGCTCCACGAGCTGATCCGTGAGGTCGCGGGCGAAGGGACAGGGGCCGTGGTGAGCTCCTCCGACCTCGCCGAGCTCGAGACCATCTGTGACCGGGTGCTCGTCTTCCGGAACGGCGAGGTCGTGGCCGAGCTGACCGGCGACCAGATCCAGGAGCACGAGATTGCCCAGTGGTGCCTTGGGCGCGACCTCCACGTCCCTGAGCACGTCTCCCACATCTCCGAAGAACTCACGAAGGACGCGTCATGAGTGACAAGCGCCGCATCTCCTTGGGCCTGGACCGCTACAGCGGTCTGTGGATCTGGGCCGCCCTGATCGTTCTGTTCGGGATCCTGCGCCCGGACACCTTCCTGACCTCGACGACGCTCCACTCGGTCGCGGCTCAGCAGGCCATCGTCGCCGTGCTTGCCCTCGGCCTGGTGATTCCGCTCGCGACGGGCGTGTTCGACCTCTCGATCGGGGCGAACGTCGGGTTCGCGGCCGTCTTCGTGACGCTCCTGCAGTCCGACCACGGGCTGGGCATGTGGCCCGCCATCGCACTGACGGTCCTTGTCTCAGCGCTGATCGGCGCCTTCAACGGGTTCGTGGTCGTCGTCCTCAAGGTCGACTCGTTCATCGCGACCCTGGGGTCGTCCTCGATCGTGATCGCCGTGCAGACGATCGTGACGCGACTGCAGCAGCCGGTTCCGCCGCCGGACGCCGGGTGGCGCAGCCTGACCCAGACGGAGTTCTTCGGCTTCCAGATCATCGTCGTGTACATGATCGCCCTGGGCCTGATCCTGTGGTGGGTGCTGGAGTACACCCCATTCGGTCGCTACGTCTACGCCACAGGCGGCAACAGGGAGGCGGCCCGTCTCTCCGGAGTGAGGGTCGACCGGCTGATCTTCATCTCGCTGGTCACCTCTGCGGTCATCGGCTCGTTGGCGGGAATCCTCTACGCCTCCCGCACCGCGCCCTCGCTCACCTTCGGCAACACGCTCCTGCTGCCGGCCTTCGCCGCCGCGTTCCTCGGCACCACCCAGCTCAAGCCGGGCAAGTTCAACGTGTGGGGCACGATCATCGCCATCTACGCCCTCGCGACGGGCATCAAGGGTCTCCAGCTGATCAACAACCAGCGTTGGCTCGACGACATGTTCAACGGCGTCGCCCTGATCGGCGCCGTCGCCCTCGCCGGCGCACGGCTGCGCGCGGCTCAGCACGAGCGCCGGATCAAGGCGGTCGAGGTCGATTCCGGCGGCGGAGGCAACGACACAGAGGCCGGCGCCCTCGCAGGAACGCGGAGCTGAGGAGACCATGTCGAAGATCGACCGCAGCACGACGCCCCGGCGATCACCCGAAGACGCACACCAGTCCCGCGACCTCGCGGGACGGGTGGTCATCGTGACGGGCGCAGCGCAGGGCATGGGTCTTGCGACCGCCCGTCGCTGCGCCGACGCCGGTGCTCACGTCGTGGTGGCCGACCTGGACGAGACCCGGGCGAGCGAAGCCGCCGCGTCGCTGTCGACGCCCTCCGTGGGCGTCGCCGTGGACGTGCAGGACGAGGAGCAGGTGGAGGCGATGGTCGCCCGCACCCTCGAGCAGTTCGGTCGGCTCGACGGCGCCGTCAACAACGCGGCTCGTCCGCCAGACAGCCGTCTTCTCAGCGAGCTGGACCTCGCCGAGTGGCAGTCGGTGCTCGCCATCGACCTGACCGGGATGGCGCTGTGCCTCAAGCACGAGCTGCGCGCCCTCCTGGAGCAGGGCGACGGCGGGTCGCTGGTCAACATCGCCTCCGTGAGCTCCTTCCGGCCGCAAGAGACCAATGCCGCGTACGTCGCCGCCAAGCACGGCGTGCTCGGGTTGACGAAGGTCGCCGCGCTCGAGAACGCGCCACACGGCATCCGCGTGAACGCCGTGGCGCCAGGGGCCATCGACACCCCCATGCTCCGCGGTGCGCTGGAGGGCTCGGGGCTCACCGAGCCCGAGGTGGCGGGCGCCTTCACGGGCTTCTCCCGGTTCGGCCGCCCCGAGGAGGTGGCCGAGGCAAGCGTCTGGCTGCTCGGTCCGGCGGCGTCGTACGTCACCGGTGCGACTCTGGCCGTGGACGGTGGGTTCACCGCTCGCTGAGCCTGATCGGCCTCCGCCTGAGGCACTCCGGCCCGCACCGTCCTTCGCGAGGAACGGGGCGGGCCCCTCGACTGTCCGGCCTCGAGGCGTCATCCGCAAAGGCGGCAGGACGGGCCGGAGGGGGATCGGGTCACTGATCCGGAAGCGCTGACCTCGGGGAATCGCACTCCGTGACCAGGTAGCTCTGCGTGCCGGACCTGTCGAAGAGGCGCTCCTCGTCCGCGGTGATCTCGGCCTGCACGGCGTCCGACATGAGGTGCGCGACCGAGGCGTCGAAATCCTCCTGCGTAGCGAACCAGAGCTCGGTGATGACGTCGTACCCGTCCACGGCGTCCGGCACGCCTGGTGCGGGCTCGAGGAAGCGCCGCACATAGCGTGCCGCCCGGGGGACGTGTTTCTCCCCGAGGCGGGCGTGGTGGCGCTCGTAATACTGGCGGAACTCCTCGACCGCCATGCCCGGTCGTCGCCGCAGCAGGAACACCCAGCGAATCACGACGGTGCTCAGACCGCCCTGACGGCGCAGGTCTTGACGCGCTGGTAGAAGTGCAGCGCCTCCAGGCCCTGCTCCTTGTGAGCCGAGCCCGAGAGCTTGTAGCCGCCGAACGGGTGGTGGACGTCCCAACCGGAGGTCGGGAGGTTCACCGCGGCCTGGCCGGTGCGCACGCGGTCCAGGAAGACTTCCGAGGAGCCGATGTCGCGGGTGAAGAGTGCGGCGGACAGACCGTACTCCGAGGCGTTGGTCAGCTCGATGGCTTGCTCGAGACCGGCCACGGGCATGACGGCGACGACCGGGCCGAAGACCTCCTGCGTCCAGATGCTCATGTCGGGCGTGACGTCTGCGACGACGGTCGGCCGCACGAAGCAGCCGTCCTGCGGCAACCCCGCGATGTCCACCGCTCCGGCCAACACCCGGGCGCCCTCCGTCTCCGCCCGCGCGACGTGGTCATCGATCTCCCGGCGGTGGCCGGGGTTGATGACGGGGCAGAGAGTGGTGCCCTCGGCGCTCCCGGCGCCAGGGACGAGTACGCCTGCGCGCGCCACGAGGCGCTCGAGGAGCGCGTCGTGCACGGAGGCTTCGACCAGGACTCGGCTGGTCGCCGTGCAGCGCTGCCCCGCCTGGGCGAAGCCGGCGGCGGCGATCGTGTCCGCAGCCAGGTCCAGATCGGCGTCGGCCAGAACGATGGAGGCGTTCTTGCCGCCCATCTCGGTCTGGACCCGAAGGTTGCGTCCCGCGAGCGAGCGCTGGAGGTCCAGGCCCACGTCGGTGGATCCGGTGAAGGTGACGGCGTCGATCTCGTCGGACTCGATCAACGCGTCCGCGATCCTGCCCGCCCGGCCGGTGACGGCCGTGACCGCTCGGGCAGGGACGCCCGCGTCGACGAGCGCGCGCACCAGCTCGAGCGCGATCACCGGCGTGTCGCTGGCCGGCTTGAGCACCACGGCGTTGCCGGCGAACAGCGCAGGCGCGAGCTTGCGAGCCGGGGTGAGCAGGGGGTCGTTCCACGGCGTGATGACCAGCACCACTCCTACCGGCTCACGTCGCACGCTCGTGGTGGTGCGCTCGCGGGCATCGTGGATCAGCTCGCCGTACGGCAGGCGAGCCAGGCCGGCGTAGAACTCGAAGAACTCTGCTGACTTCGCGACCTCGACCGTCGCCTCGGCCGTCGTCTTGCCGTTCTCCCGCGTCAGCAGGGCGGTGAGCTCGGGCGCCCGCTCCCGCAGCAGGGCGGCCGCGCGGAAGAGCACGGTCGAGCGGGTCAGGGCGCCGGTCGCCGCCCACTCCTCCGCACCCTCGCGCGCGGACTTGTACGCGCCACGAACGGTGTCGGCCGAGAGGCTCGGCACCTGCGCGATGACGGTGTCCCAGGCGGCCGGGTCGCGGACGTCGAGCCAATCGTCCTCGGCGGCGCCGGTCCACTCGCCGCCAACGAGGGCCTGGTAGCGGGGAGGGACGAGGTCGGTGGATCGGGTCACGGGGTGGCTCCCATCGCGGTCCAGGCGCCGGCGAGGTCGCCGGTGCGCAGGTGGGTGATCAAGGTGGTCAGTCGCCCGGTCTCCAGGGCGACCGGGTTGGTGGGTCTGGGGTACTCCTCCACGACGCGGACGGCGAGCTGCTCCGGCTCCTCGGCCGCCGAGCCGAAACCGAGGAGGTCGGTCGGCAGTCCCGCGTCAGCGGAGAGCTGCGCGACGCGCGTCGCGAGGAGGCGCAGGTCGGCCGCCTCGTCCTGCAGCACCTCAGCGGCGAGACGCGCACCGCGGTCGGCATCCATGGTCTGGTTGTAGGCCAGGCAGTAGGGGAGTGCGAGAGAGCAGCCGACGCCGTGCGCCAGGCCGTGGCGGGCAGCGAGCACGTAGCTCATGCTGTGGCCGAGGACGACGCCCGCGTTGAGGGAGACCCCGGCGAGGAACGAGGCGTAGAGCAGGTCGCCGCGCGCCTCCAGGTCGCCCTCGAGCGCCGGACGGAGCCGATCGAAGACGATGCGGGACGCCCGCACCGAGAACTGCCAGGTCAGGTCGTTGCTGGTCGTCGACATGGCGGACTCGAGCGCGTGCGACAGCGCGTCGAGGGCGGTGCTGGCCACCACGGGTGCCGGGAGGCCGGCGACCAGGTGGGCGTCCAGCACGGCGACGTCGGGGACGAACTGGGCGCTCAGCACCGCGCGCTTGGCACCGCCGACCGCGAACATGGCGACGCGTGTCGCCTCCGCTCCGGTGCCGACCGTGGTGGGGACCAGGGCAAGGAACGGGAAGTCTGGGATGGCGGCGATGGGACCGCGGAGGTCGTCCGGCTCGACGTCGCCGCCGACGGCGTGGGCGACGAGCTTGGTGACATCGAGCGCGCTGCCGCCGCCGAGCCCCACGAACGCCACCGCGCCTGCGGCGCGGGCTGCTGCGACGGCTCGCTTGACCACGAGGTCGTCAGGCTCGCCCGCGATCTCGGCGAAGACGACGACGTCGTAGCCGCTGTCCTCGAGGCTGGTGACGACGGCCGCGTCCAGGCCCAGGTCGTGGACGACCGCATCGGCGATGACCATGACTGCGCCTCGGGGGACGCGGTCCGCGGTCAGGAGGTCACCGAGGCGGCTTGCTGCACCGGGGGCGGCGACCACCCGGCGAGGGAAGAGGAATTCATCGATCCTGATCATGCGTGCTCCCGTCGTCGTGGGCGCGGGATTGTGTGACCCACGTCGCAGATGATAGTTATTCCTCATAACAAATTGCAAGGAGCGTGGCAGATGAAGCAGTTCGACCTCGTCGTGGTGGGCGCTGGGATCGTCGGGCTCGCCGTTGCCCGGGAGTGGTCGGTGCGCCACCCCGGAGCGAGCATCCTCGTGGTCGAGGGGGAGTCGGACGTGGCGGCCCACCAGACCAGCCACAACTCCGGCGTCATCCACAGCGGGGTGTACTACGAGCCCGGCTCGCTGAAGGCGCGCCTCTGCGTCGAGGGATCCAGGCTGATGTACGACTACGTCGCCGAGCACGGGATCCCGTTCGAGCGGTGCGGCAAGCTGATCGTCGCGCTGGAGGAGCGCGAGCTTCCCCGGCTCGAGGAGCTGGAGCGTCGCGGGCAGGCCAACGAGGTCCTGGGCCTCCGACGCGTCGACGCGGGGGAGATCCGCGAGATCGAGCCGCGCGCCACGGGGCTGGCGGCCCTCCACTCCCCGGGCACGGGCATCGTCGACTACGCCGAGGTCGCTCGCGCCATCCGCCGGGAGCTGGAGGCCCAGGGCGTGGAGTTCCGGTTCGACACCTGGGTGACCGCGGTGCGCCCGTTCGGCGACGCCTGCCGGGTCGAGCTCCCCGGCGGGGAGGAGGTGTCCGCGCGGCGCGCCATCACCTGTGCCGGGCTGTGGTCTGACCGACTCGCTCGCTCGTCCGGGGCGGCCGAGGATCCGCGCATCGTGCCGTTCCGCGGGGGGTACCTGGCCCTGAGGCAGAGCGAGGAGCCCGTGGTTCGGGGGATGATCTATCCGGTGCCGGACCCGACCCTCCCCTTCCTGGGCGTGCACATCACGCGGCACATCGACGGGTCGGTCTCCCTCGGTCCTACGGCGATGATGGTGGGCGCGCGCGATGGCTACTCGGTCACCCGAGTGCGCCGCCGCGACGTCTGGGAGACCGCCACCTGGCCCGGGAGCTGGCGTCTCGCGCGGCGCTTCTGGCGCACGGGTGTGCAGGAGATGGCGATGGCGGCCAGTCGCAAGGCATTCGTCCGTCAGGCTGCGCGGTACGCGCCCGGGCTCAGTGTCGAGGACCTCGACGGAACCGTCCACGCCGGCGTCCGGGCGCAGGCCCTCGGTCGCGACGGCTCGCTCGTCGACGACTTCGCGCTGTCGACCGACGGCTCTGTCACCCACGTTCGGAACGCGCCCTCGCCGGCAGCCACGGCGGCGTTCGCCATCGCCCGCGAGCTGGTCGACCGCGTCCTCGTGGTGGGTTGAACGACGTCAGAGGCGCCACTCGACGGGCTTGCGCCCCTGGTCGGGGGACCGGCTGAGGTAGGTGTCGCGCACCTCGTGGATGTGGTCGGCCATCAGCTTGCGCGCCTTGGTGGCGCGCCCGTCCACGATGGCGACCGCGATGTCCTCGTGCGAGTGGCTCAGCATCGACCGCTCGGAGACGGGGTCGACGGAGCGGAGCACGTTCTCCACGACGATGTGGGTGACCGACTGGGTGACCAGGGTCAGGACCCGGTTGCCGCTCAGCTGCGCGATGACCGCGTGGAAGTTGTTGAAGTCCGTGAAGAGCTCGTCGGACTGGTGGGCGTCCGGGTCGTAGTCGATGAACGGCGCGAAGATCTGCCGCTTGGCCTTCCGGTCCGGCTGCTGGGCCACCAGCTCGGCCAGGGAGGGCTCGAGGATCGCCCAGGTCTGGAACAGCTCGGCGTGGGTCGCGCCGCTGAGGTGGAAGTAGAGCGAGGAGGTCCTCGCCAGGTAGCCGGAGTTGAGCGGCGCCACGAAGGGCCCACCGCCGGGGCCGCGCTTGATGTCGATGATGCCCTGGATCTCCAGCAGCCGGAGCGCCTCGCGCAGGGACTCCCGGCTGACGGCGTACCGGTCGAGCATCTCGGGCTCCGTCGGCAGCTTCTGGCCCACCTGCACCCTGCCGTCGATGATGTCGTCGACGATCCGCGACGCGGTGACCTCGGCCGCCTTCGGCTCGCGGGTCCGCGCGCCCGACTCCGACGCCGAGCGGAACCCGCGGGGGGCGTAGATGATGGGCAGGCCGTGCACTGCGTCGTTCTCGCCGAGTGGGGGGACGTCAGGGATCAGCTCTGCGCTCATGTCGGCTTTCTGGTCGAGGTCGCGGCGGGGCGGCCGCGGACGCGCTGCGCGCCGGGGCCCTGCGGACGGACAGGCCCTCACTCTGGCACCTCAGGCGGGGAGTGGCAATGAACGCGGCGCCATGGTCGTCGTGCGCCCGGAGTCGGCGATGGCGCCCATTCTCGTCGGTGCGTGCCGGGTGCGGACGCGCTCGCCGACGAGCCCTTGACCTAGTTCATCATGATGAATACGATTGCGGCGTGACGCAGACCACGTTTGGACAGCTCCCGCCGCAGGCTGCGGACCAGCGCCGCCCCCGGCCGCGCACCGGCCCCTTGACCGGCGTGCGGATCGCGGACTTCTGCTGGATGGGCGTGGGTGCCGTGGCGACGCGTCTGCTCGCCGACTTCGGGGCCGAGGTCATCAAGATCGAGAACCGCAAGCGCCTCGACACCCCCCGCCGGCTGCCCATCTACAAGGGCGAGGTGCGGTCGTACGGCGACGAGGACCCCAACCCCGACCCCGACAAGGGCGGGCTGTTCAACAACTACTCGCGCAACAAGCTCGGCGTCACCGTCGACATGGGCGACCCGCGTGGCCGGGAGCTGGTGCACGACCTGATCGAGCACTGCGGCATCGTCACCGAGAACTTCGCGCCGGGCGTCATGGAGCGCTGGAACCTGACCTACCCCGAGCTCCGCGAGATCCGCGAGGACGTCATCTTCGCGCGGATGAGCGGCTACGGGCACTCCGGCCCGCACGCCGAGTACCGCAGCTACGGGCCGGTCGTGCAGGCGGTCAGCGGACTGTCGTTCAACAGCGGCCTCCCGGGACGCGAGCCGTCCGGGTGGGGTCTGTCGTACATGGACAACCAGGCCGCGTACTACAACTCGGCCGGGCTGCTTCTCGCCATCTACCACCGGATGCTCACCGGGCAGGGGACCGAGGTCGACGTCTCGGCCGTCGAGGCCGGCATCGGCCTGCTGGGCGCCGACCTGCTGGACACGCTGGTCAACGACCGCCCGAGCCGGCGCGAGGACTTCCCGCGCGGCAACCGGCTTGAGCACCCCGAGTGCGCGCCGCACGGTGTCTACCCGGCAAGCGGCGAGGACGAGTGGGTGGCGATCGCGGTCTTCTCCGAGGAGGAGTGGAAGTCGCTGTGCGCGGTCATGGAGAACCCCTCCTGGGCCGATGACCCGCGCTTCGCGACGGCGGCGGGTCGGGTCGCCCACCAGGACGAGCTGGACGAGCACGTCGCCCGCTGGACGGCCGGGCGCGACAAGCACCAGACGATGCACGACCTGCAGACCGTCGGCGTGATCGCGGCCGCGGTCCAGAACTCCCGCGACCTCAGCGAGGTCGACGCGCAGATCGCCGCCCGGGGCACCTTCTTCGAGCTCGACCACCCGGTGATCGGGCCCGCCCTCTTCGAGGGCTTCCCCGCCCAGCTCTCCGTCTCCCAGCCCGACAACTGGCGCTCCGCGCCGTTGCTCGGTGAGGACAACGCCTACGTCTTCGGCGAGCTCCTCGGCCGCGACGCCGACACGCTTGCCCAGCTCTCCGAGGAAGGGGTCATCTGATGGGTGCCGCACAGGTGATCGCGGGGACCACCCCCGTCCAGCAGCTCACGGTCGTGGAGCTCGCGCAGAGCCCGGCGGGGGAGCAGACCGGGAAGCTCCTCGCCGACCTCGGCGCCGACGTGGTCAAGATCGAGCCGCCCGGCGGCGTCGCCAGCCGTCGTACCGGACCGTTCGTGGCCGGGCACGAGGACCCGGACCACAGCCTCGAGTTCTGGGCCTACAACTCCAGCAAGAGCAGCCGCGTCGTGGATGCGGCCTCGGCAGAGGAACGGGCGGCGTTCGCGCAGGTGCTCGCCGGCGCGGACGTCCTCATCCTCGAGGACCCCGAGTGGCTCGGAGCCCTCGGCTTCGACCTCGACGCGCTCCGCGCGGAGCGGCCCGACCTGGTGATCGTGTCGGTCACGCCGTTCGGCCTCACCGGACCGTGGAAGGACTACCGCACCAGCGACCTCGTCGCCCTCGCGGCCGGCGGCATGCTCAACAGCTGCGGGTACGACGACCACTCGATCCCGCCGATCCGGCCGGGCGGCAACCAGGGGTTCCAGCTGGGAGCCAGCTTCGCCTGGTGCGCCCTGCTCCTGGCCCTGATCGAGCGCCACCGCACGGGGCGGGGGCAGCTGGTCGACGTGTCGATCCACGAGGCCAACGCGGTGAGCGGCGAGCTCGCCAACCCGTACTGGTTCTACCCGAAGGCGTTGGTGAAGCGGCAGACCTGCCGGCACGCCCAGCCCGAGCCGACACAGCCGGCGCTGTTCGAGTGCGGCGACGGCAACTACGTGTACTTCGCGCTGATCCTGTCGGAGCAGAAGGCGTGGAACGCCCTGCTGTCCTGGATGAGCGACCTGGGGATGGCGGCGGACCTGACGGACCCCGCGTACCAGGACGTCGCCCACCGCCAGCAGGCCTTCGGCCACGTCCAGGAGCTGATCGAGGTCTTCTTCCTCATCCAGGACGCCGAGACCGTCTACCACGAGGGACAGCGCCGCGGCCTGCCCATCGGCCGCCTCAACGCCTTCGAGGACCTGGTGGACGACGAGCACCTGCGGGAGCGGGAGTTCTTCGTGGACATCGCCTCCCCCGAGGGGTCCACGCACCCCTACCCCGGGCTCCCCTACCGGTTCACCGCCTTCGAGACGACGCCCGGGGCGCCGCCCCGGCTCGACGAGGGCGCCGCCACGACCGAGGGCTCCGATGGCTGACCGCACCCCGGCCTGGGTCCCCGGTGCCACGGCGATCGCCGGCATCGGCGCCACCGACTTCTCCAAGCGCTCCGGCCGCTCGCCGCTCACCCTGGCGGTCCAGGCGACCCGTGCCGCCCTGGCCGACGCGGGCATCGACCCCCGCGAGGTCGACGGCGTCGTCCGCTGCGACATGGACCTGGTCTCCGCGCCCGCCCTCGCCGACTCCCTCGGCGCCCGCGACCTGACCTACTGGGGCGAGGCCGGTCCCGGCGGCTCCGGCCCGGCCGCGATGGTCGCGCAGGCGGCCGCGGCCGTCTCCGCGGGCCTGGCCTCGACGGTGGTCGTCTTCCGGTCCCTCAACGGCCGCTCCGGCAACAGGTACGGCCTCGTCGGGGAGAGGGGCGCCATCGGCGGCGAGGGCAGCTACGACGAGTTCTTCCTACCCTTCGGCATGCAGACGCCCGGCCAGTTCTTCGCGGTCGTCGCCCGGCGCTACGCCCACGAGCACGGCCTGCCGGTCGACAAGCTGTCCGAGGGCCTGGCGTCGATCGCCCTGGCCTGCCGGTCGCACGCCAACAACAACCCGGCGGCGCAGTTCCACGACCGGCCGATGACACGCGACGACTACTTCTCGTCGCGGATGCTCTCGGACCCACTGCGGCTCTTCGACTACTGCCTCGAGACCGACGGCGCGTGCGCCGTCGTCGTGACGTCCACCGAGCGGGCCCGCGACCTGGCGAGCGTGCCGGTGCCGATCGTGTCGGTCGCCCAGGGCACCGGTGCGGGCGTGCAGCCGGGTCTGATGTTCCCGGCGCTGCTCCGCCCCTCGATCACCACCTGGCCGTCGGCGGCCGCAGCCCGGACCCTCTTCGCCCGCGGCGGCGTGGCGCCCGCCGACATCGACGTCGCGCAGGTCTACGACTGCTTTACCATCACCACCCTGATCCAGCTCGAGGACTACGGGTTCGTCCCGCGCGGGGAGGCGGCGCGCCTCTCCGAGGAGCAGCTGAGCGTCGGCGGCCTGCTGCCGATCAACACCAGCGGCGGGCACCTGTCCGAGGCCTACATCCACGGCATGAACCACGTCGTCGAGGGGGTCCGGCAGATCCGCGGGACCTCCACCAACCAGGTGCCCGGCGCCGAGCTGTGCCTGGTGACCTCCGCGCCCCCGCCCGGAGCCAGCGCCCTGATCCTGGGGGTGGACCGATGAGCGGCGCGGAGACCACCACCGGCCGGGTGGTCCCGGTCGTCGACGACGTCGACACCGGCGAGTTCTTCGCCGCCGCGGCACGCGGCGAGCTGGCGATCCGGCACTGCGAGGCGTGCGGCACCGACCTGCACCTGCCGCGCGCCAGCTGCCCGCACTGCGGTGAGCTCGGCGACACGTGGCGGACCGTCGAGCCCCGGGGCACGCTCTACAGCTGGACCGTGGTGGAGCACCAGGTGCACCCGGCCCACCCCACGCCGTACACGGTCGTGCTGGTGGAGCTCGACGAGGCGCCCGGCGTCCGGCTCGTGGGGCACGTCGACGGACGGCCCGCACTGACCATCGGACAGCCCATGGCAGTCCGGTTCGAGGACGTCGAGGGAGTCCGGCTGCCCCAGTGGGTGCCGGCGACCGAGGAGGAGAGTGACCATGAGTGAGCGTCGCTGGGTCGACGACTCGTTGTTCGTCGACCCGTCGGAGACGGTGTCGCCCACGCTGGCCGGCGCCCGCTGCCCCGGCTGCGCCACGACCACGTTCCCCTACCAGGACGGATGTCCGCGGTGCGGCGGGGAGGCGATGGACCGGGTCGCGCTGCCGACGTCGGGCACCCTGTGGTCCTTCACGGTGCAGTACTTCCCGCCCAAGACGCCCTACCGCGGCTTCGAGCCCTTCCAGCCCTACGGCGTGGGGTACGTCGACCTCGGCGACGTCTGCGTCGAGGCGCGGCTGACCGTCGCCGACCCCGGTGCCCTCTCCCTCGGCATGCCGATGCAGCTCGTCGTGCTGCCGGCGTTCCCCGACGGCGAGGTCCGCGTGGACACCTTCGCCTTCGCTCCCCAGGAGGTCTCCGCATGAGCAGCGACGTCGCCATCGTCGGCATCGGCATCCACCCCTTCGGCCGTACCGAGGGCGTCAGCGGCCGCGCGCAGGGAGCCTTCGCGGCTCGTCAGGCGCTGGCGGACGCCGGCGTGCAGTGGTCCGACATCCAGTTCGCGTACGGCGGCAGCCACTCCGCCGGCGACGCCGACTCCCTCGTCTCCGACCTCGGCCTGACCGGGGCGCCGTTCATCAACGTGCACAACGGTTGCGGCACCGGTGGCTCGGCGCTGATCTCGGCACGCAGTGCCCTGATGTCGGGCCAGTACGACCTCGGCATGGTCGTCGGCTTCGACAAGCACCCGCGGGGTGCCTTCAACACCGACCCCGCCAGCCTCGGCATCGGGGACTGGTACGGCGAGACCGGGATGATGGTCACCACGCAGTTCTTCGCGCAGAAGATCGTGCGCTACATGGCCGAGCACGGCATCGGGCAGGAGACCCTCGCTGCCGTCGCGGAGAAGTCCTTCGCGCTGGGTGCCCTCAACCCCAACGCGTGGCGCCGCAAGCCGCTGAGCGCGCAGGAGATCCTCGACGCGCCGATGGTCAACCACCCGCTGACGCAGTACATGTTCTGCTCCCCGGGGGAGGGCGGGGTGGCGCTCGTGCTGGCCCGCGCCGAGGTCGCCCACCGCTACACCTCGACACCGGTCTACCTGCGCTCGGCCGAGTTCCGCTCGCGGCGGTTCGGGTCCTTCGAGGTGTTCAGCCCGTGGACGACGCCCGAGACGCTGTCGGGGCCGACCGCGGACGCCGCCGCCGCGGCCTTCGCGTCAGCCGGCATCGGTCCGGAGGACATCGACGTGGCGCAGATCCAGGACACCGAGACCGGCGCCGAGATCATGCACATGGCGGAGACCGGGCTGTGCGCGCACGGTGAGCAGGAGAAGCTGATCGCCGACGGCCAGACCCGCCCCGACGGACGGCTCCCGGTCAACACCGACGGGGGCGTGATCGCCAACGGCGAGCCGATCGGTGCCACGGGTCTGCGCCAGGTCTACGAGACCGTCCTGCAGCTGCGGGGCGACGCCGGCGCGCGCCAGGTCCCCGGCGGACCGAGGACCGGCTTCACGCACGTCTACGGGGCGCCCGGCATCAGCGCCTGCACCGTGCTCTCCCGCTGACATCCCGGGAGCCCAGGGCGCCGCTCCCACCCCCGACCCACCGACACCGCCGGCTGCACCGGCATCCGGCACACCGAAGGAGACAAGACATGACCTGGGGATTCGAGACCGACCCGGACTACCAGAAGGACCTGGAGTGGGCCGAGGAGCTCGTGCGCACCGAGGTCGAGGCCGTCGACCAGGTCGTGGAGCACGCGTGGGACGTCACCGACCCGGTGCGCAACGCGCTCATCCGGCCCCTGCAGGAGAAGGTGCGGGAGCGGCGGCTGTGGGCCTGCCACCTCGGTCCCGAGCTGGGCGGTCCCGGCTACGGCCAGCTGAAGCTCGCCCTGCTCAACGAGGTGCTGGGCCACACCCACTCCGGCCCGGTGGTCTTCGGGTGCCAGGCCCCGGACTCCGGCAACGCGGAGATCCTCGCGCACTACGGCACCGCGGAGCTCAAGGAGCGCTACCTGCGCCCCCTGATCGAGAACGAGATCGCCTCCTGCTACTCGATGACCGAGCCGCAGGGAGGGTCGGACCCCACGGCCTTCGTGACCCGGGCCGTGGACGACGGCGACAGCTGGGTGATCACCGGCGAGAAGTGGTTCTCCTCCCACGCCCGCTTCTCCAGCTTCTTCATCGTCATGGCGGTCACCGACCCCGACGCCGAGCGGCACAAGCGGGCGTCGATGTTCGTGGTGCCGGCCGACACCCCCGGCATCGAGATCGTCCGCAACGTCGCCGTCTACGGGCACGACGAGGTCGAGGGCACGCACGGCTACATCCGCTACCACGACGTGCGGATCCCCAAGGACCACATCCTCGGGGCGCGCGGCGAGGGCTTCGCCGTGGCGCAGACCCGTCTGGGCGGCGGCCGGATCCACCACGCCATGCGCACGGTCGGCCTGGTGCGGGAGTCGATCGACATGATGCTCGAGCGCGCGGTCTCGCGCCGCAGCGGCACCGGCACCCTCGCCGACCGCCAGCTGGTGCAGGCGATGATCGCCGACTCCTGGATCCAGTACCAGCAGTTCCGCCTGCTCGTCCTGCAGACCGCCTGGAAGATCGACAAGCTCCAGGACTACCGCAAGGTCATCGCCGACATCTCCGCGGTGAAGGCGGCCATGCCGAAGGTGCTCAGCGACGTGACGGGCCGCGCCATCCAGCTGCACGGCTCGCTGGGCATCTCCACCGAGCTGCCGCTCGGGACCTGGTCGGCGGAGGCGCACCACATGGCGCTGGCCGACGGCGCCACCGAGCTCCACCAGATGCAGGTCGCCAAGCAGCTGCTCAAGACGGCGGTGCCGGCGCCGGGGCTCTTCCCCACGCGGCACAAGCCGGCCCTGCGGGAGGCCGCCGAGCTCCAGCTCGCCACCCGGCTCGCGTCCGTCGACGACCTGGTGGGTGCCGAGTGACGTCCGCGACCGAGGCCGCCACCGAGACCGCGCCGGTACGTCCGGGCGAGGAGCTCGACTGGGCCCGCCTCGAGACCTTCCTCAGGGACACCGTGCCCGGTCTGGAGGGCGACTTCTCGGTCCTCCAGTTCCCGCGTGGCTCGGCCAACCTGACCTACCAGGTGACCATCGGCGAGACCCGCCTCGTCGTACGCCGTCCGCCGCTGGGCAAGGTGGCGCCGGGCGCGCACGACATGACGCGGGAGTACCGCGTGCTCTCCCGGCTCAACGCCGCCTACGACCGCGCTCCGCGTGCGCTGGCCCTCGGCGAGGACGACTCGGTCGTCGGCGCCCCGTTCCTGGTGACCGAGTACCGCTCCGGGGTCGTGGTGTGGGACCAGATCCCGGCGACGATGGCGCACCGACCGGACGCCGGGCGCGCGATCGGCCTCGCGGTGACCGATGCGCTCGCCGACCTGCACGACGTCGACCCGGTCGCGGTGGGGCTGGAGGGCCTGGGCCGCCCCGACGGCTACCTCGAGCGGCAGGTGCGCGGCTGGACCAGCCGCTGGGAGGCGGTCGCGGAGGACGGCAAGGAGGTCGTCGGCGAGGTCGGCGTCCGTTTGCTGGAGCTGATGCCGGACCGCGGCTCCGGATCGGTCATCCACAACGACTTCAAGATCGACAACTGCCAGTTCGCCCCGGCCGACCCCGACCGGGTGGTGTCCGTCTTCGACTGGGACATGGCGACGCTCGGCGACCCGCTGGCCGACCTCGGCACCCTGCTGAACTACTGGCCCGACACCGACGCGTCGGCCGCGATCGCCATCCCCGGCCTGGACCGGCTCGGCCTGCCCAGCAAGGACGAGGTCGTCGCCCGGTACGCCGAGCGGCGTGGCCTGGACCTGACCCGCGCGGACCTGCTCTGGTACGAGGCGCTCGGCTGCTGGAAGACCGCCGTGATCATGCAGCAGCTCTACATGCGCTGGGTCCGCGGCGAGTCCACCGATCCCCGCATGGCTGAGCGAGGCGGCCCCGTCGTGGCCCTCGCCACCCGTGCGCTCGAACTGCTGGGCACTGCCCGGCCCCACGGAAGGAAGAACTCATGAAGGTCGGTAAGCGACTGCGGAGCACGGTGTGCTCCACCAACGTCGTCGTGGTCCGCGCCGCCGACGTCGCCCTCAGCTGCGGCGGTGCGCCGGTCGTCGAGGAGCTCGAGGGGGAGCCCACCGGCGACGTCGCCCCCGGGTTCGACGGCGGCACCCTGCTGGGCAAGCGCTACGTGCACGAGTCGTCCGGCCTGGAGGTCATGTGCGTCCAGGCCGGGGCCGGCTCCCTGGCGGTGGACGGCACCGTGCTCGAGGTCAAGGCCGCCAAGTCCCTGCCCGCCTCGGACTGACCTGCCATGAGCATCATCATGCTGCTGACCATGGCGGTCGAGCTGGACCCCGACCGGGTCGCGGTGACCGCCGGCGAGGAGGAGCTGACCTACGGACAGCTGCTCGAGCGCTCGCGTGCGCTGGCCGCCGACCTGCGTGCCGGTGGGGCGGCCAACGTCGCGCTGCTCGACCTCAACACCGCCGCCTTCCCCGTCGCCCTCTTCGGCGCTGCGGCGGCCGGCGTCCCGCTCGCGCCGCTCAACTACCGCCTGGCCGACGACCGGCTGACCGCCGCCGTCGCCCGGCTCAGCCCGGTCGCGCTCTACCAGGGCTCCGGCGTCTCCAACCGGGTCGACGTCGGGCCGGCGGACTCGTTGTTGTCCACGGACGCCTTCCTGCGGAGCGCCGCCCGCGGGGCGGACACCGTTGGAGAGCTCGAGATGGCCGACCCGGAGTCACCCGCGGTGCTGCTCTTCACGAGCGGCACGACGGGAACCCCCAAGATCGCGATCCTGCGCCACCGCCACCTGTTCTCCTACGTCACCTCCACCGTGGAGTTCGGCCACGCCGGCCCGGAGGAGGCGATCATGGTCTCGGTGCCGAACTACCACATCGCGGGGATCAGCTCGGTGCTCGGCTCGGTCTTCGCCGGCCGGCGGATCGTCCAGCTGGCCAGCTTCAGCCCCGAGGCCTGGGTCGAGACGGCGGCGCGCGAGGGGGTCACCCACGCGATGGTGGTGCCGACCATGCTGGGTCGGATCCTCGACGTGCTGGAGGAGAAGGGCGAGAAGCTGCCCGCCCTGCGGCACCTGTCGTACGGCGGAGGCCGGATGCCCGTGCCGGTGGTCGAGCGTGCTGTCGGCATGCTGCCGCACGTCGACTTCGTCAACGCCTACGGCCTTACCGAGACCAGCTCCACGGTGACGATCCTCGGCCCGGACGACCATCGCGAGGCCATCGCCAGCCTCGACCCGGCGGTCCGGGCCCGGCTCGGCTCGGTCGGTCGTCCGGTACCGAGCATCGAGCTCGAGATCCGCGGCCACGACGGCAGCGTCCTCGGGGCCGGCGAGATCGGCGAGGTCTTCGTCCGGGGCGAGCAGGTGGCCGGCGAGTACACCTCGCACAGCGCGGTGGCCGACGACGGGTGGTACGCCACGCGCGACCAGGGCCACCTCGACGCCGACGGCTTCCTCTTCCTGCGGGGCCGCGCCGACGACATCATCGTCCGTGGGGGCGAGAACATCTCGCCCGAGGAGGTGGAGGACGTGCTGGTCAGCCACCCCGCCGTCGCGGCGGCCGCGGTCGTCGGCGTGCCCGACGTGGAGTGGGGGGAGCGGGTCGAGGCCGTGGTGGTCGTCGAGGACGGCGCCGCCGACCCGACCGCCGAGCTCTCCGGCTGGGTCCGGGAGCGACTCCGCTCGACCAGGGTCCCGGCAGCCATCCACCTGCGGCCCGAGCTGCCGTTCAACGAGACCGGGAAGCTCCTGCGGCGCGTGGTGCGCGAGGAGCTCGCGAAGGGAGTGGTCCTGTCGTGATCACCGCAGAGATCGCCGAGCTGGACGACGTACGCGCGGTGGCTGCGGAGTTCTTCGCCAGGCACCGGGTCTCGCTCGACGACGACGGGGCGCCGCGCTACGAGCGCGCGCTCTGGCGCCGTGCCTGCGAGGACCTCGGGGTCGCCGCCATCCTGGAGCCGGAGGCCGACGGGGGCCTCGCGGGCGGCGCCGCCATGCTGGCTGCGGTCCTCGTCGAGGCGGGCCGCTCGCTGAGCCCGCTCCCGCTGCTCAGCTCGGCCGTGCTCGCGCAGACCGCGCTGCGCCTGGTCGCCGACCCGGACGCGCGCAGCCGGCTCCTCGAGGGCCTGCTGTCCGGCGAGGTCGTCGCGACGATCGCGCCGTGGGAGGACTCGCTGGAGAGCATCACGGTCGACCAGGGCGACGGCGCGTGGCTGCTGTCGGGTGGCCTGGCCCGGGTCCTCGACGGCGCTGTCGCCGACGTGGTCCTGGTGCTCGCGCCGCTGGGCGACCGCGTCGCCCTCTTCGCCCTGGAGCCGGGAAACGACGCGCAGTCGCCCTCGTGGGTGCCCCAGCAGGGCGTCGACCTCACCCGGACCTTCGCCCGCACCGTGCTCGACCGCACGCCGGCGCAGCTGCTGGGGACCGCCGACCGGGCCGTCGTCGACGACCTCGCGCACTGGCGGACCCTGGCCCTGGTCAGCGACCAGCTCGGTGGTGCCGAGGCGTGCCTGGACTCCACGCTCGACCACCTGCGGACGCGCGTCCAGTTCGGCCGCGTCCTGGGCTCGTTCCAGGCGCTCAAGCACCAGTGCGCCGACCTCGCGCTCCTCGTCGACGACACCCGGTCGGCGCTCGCGCACCTGGTGTGGGCGCTGGACGAGTCGCCCGGCGACGTACCGTCGGCAGCGGCGATCGCCGCCATCACCGGCTCGGAGTCCTACCTCACGTGCGCCGAGGAGATGGTGCACCTGCACGGTGGCATCGGCTTCACCTGGGAGCACGATGCCCACCGCTACGTCCGGCGCGCGCTGACCGACCGCGACGCGTTCCACGACGTACGAGCAGCGCGCGAGGCGCTCCTCCTCGCCCGCGGGCTCTGACCCGACCTGCACGACCGCCGCCCGAACCAGACCCAGAGAAGAGAACGGCATGACCATCGAAGCCTCCCCCACGCTGAGCCACCTCGCGCCCGAGACGGCGAGCTACCTCGGCCGCACCTTCTTCGGACACGTCGTGGACGGCGCCGTCGTCGAGTCCACCGACGGTCGCACGATGCCGGTCGTGGACCCCTCCACCGGGCTGGAGGTCGCCACCGCCGCCCGCGGCTCGCAGGCAGACGTCGACCGGGTCGTGGCCAGTGCCCGCCGGGCGTTCGACGACGGCCGCTGGCGCAACCTGGCTCCGCTGGAGAAGGAGCAGCGGCTCCACCGGTTCGCCCAGCTGATCGACCGCGACCGCACCGTCTTCGGCGACCTGGACGCCGTGGACGCCGGGCTGCTGCGGTCCTACACGAAGTTCCTGGAGGACTTCGGCGTCAACGCGACGGCGTACTTCGCCGGGTGGCCCTCGAAGATCCTCGGCTCCATCCCGCCGGTGCCCCCGGGCCTGACCGCCCAGCACCGCCGCGTCCCGCGCGGGGTCGTCGCCCTGATCGTCCCGTGGAACGGCCCGACCGCGGTGGTGGCCTTCGCCGCCGCGATCATGGCTGCCGGCAACTCCGTGGTGCTCAAGGCCGCGGAGAACACCCCGATGAGCGCCGTGCTCATGGCCGAGCTCGCCGTCGAGGCGGGCATCCCGCCGGGCGTCTTCAACGTCCTGCAGGGCACCGGGGCCGAGGTCGGCGAGGCGCTCGTGACCCATCCGGGCACCGACTACGTCATGTTCACCGGCTCGGCGGCGACCGGGCGGGCCATCCAGCAGGCGGCCGCGACCACGCTCACGCCGGTGTCGCTGGAGCTCGGCGGCAAGAGCCCGTTCATCGTGTTCGACGACGTCGAGATCGCCGCGACCGCGGCCGCTGCGACGGCCGCCGTGTGGAGCGGCCAGGGCCAGGTCTGCACGGCGGGGTCCCGGGTCCTGGTCCAGCGCTCGATCCACGACCGCTTCGTCGAGGCGATGGTGGAGGCCAGCGGCTCGGTGAAGGTCGGCAACGCCTTCGACCCGACCTCGACCCTCGGCCCGCTGGTCTCCCGCCAGCAGCTCGAGCGGGTGGCGTCGTACGTCGGCATCGGCAAGGAGGAGGGCGTCGACGTGGCCCTCGACGGCGGGCTCACCGGCGACGGCGGGTTCTTCCACGAGCCGGTCATCTTCACCAACGTCCGCAACGACATGCGGATCGCGCAGGAGGAGATCTTCGGCCCCGTGATGTCGGTGATCCCCTTCGACGACGAGGCGGAGGCGCTGCGGATCGCCAACGACGTGGAGTACGGCCTGGCCGCCGGCGTCTTCACCAACGACCTGCGCCGCAGCCAGCGGATGGTCGACGGCCTGGACGTCGGCACGGTCTGGGTGAACACCTACCAGGCCGGGTACCCGACGGTCTCCTACGGCGGCGTCAAGCAGTCCGGCTACGGCCGGACGCTCGGCGAGGAGATGATCCACGAGCTCACCCACGTCAAGAGCGTCTGGATCGGGGCATGACGGCGCCGCTGCTCGACGGCAAGGTCGCCCTGGTCACCGGCGCCACCCGGGGCCTGGGTCGCGCCATCGCGCAGGGCCTCGCCGAGGCCGGCGCCTGCGTGGCGGTGTCCAGCCGCAAGGCCGACGCGTGCGAGGCCGTCGCCCGCCAGATCGCGGAGTCCACCGGCTCGCGCACGATGGCCCTGCCCCTCCACGTCGGCCAGTGGGACGCCATCGGACCGGCCGTGGACGCGGTCGAGCGGGAGCTCGGACCCCTGGCGATCGTCGTCAACAACGCCGGCATCGCGCCGCTGTCCCCCTCGCTGGAGGAGCAGTCGGAGGGCCTGTTCGACAAGACCCTGGAGGTCAACCTCAAGGGACCCTTCCGGCTGATGGCGGTGGCGGGCGCGCGCATGGCCGCCCACGGCACCGGGTCGATCGTCAACATCTCCAGCATCGGCGCGGTGCGGCCGAGCGCGACGGAGGCGACGTACTCCGCCGCGAAGGCGGGCCTGAACGCGCTGACCCAGGCGTTCGCGCAGGAGTACGCACCGGCGGTGCGGGTCAACTGCGTCATGCCGGGCGCCTTCGCGACCGACATGGCCGAGAGCTGGGACGAGCAGTTCGTCGCCAAGGTCGTCGAGGGCCTTCCCGCCGACCGCCTCGGCCGGCCCGAGGAGCTCGTGGGCATGGTCCTCCACCTCGCCAGCGACGCCAGCAGCTACACGACCGGCGCGGTGATCCCGGTCGACGGCGGCCGGCTCGCGGTCTACTGAACGGCAGGAGCAGCGTGGTGAAGGACCGGATCGTGATTATCGACGGGGCGAGGACGCCCGTGGGGAGCTTCGGCGGTCAGTTCAAGGACGTGCCCGCCCATGAGCTCGGGGCGACGGCGGTGGCCGCAGCCCTGACGCGGTCGGGCGTCGGGCTCGCCGAGCCCGGCGAGGTGGTGATGGGCTGCATCGGCCAGGTCGGTGCCGACGCCTACAACGCCCGACGCGTCGCCATCCGGGCCGGCATCCCGGACTCGGTCCCGGCGTTCACGGTCAACCGGCTCTGCGGCAGCGGCCTGCAGGCCGTGTGGTCGGCCGCGCAGCAGATGCGCGACAACGGCCTCGGGATAACCGTCGCTGGCGGCGACGAGTCGATGAGCCGCATGCCATTCTACGACTTCTCCGCCAGGTCGGCGGCGAAGCTGGGGGACCGGGTCCTCGTCGACGGCACGGTGGCGATGCTCACCGACCCGTTCGGCGGCACGCACATGGGCGTGACCGCTGACGCTGTGGCGCGGAAGTACGCCGTCTCGCGGGAGGAGCAGGACCGCTTCGCCCTGCGGTCGCAGCGCCTCGCTGCATCCGATGCCTCGCGGACCGCCTTCGCCGAGGAGATCACCCCGGTCGCCGTGGCTGGACGGGGCGGGACGACACTGGTCGCCAACGACCAGCATCCCCGCCCCCAGACGACGTTCGAGGCTCTGGCCGCGCTGCGACCGGCCTTCTCGACCGGCGGCACGGTCACGGCTGGCAACGCCTCGGGCATTAACGACGGCGCCGCGGCGCTGGTCTTGGCCACCGAGGACATCGCGCGCGACCGCGGGCACACCGGGCTCGTAGCGCTGGAGGCGGTGGCCACCGCAGCCATGGAGCCCGCGCTGATGGGCTACGCGCCGGTGCTGGCGCTGCAGAAGCTCTTCGACCGCACGTCCCTCACGCCGGCCGACCTCGACGTCGTCGAGGTCAACGAGGCCTTCGCGTCCCAGGCAGTGGCCGTGGTGCGCGACGCCAAGCTCGATCCCGAGCGAGTGAACCCGCTCGGCGGTGCCATCGCCCTCGGCCACCCGGTGGGCGCGACGGGGGCTATCCTCACGCTGCGGGTGGTGAAGCACCTGCGCCGCACGGGAGGCGAGCTCGGCGTCGTCACGATGTGCATCGGCGGAGGGCAGGCCCTCGCCGCCCTGTTCCGCCGTCTGGACTGAACCGCCGTGACCGGGGCGGTCGCCGGGCCCACGGGTGGTGCCGAGCCCTCCGGAGTCCGGCGGTCGTCGACCAAGCCGGCGGTCCTCGTGTGGGGAGTGGCGCTGGCGGCGTACGCCGTGGGCGTCTTCCACCGGTCCTCGCTCGCGGTCGCGGGCCTCGAGGCAGCCGACCGCTTCGGCCTCGACGCGGCCCGGCTCTCGTGGTTCGTCGTCCTGCAGCTGCTGGTCTATGCCGTCACGCAGGTCCCGGTCGGACTTCTCGTCGATCGCCACGGAGCACGTCGTGTGCTCATCTTCGGCACCCTGTCGATGAGCGTGGGCCAGGCAGTGTTCGCGGTGGCCGGGTCCTACGAGCTGGCACTTGTCGGGCGGGCGCTGGTCGGCGTGGGCGATGGCGTCGTCTTCGTCTGCGTACTGCGGCTCGTCCTTGCCTGGTTCCCCCCGCGGCGGGTGCCGTTGATGACTCAGCTGACCGGGCCGGTCGGGCAGATCGGAGCCATCCTCGCCGCGGGACCTGCGGTGTGGACGCTCGGCGCCTTCGGGTGGGAGCGGTTCTACCTCGGGTCCGCCGCCTTCGGGCTGCTCGTCGTTGCCGTCCTCCTCCTCCTGGTCGATGACGAGCCCGGGATCCGACGTCGACCGGGCGCCGCGCTGTCCTGGACGACCGCCCGCGCAGGGGTCGCCCTCGCGTGGGCGAACCCCGGGGCGCGACTCGGGTTCTGGGTCCACTTCACCCACCACTTCAGCGCGTCGATGGTCGGTCTGTTGTGGGGATTCCCCTTCTTCGTCGTCGGTCAGGGGACGACCGAGGCGCAGGCGGGGGCGCTCCTCAGCCTCCTCCTGGCGACCATCGTCGTCGCGGGTCCGGCCACGGGGTGGTGGATCGCACGACGCCCCGCGCTGACCCTCCGGCACGTGGTGGTGTCGACGGCCGCGGTGGCCATCGCGTGGACCGTGGTCCTGGCCTGGCCCGGGGGTGCACCCCTCTGGGTGCTCGCCGCGCTGGTCCTGGCCATCGGCGCCACGGGGCCAGCAGCGCTGATCGGGTTCGAGTTCGGCCGGGTCGGGACGCCGACGGACCGCCTCGGCATCACCAATGCGATCGTCAACCAGGGCGGGTTCCTTGCCAGTCTCGGCATCATCGTCGTGGTCGGTCTGCTGCTCGACGCGACCGACCGGTCGGCACCGTCATCCTGGACCCTCGCGATGTGTGCGCAGTACCCCCTCTGGGCCCTCGGCCTCTTCCAGATGTACCGACACCGGCGCACCCCGGCGCCGGAACGCGCTCGATCCCTGTCCATCGATCCCCAGGAAGGGGGCCGGCCGTGCCCTACGACGACCTCGCGCTGACCGTGAACGACGGCGTCGCCCGCATCGTGTTGCAGCGACCTGCCGTCCGCAACGCGCTGCGCTGGCAGACGTACGAGGAGCTCGTGGACGCGCTCCGCGCCGTCGCCGGGGACGACACTGTGCGTGCGTTGCTGCTCACCGGGACGGGGAAGGGATTTTGTTCCGGCGACGACTTCTCTGACGTCTTTGGGTCCGAGTCGACCGAGGAGTGGCAGCAACGTCGGCGCCTGGATCGGCTGCGAACCAGCGGCCTGAACGCTGTGGTCGAGTCGTTCATGGCCATCGAGGTCCCAGCGGTCGCGGCGGTCAACGGTGCGGCGGTCGGAATGGGCTTGGATCTCGCGCTCATGTGCGATATCCGGATCGCGAGCGTGGACGCGACCTTCGGTTCCTTCTTCGTGCGCCGCGGTATCGTCGGGACAGTCGGCGGAACATATCTGCTCCCCAGGATCATCGGGTTGTCGGCAGCCATGGAGATGCTGCTGACCGGGGACGTGGTCGATGCCCGCAGGGCGGCCGATCTCGGGCTCGTCTCGGATGTCGTTCCGGCGGAGCAGCTCGAGGCTCGGGCGGACGAGTTATTGGTCCGGCTGGCCGGTGGTCCCCCTTTGGCCCAGCGCGCAATTAAGCGGATCGTCCGTAAGGGTCTCGAGGTTGACTGGCGTACGCTCGATGAGTACTCAGACGCAGTCACGGACGTCCTTTGGGAGACGGAAGACCATCGCGAGGGCGTGCGTTCCTTTCTCGCTCGGCGGGCGCCGCGGTTCGTGGGCCGGTAGCCATTCCCGTTCTGGATCACGAGCGCCACGAGTAGAGGTCGCGCCCCGACTTCCGCCGCTTCCGCGTGCTGCAATCCGTCCGCAGAAGTCGAGAAGTGCACGATGTGCACAACTTCAAGCAGCCAGGGTGGCTTCTCTGGGCAGTGAGTACAACCGTGCCCGCTCTCGGAATCGACGGCTCCCGTCGATGCGAAGGTCGATGCCGCCGGAGTAGTCCGGTCGAACTGGGTCTGCTGCACGGGCTGGTGTCAGCCGGTCTGAACCCCGAGGCCTCGATCAGGCGCTCAGCAACGTCGCCCCACGCGCCACCGACTACGGTGTTCTTGCCGGTCTCGCGCCGGATCAACTGAACAAACGGCTGGTGCACCCCTGGGGCGCACGGAACCGAGGAAACGGGAGGCAACCGCAGCCAACCGGAGTCCGGTTTCACGCTCAGGACGCTCGTTCGGGCGTGATCGAACGCAGGGCTCTCGCGGTTCAACTCCCCCCTCGCGCACGTGAGTGGCTGGCCCCGGGTCCTCGGACCCGGGGCCTCGTCCATCTCGGGTTGTAGGGGTTATAGGCCAGAAGGTGTGTCTGGTCTCGGGCGTGTCATGAGCGTCGAAGCCTGACCCGCTTGGGAGCCCACGTCGGATGGGCCCGCCTCATCTCGGCGATCGCGACCTCCACGTGCGCCGGCATCTGATGCGGACACGACCGGGGTCGGTGCGACCGGTCACCCAGATTCTCGATCCCGCCGGCCTCGTACTTGGCCAGCCAGGCATGCATCGTTTGACGCGACACCCCGAACCGGGCCGCGACCTCTGTCATCGTCTCACCGTCGCTGATCACCGCCAGCACGGCCTGGTACCGCTGTTCAGCCACACTCATCTCCCGCATGGACGGGAGTGTCAAGACTCAACCGAAGTCGGTGTCGACCATCAACCGAAAACGGGTAAAGCCTCAACCGAGGGCGATCTGGGCACGTCACAGCCCTGCCGGAACGTCGAGAACGTGGGCCCTGGTGCGGGGATCGTTGTCGGCCCGGTCCGGGTCCTCAAGACTCTCGACTGGGCATGGGCGCTGCCCCGCACATCGCCGTCCCGGAGTCCGTGCACGAGCGCCACGGTGCACCCACCGAGTGTCGACCCGTCGCGACCGATCAACGAGAATGCCCAGCCGCCCGGTGGCCCTGGCGCGGCCGCGCCGTGGAAGCACCGCTCAGCAGGTCTCCAGGGTGCGCCTGGCGAGGGTCGCGACGCCCAACATCGGCAAGCCCATCAGCATGACGACCAGGGCCCAGAACGCGAGCGTGCCGCCACCAGAGAGCAGCAACATCGCTACGCCGGTCCCCGGGATCAGAGTCGCCGCCGCGAGGCCGAGCCACGCCGTGGACCTGGCGATGCCCCGTCCCGCGGCGGACCAGCGGTTCCCGACCCCGGTCGCCAGAACCGCGATGAGCGCGCCGAGCAGGCACAGTGCGCCCCCGCACTCGATGGCGATGTCGAGGGCGCGGTAGACCGCGCCCGTCGCGGCCTCCCGATGAGCGCCTCCACCCAGCCCGAGCCCGGCGTCCCATAGAAACGCCTGCGGCCCGAGGGCGAGGAGCAGCATGAGCGAGGTACGTCTCGAGGCGGCCATCGCGAGCGTTGTACGCAGGTGGGGAACGACCTCCTCCACCGTCCCGAAGTCCGCGACCGCTAGTGCTCCGGCCTCGAGGTCGTCGTACCCGGCACGGCGGTACGCCTCGGTGGCATCCTCAAGGTGGTCAGCAATCTCCCGAAGGAGGTCTCGGCGGAGGCGCCGCGGCCCGAGCAGCTGGGGGCGCAGCCGCTCGAGGTAGCTGGCCACCGGTCCAGGCTGGTGGACGGTCGGTGTGGGCACGATCGCAGCCTCACTCGCCGCGACCGCGGACGCCATCGGAGATGGCCCCGGTCCCGTGAGCGCGGTGGATCTCGACGAAGGGTGCTCACGTCGGGTCAAGAACACCACCGATGACCCGGGAGAATGCCGTCCACTCCTTGCGACGTGCCGCGAGCTCGCGCCGACCAGAGGCGGTGAGTCGGTAGGTGCGCCGCTTGCGGCCGCCGACCTCGGACCACTTGCTGGCCAAATAGCCTGCGGCCTCCAGTCGTCGCAGGGCGGGATAGACGGTGCCAGTCGGTAGATCGAGCTCCCCACCGCTGCGCGCTTGAAGCGCCTCGATCACCGCGTACCCGTGTCGGGGCTCGGTCTCAAGAACGGACAGGATCATCCCGTCCAGGTGTCCACGCACCCCGTCGGCCCTCACGTAGACAATCTACATGTGACCTGCCTACAGTCGATAAGTAGGGAACCTACATCTCGGCTAGCCACCTATCGACCGGAGGTGCACGATGACGCTGACCGCCCACACAGGGACGTATCCGGCCGGCACCGCGGAGGGTGCGGTTGGCCACCTGGTCCGAGCGGCATCCCTCGTTGGCGATGGTGGCTGTGGGGCTCACGGCCCTATTGCTAGCGCTCGGGCGACGCACCGGTGGCAGGGCAGCCACCATCCGGGAACGCCTGGCAGCCACGGGTGGTTTCATCATTGCCGCGGCGGCGAGCATGGTCATGGTCTTCGGGTTGTTCGTGCTCTTGCCGAGCCGGGTGTTACAGCAGTTCGCCCTCGGATTGGCCGCGGTGATCCTCATCGACGCCGTGGTGATCCGATGCCTGGGCGCCCCACTGTGCTGCACCTGCCGCAGCTGCTGGGACATCCGGCGTCGCGGGCGCCACGTCGGCTCGAGCGGACGGCACCACGATGGGCCGTGAACTGATGGAGGTGGCACGCACCGTGAGATCCCTGCCCTGGCCGCTGGTCGTCGCGCTCGGCGCGTTCGCGTTGGTGCGTCCACTGCTCAGCATCACCGGACTGGCCGACGACTGGGGGCGCCCCGCCACGCCGCTCGTCGCGACGGCCGTGATCACGCTGGTGTGGGTTTTAGCAGTGGTGGTGACCCGGCAGACGCGGCCCGTGGCCACGCTCCTGGCAGCGGGACTTGTCTACGCGGCGCTCTCCGTCACCCTCAGCGCGATACTGTCGCCCATCCTCGAAGGCGAGCTGCAAGGGCCACTCACCAACCCGTTCGCGGTGATCTCGGTGGCGGTGGTCAACGTGGCATGGGGTGCCGTCGCCGGCGTCGTCGCCCTGCCCTTCACCCGACGCTCGCGGGACGAGGGAGCGACGCATTAGCAAACCTGAACGCGTGCTGTCCTGGTCCGTCGCTCTGCCGCTGGCGCTGTCGTGCGTAGGTCGTGTGCGTGGGTTTCGGTGATGGCCTTCCGTCTCGTCGACGGGCCGAAGGTCGCCGGCAGGCGGTGAACCATGAGATCGGCACGCCCGTCATCACCAGCGGTGGCGCTTCAGGCACAGCGGGGAGCGCCAGGCTCGACCGGGCACTCGTGACGTTGTGGGCGCAGGTCACGGCTGGACCGTCAGAAACCACCGTCAGCCCCGGCGAGCTCCTGGGCGACCATCACGAGGATGCCGCTGGGGCCACGCAGATAGGTGAGCTTGTAGAGGTCCTGGTACGTCGCGACGCCGCGCAGCGGGTGATAGCCGTGCCGGGCCGCGATCTCGACGGCCTCGTCGATGTCGTCCACCCGGAAGGCGACGCGGTGCATCCCGAGGTCGTTGGGCAGCGTCGGCGCGGTCTCGATCGCCTCGGGGTGGATGTACTCGAACAGCTCGAGGCAGGCGTTGCCGTCGGGCGTCTGGAGCACGGCGACCTTGGCGTGGTTGCCGTCGAGGCCGACCGCGGTGTCGGCCCATTCTCCCCTGACGGTGTCGCGGCCCAGGACGCTCAGCCCCAGGTCGACGAAGAAGGCGATCGCCTCGTCGAGGTCGCGGACAGCGATGCCGACGTTCTCGAATTGGATGGGCATGGGGTTCTCCTCGGGTGCTTCCTGGCTCCGCAGAGGGGTGCCTGCCCATTGTCGAGCGCGTGGCGCATCAGCACCACGCCGTTGTCGCACCCGGCGGTCTGCCGGGGCCGGACGGCGAGCGAGCCACGTAAGGTGGCGAAGAACCCTGCCCGCCACATCCGAGGAGCCGCACCTTGGCTGTCGCGCCTGATCCGGTCGAGATCTTCGACCGCGCCCGCGCCGAGGGGCGACGCCGCCTCGGGATGCCGCTGCTCGAGCAGGTCGCCACCGGCTTCATCGCCGGGGTCACCATCATCTTCGGCATCGTGGCGTTCGCGGTCGTGGTCGGCTACCTCGACGGCGCCGTGGGCGACCACGCCGCCGAGGTCGCCGGCGCGCTGGCGTTCTCGATCGGCATGGTGTTCCTGATCGTGGGCCGCAGCGAGCTCTTCAGCGAGAACTTCTTCGACCCGGTCGCCACGGCGATCGAGCAACGGGGCACCGCCGTGTGGGTCAGGCTGGTCCGGCTGTGGGCGACGATCCTGCTGCTCAACCTCGTGGGCGGGGCCGTCCTCGCCGCCGTGATGGTCGTCGACGGAGCGCTGCCGACCGGCTCGGCGGACGTGCTGGTGAAGGTCGCCGAGGACGTCGCCGGCAAGGGGTGGGAGGCCACGCTGGCGCGGGCCGTGCTGGCCGGCGCGCTGGTGACCCTGCTGTCGTACATGCTCAAGGCCGTCGACACCGTCAGCGCGCGCATCCTGGTGACCATGATGGTCGGGTTCTTCCTCGCCCTCGGACCGTTCGACCACGCGGCGGTCTCGGCCCTCCACCTGATCTTCGGCGTCTGGCTGGGTGGCGCAGTCGGGTATCTCGACGTGCTGGCGAACCTCGGCCTCGCAACCGCCGGCAACCTCGTCGGCGGCCTGTTCCTGATCACCTTCACCCACACCGCCCAGGCCAAGAAGGCGTCGTGACGGGCGGCGGCGCCGCGCCCTTCCCGGAGGGCCTGCTCGCGCATCGGCTGCCGCTCCTGGGTCGGATGGCTGCCGACCTGCGCCGGTACGGCGCCCTGCGGCGCAGCACCGCGGCTTGGATGTACGCCGCCTACGTCGCGCACGTCGCAGCGACCGTGGCCGCGGCGCGTCGGCCCTCGACGCTCCCCGTTCCGGATCCGGTTGCCCGGCGGGCCGGGTGGTTGGCGATGGCCTCCGGAGCTGCGCTGTGGGCGGCGGGCGTACGCCGGTTCGACGGCGCCGCGGCGGTCAGCGGGACCGCGGACCAACCGCTGCTGACGACGGGGATCTACGCCTACAGCCGCAATCCCCAGTACGTCGGCTACGTCGCGGTCCATGGCGGGCTGGCGGTGGCATGCCGCAGCGGCCTCGCGCTGGGACTGACCGGCGTCCTGGCCGCCACCTACCGGGCGTGGGTGCCGGTCGAGGAGCAGCACCTGTCCCGTACGGTCGGCGCCCCCTATGCGGCGTACCGGCGGCGAACCCACCGCTGGTGGGGACGCGCAGGGAGCGCCCGGTCGTGAGGTCGGCGGCAGGCGACGCGGCTTGACCGGGTGAGAACCGGCGGAGAGGCGGACGCACGGCGAGTCGGTCGGTCGTCGGCGGCGTCGAGGTGGATGGTGGGAGGGGTCCTTGCTGCATACCTGCCCGGCGCTGGCCGTCGGCGACGACGAAGGGACTGGTCGGATGAGTGAGCGGTTGAGCACCGCGGACATCGACGACATCGGCGTCGCGCAGAAGGAGTGGGTCGCGGTCCGGGCCGGCTGGGTCCTCGTCGCCCTGTTCGTCCTCGCCGCGGCCGTCGGGGCCTTCGGCATCGGTCCGGTCAGCCAGACCACGGCAACCGCCACGGACGGCTCGGTCCAGGTCCAGTACGAGCGGTTCATCCGCAACGTCGGCACGGCCACGATGACGGTCTCGATGGGCCCGGCGTCCGTCGAGGCAGCCAAGGCCACCCTCTACATCTCCCGTGAGCTTGCCGAGGGGTGGCGGATCCAGAGCGTCTCCCCGGCACCGAGCACCGAGAGCAGCAGCGACGACTGGTTGATCTACGAGTTCGACGTACTGGGCGAGACGCCGCCTGAGATCGAGTTCCTGTACCGCGGCGACGGCCTCGGGGTGCACGAAGGTCTCGTCCGCGCCGGCACCGGCGAGCCCGCTGCTGTGCACCAGTGGATCTACCCCTGACCGAAAGGGCACCTGACATGGACGCTGTGCTGCGTGGACTGGCCGTCTACCTGGTCCTGTGGCTGCTGTTCCGCCTCCTGGGCAAGCGGACGCTGAGCCAGATCACCACGTTCGACTTCGTCCTGCTCCTGGTGGTCGGCGAGGCAACCCAGCAGGCTCTGCTCGGCGAGGACTTCTCGCTGACCAACGCTGCGATCGTCATCGCGACGATCATGGGCCTGGACCGGGTGGCGGACTACATCGGCTACCGGTTCCCGCGGTTCGACCGGGTCCTGGAGGGCGCCTCCGTGCTGCTCGTCGACGACGGCAGGATGCTGGACGACCGGATGGCGAAGTGTCATGTCGACGAGGAGGAGATCCTGGCATCGGCGCGTAGCGCACACGGGCTGGACTCGATGGACCAGGTGAAGTACGCCGTGCTGGAGAAGAACGGCGGCATCAGCATCGTCCCGCGCGGCTGACCCGGCTGCGCATCGGGTGCCGGCCGGGTGCCGGTTCAGTGCGGCTAGGACTCGTTCCCCGGCTCGTTCCGGCGGGCCTCGAACGTCTTGTGGCCGTTCGGGCACTCGGGGATCGTGTCTCCCTCGGTGACGTGCACCTTCTGGTCGCACGAGGCACAGTAGAAGTCGCCGGTCTTCTGAGCCTTCTCGCCTGCTTTGGCTGCCATGGAGCACCTCCTCGGTGTGGTGGAGCTGACGCTTCGGCGGTACCCGAGGATGCGGGAGCCAAGCGGAAGCCGGAGGTCGCAAACCGTGCGGCCGCCCCGTGACCAGTCGGAAAGGAGGCAGCCATGGAGATCGCTCTGCTCGTCGCGGTCGGACTCGCGGTCGGCGTGGGAGTCGCCGCCGGTCGCCGCCGCCGGTAGCCGGTGGTCCCCGCGCTGGCGAGGCGTGCGTCAGTTCCGGCTCGTACCGGGACCGTCAGCCCACGCCGCCTCGATGCGTCGGGCCGCTCGGTGCAGGTCCGCACGCACGGCGGTGGGGGCGAGCAACCGGAGCACGCCAGCCGGCGCCCGCCAAGCACCCCTGCCCGCGAGGCTGAGGTCCACACCGACGTCGGTGGCGGCCGGATCGGCCGCGACGGGATGCACGGTCAGGGTCAGCGATGCGGTGAGGCCGCGCCAGCGGCCCACCTCGCTCCAGACGCCGGGGACCGACGGTTTCGCCGACGGCGGCGACATCGCGGTGATCTCGAGCGTGGGACGGGCGCCGATCGTCGTACGGTCCACCCATCGCGTGCCGAGCCGCGTCGGCCCGGTCGTCAGCATCTGGACCGCCCGCAGGCTCGACTGCCACTGCGGTCGGTTGCGCGGCTCGGCGAGATAGTCGAACGCGACCTGCGGCGGTGCCGCTATCCGAAGGAGGTGCCGACTCACCTTTCCAGTGTGTCCGACGGCGGTCGCACGAGGTCAGCCCTCGGTGAGTACGGCGCCCTACCCGGCGACAGCAGCATCGCGGGCCGCACCGCGGGACCGACCCGCACGGCCCGTGCCCCGGACCGCCACCGCCGTGGGCACGCAGGCGGCCGCCGCGAGGATCAGTGACGTCGGCACCAGCGCCTCGTGATCGGCCAGGCGCAGCGCGAGGCCGCCGAGGAACCCGCCGGCAGCGACGCCCACGTTGAACGCCAGCGAGTGCAGAGCCAGAGCCATCGTCATGCTCACCGGGGAGTTGTCGAAGAGCAGGTGCTGACAGGCCAACGGCACCACCAGCGCCGACGCGCCCACCAGCGCCGCACCGACCGTCAACGCGCCGAGCCCGTGACCCGCGAGCCACCACGTCCCCAACCCCGTGAGCAGCAGCGCGAGACCCGCGGCCAGGGAGGCACCGCGCCATCGATCCAGCCACCGCCCCGCGAGGAAGGCCGCGGTCGTGCCGGCCACGCCGAACACCGCGAGCAGCAGGGTCAGGTCGCCGGTGTCGAGGGGTGCCGGCTCGCTCCGCATCAACGGCAGGTAGGTCATCGTCGCGAACAGCCCGGCGACGGTCGTCGCGACGGTGAGCAGGGTCGCCACGAAGCCCGCCGCGTGCGGGTGGTCGGCCCGCCCGGCGGCCTCGGTGCGGGCCTGCCCCGGATGCGCCGACATGGCGAGCCACAGCCCGGCAGCGAGGACCGCGCCCAGCACGGCGGCGGCGGCGAACGGCGTCCACCAACCGAGCTCCCCGCCGACGTACGTCGCGCCCGGGACCCCGGCGATCGCGGCCGTCGACGCGCCGACGGCCAGCACGGACAGCACGCGTCCGCGAAGCCTGGCCGGAAACTGGGCGACGGCGATCGGCGCCATCAGCGACCAGAGCAGGCCGTGTGCGGCAGCGGTGACGAAGCGGCTGCCGAAGGCGACCGCGGGCGTCGCGCTGACCACGAACACGCACGAGGCCACAGCGAGGACCGACATCAACCCCACGGTCAGCGGCCGCCGGGGCACGCGCCGGGTGAGCCGGACCAGCGGCACCGTGGCGAGCGCGATCACCGCCGCGTACCCCGACACCAGCGCCCCACCCTGCTGGTCGCTCAGGCCGAGGCCCGCGGTGATCTGGGGGAGCATGCCCAGCGGCGTCATCTCGACGGTGTTGAAGGTGAACGCGGCCACGGCGAGCGCGATGAGGACGACCGACGACCGGCCGTCGAGCAGCACCTCGCGGAGCCGGGGCTGAGCGGCCGGCTGCCCTGCGGCGCCGGGAGTGGCCGTCACCGTCCGCGACGGCGGTCGGTGACCTGACGGATCCCGGAGGCGACCAGCCCGGAGATCAGTCCGAGCACCATGCCGGTGAAAACACTGCTCACGCCCGCCGCCGTCCGCAGCAGCGCCTCCTCGGTGTCCTCGTCGAGCTCGCCGGCCAGAGCGCCGCCGAGCGTGGGGTCGCCGTCGGTGAAGACGGTGTCCCACATCAGGTTGTGGGTGAGGGCGAGTGCGCACCCGTAGAGCGTCCCGACGGTGACCAGGGTGAGGACCGGCGACGGCACCCGGGCCCGCAAGGCGACCAGCACCCACACGACCGGCGGGCCGAAGGTGAGGAGCGCCTGCACCAGCGGCCCGACCGGGGTGCCCAGGTCGTGCAGCACGATCCGGGGCACCGCCAGGGCGGCGAGGCCGACGACGAGCCACAGGGGAAGTCCCAAGGTACGGCGCGACGGTGGTCTGTCCATGCCTGCGACGCTAGGCGCGGCGGCTGCCGGGCACGTCCTCCTGCCGGCGCGGGTGACGTCGCTCGGCGGCGACAGCAGCGTCGCGCGAACGCCGTCCGGCGGTCGACCGACCGATCCCGGGGGCGTGGGTGCGGCCTGCTCACCGCGTCAGTCGGCGGTCGGGTCCACGAGGCCGGCGCGATGGGCCAGGATCACCAGCTGGGCCCGGTCCCTCGCACCGAGCTTGGCGAGCAGGCGGCTGACGTAGGTGCGCGCCGTCTCCGGGCTGAGGAAGAGGGCCCTGCCGATCTCCTCGTTCGTCAAACCGAGGCCGACGTGGGTGAGGATCTCCAGCTCGCGCTCGGTCAGCCCGGCGAGCTCCTCCTCCCGGCTCCTGCGGGTCGGCAGCCGAGCGATCCGGCTCATCATCTGCCGCAGCACGCTGGGGGCCATCTCGGCCCGCCCCTCGGCCGCGTTGCGGACGGCCCGGCGGAGGTCCTCGGCATCCAGGTCCTTGAGCAGGTAGCCGTTCGCCCCCGCCGCCAGCGCCTCGACCACGTCGTCCTCGTCGTCGAAGGTGGTGAGCACGAGGACGGGCGTCCGCTCGAGCAGGGGGTCGGCGCGGATCGCCCGGATGGCCGCGTGGCCGTCCATCTGGGGCATCTGCAGGTCCATGAGGAACACCGACGGGCGGAGCTCGCGCCCCAGGGCGAGTGCCTCGCGTCCGTTGCCGGCCTCGCCGACCACGTCGATGTCGTCCGCACCCTCGAGCAGGGCGCGCAGGCCCGCGCGCAGCAACGCCTGGTCGTCGACGAGGACCACCCTGATCACGGTGCCACCGCCATGGGGAGCCGGGCGCGGACGACCCAGCCGCCGCTGTCCGCCTCGACCCACAGGTCCCCACCCAGGTCGTGGACCCGCTCCTGCATCCCGCTGAGCCCGTGGCCCTGCTCGAGCGCGGGCGCGGCGTCGTTGCGGCCGTCGTCGGCGACCGACACCTCCAGCGTCCCCGGCGGCGCCTCGGCGATGCGGACCTGGATGGTCCGGCCCGTGGAGTGGCGCAGGACGTTGGTGATCGCCTCCTGCACCACACGGAACGCGGCCGCGTCGACCTCGGGCGACAGGGACACCGGGTCGACCTCCACCCGCACGTCGTACCCCGCCGACTCGGGCGCCCGGGTGAGCCGCGGCAGGTCCTGGACGCCCGGCGTGGTCTGCGCACCACCGCCGTCTCGCAGCACGCTGACCGTGCGGCGCAGGTGGGACAGCGCCTCGGACACGGCGGTGCGGGCCAGCGAGATCGACTCCTGCCGCTGGCTCGCGCCCGTCCGCTGGTCCGCGGCCAGGCCGGCGTGGAGGGCGGCCAGGGTCAGGGAGTGCCCGATGGAGTCGTGCAGGTCCCGGGCGAGCGAGAGCCGGTCCTCCCGACGCCGGGCGTCGGCGTCCATCACCTGCTGACGGTTCAGCAGCCGGGTCACCTGGTCCCGGCGGCGTCGCAGCTGGCGGCCGGTCCGCAGGCTGTGCCCGAGGGCGACCACCGCAGCCATCAGCGTCACGTGCGTGGCGAGCTCGTAGCCGAGGACGTAGGCCAGGTTCTGCTGGTCGACCACCCGGTAGGCCGTGGAGCCTCCGAGCGTGACGGCAGCGGCGACGAGGGCCGCGCGGGTGTGCCCGGACTCGGCGGCCGAGAACAGCGCGGCGGACACCGGGACCGCGACCCCGATCGAGGGGAAGCCGGCGACGTAGTAGCTGAAGAAGCCCACCACGGTCAGCACCAGCATCAGCACCGGGTGGCTGCGCCGGACCAGCATCAGCAGGCCCAGCCCGACGGCCCACAGGTAGGCCAGCGGGTCGACCGGTCCGGCGGCGCCCTGGTCGGAGGACACGATGACCGCCAGGACGGCGGTGACGGCGACGCAGAGCAGCAGGTCGATCCGCCGGGCGTTCAGGTCGGTCGCTGCCACGCCTCGCATGCTAGGTCGCGAACCGCGACGACGGGATCGCCCCGAGGCGACGGTCCACCGCGGCGACCGGCCGGAGCGCGTCGTACTCGGCGACGCCGCCAGGAGGCCCGAGCGTCGCCTCACGGCGACCACGTCCTCGCTCCGCGTGGCCTGTGCGGCGGCGGACGACTTCCTAGCGTCGGTCCGCGTCCCAGCACCCGAGCGGAGGAGGAGGCGATGGAGCGCCTTGCGCTGACGTGCCAGCGGCTGAGGTACGTCGTGGTCGCGGCCTGGCTGGCCGTCGTGGTCGGGCTGTCGGCGCTGTCCGCGGCGATCGGCGGTGACGTCAGCGACGACTACGACCTCCCCGGCTCCGAGAGCCACCGCGCGGCCGAGCTGATGGCCGAGGCCGGCTTCGACTTCCGGACCGGCACCCAGGGACAGCTGGTGTTCCGGATACCCGGATCCGCGGACACCGAACGGTTCCGAAGCCGGGTGGACGCGCTCGCCGAGGACGTGGCCCAGGAGATCCCCGAGGCCCACGTGGTCAGCCCGTTCACGCCGGAGGGGGCGCATCAGCTCTCGGCGGACGGGTCGATCGGCTACGTCTCGGTCGAGCTCCCGAGCATGCCCGCCGAGGAGCTGGCCGAGGTACAGGAGCAGCTGTCGGACATCCGCAGCGACCACGAGGAGCTCGCCTTCGAGGTGGGCGGCGTCGTGGTGGACGAGGGGAGCGAGTCGGGCCCACCGGCCGAGCTGATCGGCATCGTCGCCGCCGTGCTCGTGCTGCTGCTGGCCTTCGGCTCGGTCTTCGCCATGGCACTCCCCATCCTGGTGGGAATCGTCGGCGCCGGAAGTGGGGTGGCCGTCGTCGGCATCGCCGCCCGGTGGGTGGACATGCCGAGCTTCGCGGCACCGGTCGCGGCGATGATCGCGATCGGGGTCGGCATCGACTACGCGCTCCTCGTCGTCACCCGCTTCCGGGAGGCACTGACCTCCGGCGCGGGGGTGGTCGATGCCGTGGTGACCGCGCAGCGGACGGCCGGTCGCTCCGTCCTGTTCGCCGGCATCACCGTCGTCATCGCCTCCCTGGGCCTGGTGCTGATGGACCTCGAGCTGATCACCGGGGTGGCCCTCGGCATCGCCGGGGCGGTCCTGCTCACCATGCTCGCCGCCGTCACCCTGCTGCCGGCGCTGCTCTCGATCGTCGGCGGGCGCATCGACCGCCTCTCCGTGCATCGCCGGCATGGCGCGAGCCGGGAGGGCCTTGCTGCCCGCCGGTGGAGCCGGCAGATCCAGCGCCACCCGGCGCCGTGGGCGCTGGCCGCGGTGACCGTGCTCGTCGTGATGACCGTTCCGGTGCTCGACATGCGCCTCGGGTTCTCCGACGCGGGGACCCGCCCGGAGTCCGACACCGCCCGGCGCGCCTACGACCTGATGTCCGAGGGCTTCGGTGCCGGCTCGACCGGGCCGCTGGTGGCGGCGGTCGACCTGGATGCCGATGGCGACCCGGCCGTCGCCCAGCGAATCGCCGAGGCGCTCTCGGAGACCCCGGGGGTGGCGCGGGTGAGTCCGCCGCTGCTGAGCGACACCGCCGACGTGGCGCTGGTCGAGGTGGTCCCGACCACCAGCCCGCGCGCGGCGCAGACGACCGAGCTCGTGCACCACCTCCGCGAGGAGGTGGTCCCGGCCGCGGTCGCCGGCAGCGGCGCCGAGGTGGCGATCGGCGGCTCCACCGCTGCTACCGTCGACTTCGCCGACTACACCGCCGCACGGCTCCCCCTGTTCCTGGGCGTGGTGCTGGGCCTGGCCATGCTGCTGCTGATGGCCGTGTTCCGCGGCGTCGCGGTGGCGGTGAAGGCGGTCGTGGCCAACCTGCTGTCGATCGGAGCCGCGTTCGGTGCGACGGTGGCGGTGTTCCAGTGGGGCTGGGGGATCGACCTGCTCGACCTGGGCGCGAGCGCACCGATCGAGGCGTGGGCGCCGATGATGCTGATCGCGATCGTCTTCGGGCTCTCGATGGACTACGAGGTCTTCCTGCTGTCCCGGGTCAAGGAGGAGTACGACCGGTCCCGCGACAACGCCACCGCGGTGGCGGAGGGGCTGGCCCGGACGGCGCGGGTCATCACAGCCGCCGCTGCGATCATGGTCTGCGTGTTCGGAAGCTTCGTCCTCGGCCAGAGCCGCGAGCTCCAGCTGTTCGGGTTCGGGCTGGCGTTCGCCGTACTCGTCGACGCGACGCTCGTGCGGATGGTGCTGGTGCCGTCGCTGATGGAGCTCCTGGGGGAGCGCAACTGGTGGATGCCGCGGTGGCTCGACCGGCTGCTGCCCCGGGTGCACGTCGAGGGTCGTACGACGGCCGGGGCGAGCCGGTCGTGACCGGCGAGCCGCTCCGCGGGCGGGACCACGCCGTGACCGACGGCGCCGGCGGCACCGTCGTACGTCGCCGGCTCGCGGACGGCGAGGGGCTGGCCGTGGAGCAGGAGGCCGCGCTGCTCGCGCTGGTCGCGGAGATCTCCCCGGTCCCGGTGCCGCGGGTCGTCGAGGTCGTGGCGGCCACGCAGGTCCTGGTGATGGAGCGCCTGCCCGGCGCGCCGCTGCTCGGGTCCCTCCCGGACCTGCCGGTGCCGACCGCCCGGAGAGTCGGCGGACAGCTGGGCGACCTGGTCGCCGCGCTGGGCCGGGTGCGGCCCGAGCGGGTGGCGGCCATCGTCCCCGCCGAGCCGTCCTCCCTCGCGGAGCACCACGAGGACGCCCAACGCATCGCCGCCGCGGTGCGGCGCGAGCTCCCGCCGGCGTCGGTCGAGCCGGTGGATCGGTTCCTCGCCGCGCCCCTCCCGGCACCGGCTCGGACGCTGCGGCTGTGCCACAACGACCTGGGGGCCGAGCACGTCTTCGTGGGGTCGCCGGACTGCGAGGTGACCGGGGTCATCGACTGGTCCGACGCATCCCTCGGCGACCCCGCCCTGGATCTCGGCCTGGTCTGGCGCGACCTGGGCGATGCCGGCTTCGCTTCCGCGCTCGCCCGGATTCCGGCGGACGACGACGAGCGCGACGAGCTGGCCGCCCGGGCCCGCTTCTACGCCCAGGCGCGGGCGCTCGAGGACTTCGAGTTCGGCCTCGGAACCGGGCAGGACGCCTACCTGCACAACGCCGCCCGCGCAGTCGAGCGCCTGTTCTGAGGGCGGCCACGGGCGCACGAGGTCAGCCCTCGGCGAGCCCGGTCTCCTCGCCGGCGCCGGCCTCGGCGGCCAGGCCCTCACCGTCCGCCTGGGCGTCGAGCACCTCCTGGCCCTCCGCGATCTCGCGCCGCTCGTCCTCACGCTCCGCGGTCCGGCCGTCGTCCGTCCCGTTCCCGGCGCGGTCGTCGGGGCTGCCTCCGGCAGCGTCGGCAGCGTCGGCGTTGCCGTCGACGGTGGGCTGGGCGTCGTCCTGACTCATGCGTCCTCCTGGGTCGGCTGGGGTTCGCGCACGTGCCTGCGGTACCCACCCGCCGCCGGGTCATCGCGTCAGCGCAGGTCCTTGCGCAGGTGTACGTCGCCGATCCCGGCGCCCGCGGTGAGGAACGTCCTCCGCGCGCCGGCGTCGTGGCCGTAGACCCGCAGCCGGACGTCGCGCACCCCGAGCCCGTCGACGTGGCGCCGCAGCGCGCCGAGGAACGACCGGGTCAGTCCCTGACCGCGGTGCTCGGGGAACAGGTCGATGGTGTTGCCGTGGAAGTCGAGCGCGCCGTCGTCGCCGGGCACGAGCGTGGCCCAGGCCCGGCCGACCGGCCGGCCGTCGACCGTCCCGACCATCAACAGCTCCTCGGCCGGCGGCGGGTCGTCGGCGAGCCGCACGAGCCGCTCCTCCATCGCGTCGAGCCGTGCCGCGGCGCGGTCCACCACGCCGGCCCGCTCCATGCCGGAGCGGAGGATGTCGCGGACCTCGACCACGAACCGGCGCCGCTCCGCCGGCTCCATCGGCCGTACGGCGACCCGCCGGTCCTCCTGCAGCTCCAGGGGCGCCGCGGGGTCGAGCCGCTTGCCGACGGTGGCCATGGTCGCCTGGAAGCCGGCCGCGCCGAACACGCCCGCGAGCGCGGGATCGACCGCGGTCGCGACCGTCACGGCGCCGACGGCGCGGGCGTGGGCCTCCAGCGCGGCGATCACGCCGCGCCAGGCACGCTCCGCCTCCGGCGGCAGCGTCGTCTGGAGCACGCGGACCAGGCACCGGGTCCGGCCGTCGGCCGCGGCGTACTGCAGGAGCAGGCCGCCGACCGCCACGTCGTCGACCAGCACGACGAGCGCCTCCTGCCGATCACCCCCGGTTGCGGGTGGCTCGGGCAGCGGATCGCCGTCCGCCGCCCGAGCCGCGCGCCACTCCTCGAGCTCGGCCGCAGCCATGGGCGCCAGGCGCGCGGTGGTCACCTCAGGTTGACCCCGTTGGAGCGGGTCCTCGGGACGTCGTCGCTGGCGACCAGCCTGACCAGGTAGCGGGTGGCCCTGTCGCCGTTGCGGTCCTCCACGCGGAAGGCGGCGCCGTCGCGGCCGAGCTTGGCCGTGCGCACGAGCCGCCACACGCCGGGCCGGGCCTTCCGGAACACCTCGACGCGCTCGCCGGCGACCCATGCGGGAGCGTCGACGACCAGTCGGTCCGAGGCCCCGCCGTTGTGCACGCCGCTGAGCCGCAGCGGGACGCCGAAGTCGGTCGTGGCGGAGTCGGCGGTGTCGGCGGCGGCGGCGTGGGCCCGCAGGATCCCGCCACGCTCGGCCGGCCGCCCCGCCTCGGGCGGGTCGACGATGGTGACTTTGAAGGAGCCGTCCGCCGCGGTCCGGACCCGGGCGGTCAGCTTGCGCTTGGTGCCCACGGCGATCCCCGCGTCGGCCCTGCCGCCGGGAGCCCGCTCGACGCCGCGGGTGTAGGTCAGGTCGATGACGCGGTCGGCCAGCGGCTCGTCGCCGACGGCGAGCCGGCCGTCGTAGACCACCTTCCCGGCCGAGACCGTGCTGGCCCGGGCGGGGGTCAGCGTGACCGCCGCCTGCCCGGTCACGAACGTGTCCGTGCTCTGGGTGGAGCCCCAGCTCTGCGGCGCGGTGTGGACGAGGGTGTACTCGCCCTCCGGGCCCGACGCGTCGAACGGTACGACGACCCGCCCCCGGTCGTCGGACGTGACCGTGGTGGGCTCGGGCGCCGCCTCGTCGCTCGGGTGGAGCGCGTAGGAGAACGTCTCGCCCGCCTTCGCCATCGGCGTGCCCTCCTGGTCGACGACCTGGAGCACGATGTCGCCCTCGGCGTACTCGTCGGGGTCGAACAGCGCCCCGTCGGCGAGGACCACCTCGGTGTCGGTCGCCACGGGCACGTACTCCGGAGCCGTGTAGGGCGTGGACGCGACGTCGGTGCCCTCCTCGAACGGGTCGGCGTCGGTGGTGTTGGCGTAGTAGGTCTCCGTGGTGCCGTTGTCCTGCTCGACCTCCACCGCGCCGTCGATGTCGGTGTAGCCCAGGAGGCCGCCGTCGCGCTGGCGGCGGACCTCGGCGCCGACGACCGGTGCGCCCTCCTGGTCGAGCACCCGGGCCTCGGTCCGTACGCCGTCGGACGACACGACCTCCTCGACGGCCCCGACCTCCACGGTGGTGAGCTGCTGCCGGTAGACCGCGGCGGTCGCGACGTCGTCGGTGTCCCGCAGGCCCCGCACGGCCAGCTCGCCGTCGTTGGCCTCGGCGTCGTAGCCGCTGATGTCGAGGGCGGTCCGGAAGCTGCCGAGCGTGCCGCCACCCTCGGGCAGCTTGATCGGCATGGGAGTGACCGCCGCGTTGGTCTGGCCCTGGAACGTGCCGTCGGACGACCGCCACCACGAGACCTCCACCTCGCCGTCGACAGCGGTGGTGGCGCCGTGCACGGCGAGGAGCGTGCGGGTCTCGCCCGCGTCGTCGTACGGCTGGACGAAGTAGCCCCCGGGAGCATCCGTGCCGACGGCCTCGACGGGCGACTCCGGTCCGGTGATGGCGACGTCGTGGTGCGTGGCGTACGACGTGGCGGTGCCCGTCGTGGCGACGGCCCGGATCGCCACCGACGAGCCCGCGAGGCTCACCTCCTCGACCTGCGCGTCCCAGTCGACCCGCACGAACCTGCCCGGAGGCGCCGCCGGCTCACCGATCGGTGTCCAGCCGGCGGCCTCGTCGCCCGCCTGGGGGTCGGTGTTGTACTCGAACGCGATGGTGGCCTCGGGGTCGAGCCGCTCGGCGACCAGCGCGACGGTGCGCGACACGTTGCCGAAGAGGAAGCCGTCCGCCTCGCGCACCGACGCCTTGCCGTTGAGCTGGCTGACCAGCCGCACGTCGTCGCTGGCGGCGTGGGCCGGTGCGGCCGTGAGGGCGAGGCCGGAGACCGCGAGGCCGGAGACCGCGAGGGCCGTGACCGCGCTCGCGGCGAGACCGCGGCGTCGTCGGGTGAGCTGCATGGGGGGTGTCCTGTCAGGAGAGTGGGGCCGGCAAGCCGTCGAGCCGGCGCGGCCCGACCCTAGGCGCCGCGGCGGATCCGCGTGGCACTTCGCCCAACTCGGTGTGAGACCCAGACCACAGGACCCCGGCCCAGAACTCCCGGCGGGCCACTTGTGCCACCGGCTCGGGTGCCGATGGACCGCTGTGCCTGTTCTTCGTGATGCTCTCGACCGACTGGCGTCGTACGGCCGCCGGCTGCTGGCCGGCGCTCTGACGGTCGGTGTCCTGTCCGCGGCCCCGTCCGGCGCCGCGGCGCCGGTCGCCGGCCCGTCCGACACCGCCGGGACCGTCGACACCGCAGCCCTCGCGGCCGCCGGGCTCGCCGCGCGCCCCGGCGGCCACTGCCCCTACGGTCCGCCGTGCGGCCACGGTCACGGCGGCGGGGACGGTGACGGGGACCGGGACGGTGACCGGGACGGGGACCCGCGCGAGCCCGAGGCGCCCCAGCCCCCGCCGCCTCCGTCGGTGAAGACCGTCGGTCAGGTCTCCATCGCGCACGCCAACATCCCGATGCGCAGCGGCAAGACCCGGTTCCGTCGCGGCATGCGCCAGCTGCTCGCGGGCCGCCCGGAGTTCGTCACGCTGAACGAGCAGTTCAACCGGTCGGTCGGCGAGATCACCAGGGTGGCCGACGGCTACCGCGGCTTCCGGGTGACGAAGGTGCCGTCCGGCCGCGGCGGGCGCGAGGCGCTCAGCACCGTGGTGCTGTGGAAGGGCACCAAGTGGCGCCTCGTGCGAGGCGGCCGGATCCGCCTGGTCAACGACGACCGCGCCCGCCACGGCCGCCGCCTCGTCGTGTGGGACCGCTACGCGACCTGGGTGAAGCTACGGAGCCGCGCCAGCGGCGAGGTGGTCTCCGTCGTCTCGGTCCACCACATGACCAACCCGGGCAAGTACGGGCCCAACAAGGCGAAGCGCCAGCGCGCCTACCGCGTCGGGATGAACCGCCTCGTCCGCCTCACCAAGGCGCTCGGTCGGCGCGGCCCCGTGCTGGTCGGCGGCGACTTCAACGTGCACGCTGGCCAGCGGCAGGGGTGGACGGCGGTCACCAAGATGAGGCGGGCCGGCTACCAGTGGCACGCCGCCGGTGTCGACTACCTCTTCTACCCGGCCGCCCGCGGACTCCGGCTGATGGAGTCGTGCACCCTGACCCACGGCCGGCGGATCTCCGACCACCCGTTCCTCGTCGGCCGGATCGCGCTCAACGCCACGGGGGCGCGGCAGCGGGCCCGGTCGGTCTGCTGACCGACGCGCGGCGCCGCGCGGGGCGACCCCGCCGGCGCCTGCGCGCGCCGGCTACTCGGCGGAGCTGAGCAGCGACACCGGCTGGAACGTGGGGCGCTTGTCGGCGTCCTCGCGAGCGGGCCGGACGAACTCGAAGGCCGCGGTCGTCACCACCTGCCAACCCGGGTCGGCGCCCGGGAACCGCAGCAGGTCGCGGGCGCACTCCTCGTGCAGCGGGGGAGCGTGGAACGCGTTGCGCCCGACCTCCTGCACGGTGCCCACGAACGCGATCGGGCGGCCCAGCGGCTCCGCGCACACCCCGCAGATCCGGCTGAGGGCGCACTGGGTGACCCGGCGCTTCTCCAGGTCACCCAGCCCCGTCGCCGGGTCGGTCCCGTCGCCCCACGCGAAGGGACCGAGCATCCCGCGCGGCGTCCTCATCCGCGGGCTCCCGCCCAGGAGCGCGACCACCCTCCGAGCTCCGGGATGCGCGAGGGCCGCTCGTCGTCGCCGCGGCGCTTGCGGTCGCGCGGCGGGGTGGGCGGCTCGGGCTGGTCGCTGTTGGTCCACGAGTTCGGCAGCGAGAGCTTGAGGATGGTGCGCAGCGCCTGGCCGTACTGCCGGTACAGCGGGCCGGTGGTGTACGGGATGTCGTACTTGTCGCACAGCGCCTGGACCCGCTCGGAGATCTCGGCGTAGCGGTTGCTCGGCAGGTCGGGGAACAGGTGGTGCTCGATCTGGAAGCCGAGGTTGCCGGAGAGGATGTGGAGCATCGGCCCGCCCTTGAAGTTGGCCGCGCCGAGGATCTGCCGCAGGTACCACTCCGAGCGGGTCTCGTTCTCGATCTCCTCCTCGGTGAAGTGCACCGCGCCGTCGGGGAAGTGGCCGCAGAAGATGATGACGTAGGCCCACAGGTTGCGGATCACGTTGGACGTCGCGTCGGCGGTCAGCACCGTCTTCCACTGCGGCCCGGCCAGCGCCGGGTAGACGACGTAGTCCTTGAGGATCTGGTTGCGGCCCTTGCGGAAGATCTGGCCGAGCTGCCGCTTCATCTCCTTCGGGTCCTTCTCGCCCTTGCGGATCCGCTCGATGTCCAGGTCGTGCAGGGCGACGCCCCACTCGAAGAGGAAGGCGAGCAGGCTGTTGTAGACCGGCTGGCCGAGGTTGAACGGCGACCACTTCTGCTCGCGCGCCATCCGGAGGATGCCGTAGCCGATGTCGTTGTCGTAGCCCAGCACGTTGGTGAACTGGTGGTGGATGTAGTTGTGGGAGTGCTTCCACTGCTCGGCCGGCTGCGCGGTGTCCCACTCCCAGTTGGAGGAGTGGATCTCCGGGTCGTTCATCCAGTCCCACTGGCCGTGCATCACGTTGTGGCCGATCTCCATGTTCTCCAGGATCTTGGCCAGCCCGAGCAGGCCGGTGCCGAGCACCCACGCCGGCTTGCGCGTACGACGGAACTGGGTGCCGGCGAGCAGCGTCACCCGGCCCGCGGCGGCCAGCCCGCGCTGCACCTTGATCATCCGGTTGATGTAGGCCGCATCGGCCGCGCCGCGGGACTCCTCGATGTCGGCGCGGATCTGGTCGAGCTCGCGTCCGATCTGGTCCACCTCCTCCTCGGTGAGGTGGACGTACTCCTTGACGTCGGAGATCGCCATGTTCGTTGCTCCTTCTCAGGTCGAGAGATCAGATGTCGAGGGTGCAGTCGCCGACGGCGGCGGTGACGCAGGTCTGCACCGGTTCGTTCGGGCTGCCGTACTCGTCGCCGTTGCGCAGGTCGCGGACCTTGCCCTCGACGAGGGTCAGCGTGCAGGTGTGGCAGATGCCCATCCGGCAGCCGTACGGCATGCCGACGCCGGCCTCCTCGCCGGCCTCGAGGACCGTGGTGGCGCCGTCGGCCTCGATGGTCTTGCCGGAGTTGCGGAAGGTGATGGTGCCGCCCTCGCCGCCCTCGCCGCCGAGCTCCAGGGAGAACCGCTCGAGGTGCAGCTGGTCGGCCACGTCGTTGCGCTCGAAGTGCTCGGTGATGGCGTCGAGCATCGGCGCCGGCCCGCAGGCGTAGGTCTGCCGCTCCCGCCAGTCCGGGCAGATCCGGTCGAGGTCCTCGAGGTCGAGCATGCCGTCGACGTCGGTGTGCAGCCGGTGGAGGGAGAAGTCGTCGTGCTTGGCCTCCAGCCGGTCGAGCTCGTCGCGGAAGATCATCCGGTCCTCGGTCGGCGAGGAGTAGTGCATGACGACGTCGGGCATGGTGCCGCGCCGGTCCAGGGTGCGCAGCATCGCCATCACCGGCGTGACGCCGCTGCCGCCGACGAGGAAGAGGATCCGCGGCGGCGGCGGGTCCGGCAGCACGAAGTCGCCCTCGGGCAGGGCCAGCCGGACGATGGTCCCCGGCTCGACGCCGTTGACCAGGTGGCTGGACAGCAGGCCCTCGGGCATGGCCCGCACGGTGATGGTGATCAAGCCGCGGCGCCGCTGCGGTGGCGAGCTCACCGAGTAGGACCGCCACTGGAAGCGGCCGTCGACGGGGATGCCGATGCCGACGTACTGGCCCGGCTTGTGGTCGTAGTGCCATCCCCAGCCCGGACGGATCGCGATCGTCGCCGCGTCGTCGGTCTCGGGGACGACCTCCTCGATCCGGCCGCGGAGCTCGCGGGAGCTCCACAGCGGGTTGAGCAGACGCAGGTAGTCATCGGGGTGGAGGGGCGTGGTGAGCTTGCTGCCCACGCGTCGTACTCGCTCCCACGGGATGGTGCTCGCCATTGTCTCAGTGAACGACTGTGCTCCCGAATGATCAAGCCTGTGTGTCAACCGGCTGACGGGGTACTGAGGTTGCCCGGCTCGGCCCGGCTCCGCCCCGGTCTCGGCCCGTCCGTGTCCGTTTCGACGGTGCGCCGGGTCGTTCTCACCTACCGTTCGGTCCATGGGTTGGAAGGACATCGCCAAGCTCGGCAAGGACTGGGCCGAGGCGAAGAAGACCGAGCTGCTGACCACCGACAACCACCAGCGCAGCAACGCGCGCTACCAGCAGGACGAGGTGGAGCGCGCGGCGCAGCAGGAGGCGGGCACCTCCCTGCTCGAGGCCGTGCTGCCGGAGCCGTGGGCGCAGAAGGTCACCGACATGCGGCCGGAGAACGTCGCCGCCCGCCGGGCCGAGGCCGACGCCCGCGCCGACGCCGAGCGGCGGGTGCGGCTGGCCGGCCAGGCCACCGGCCGGGTGCAGCTGCGGGTCACCGGCGGTGAGCACGGCGAGCTGGAGGCCGAGCTGCCGGTGTCGGTCGAGGAGCAGCCCGGGGGCGAGGCGTACGACGACGGCCCGCCGCCGCTGGACTGGCTGACGGTGCGCGTTGAGGCGCCCGACGCGGTCCGGTTCGGCACCACCACGCTGACCGAGCTCTCGCTCGCGATCCCGGCCTACGCCGGGCCCGGGTCCTACGACCTGGTCGACCTGATGCGCCGTGGTGAGGCCGGCGAGATCGAGTGGTGGGAGGTGCTCGACATCTACCTCGTCCGTGGCGCCGAGTCCGACGACAGCACGTGGTACCCCGAGCTGGCCGAGGGGCCGGCGTGGGTGGAGGTGTCGGAGTCGGCCGTGACCTTCGAGCTGGCGATGCAGTCGGCACTGAGCGCGATCCGGCTGACGGGCACCATCACCTGGGCCTGAGGCACGGCGCTCGCCGGTGCGTCACCCCTGCGTGCGCCAGCGCGCGGGCGCGTCACCGGGCGGGTGCGCCACCGGGCGGTGGCGATACTCGACGCATGACCCGACGCACGGTCAACCCCGTGGACATCGCCGAGCCGCTGCGCTCCCGCTGGAGCCCCAGCGTCTTCGACGCCGAGCACCGACTCACCGACGAGCAGGTGACCCGGCTGCTCGAGGCGGCGCAGTGGGCGCCGAGCTCGGGCAACCGCCAGCCGTGGCGCTACCTGGTGGCGGTGCGCGACAGCGCGGCGCACGCGACCCTGGTGGCCCACCTGAGCCGTGGCAACTCCGGGTGGGTGCCGCGGGCCTCGGCGGTGCTGTTGGCGCTGACGGTGACCGCCGAGGAGGGGGACGAGCCGGGCGATCCGACCTACCCGGCGCACGACCTCGGCCTGGCGAACGCCCACCTGCTGCTCCAGGCGCGCGCGATGGGCCTGCACGCCCATCCGTTCCTGGGCATGGACCGGGATGCGGTGGCGCGGGAGCTCGGCGTACCTCCCGTCGCGACGCTGGTCGCCGGCATCGCCGTCGGCGTCCTCGGCGACCCGGCCGGGCTCTCCGAGCGCGACGCCGGCCGCGACCAGCGGGTGCGCCGGCGTCGGCCGCTCGAGGAGACCGTGTACGGCGACCGCTGGGGGGAGCCGTGGCCGGGGCTGGTGCCGTCCGGGCCGACGGTCGACCCGGAGTCCGGGCCCGGGCAGTGGCGGGGCTGAGCCCGGCTCGCCGCTGACGCCCGCCCGCGGCGGTGCAGGTGGAGCATGACCTGCGGGGTCATGGTCGGCTGCGGTGGGCTCGGGCGAGAGTCGGGTCATCCGGTCGCCGCAGGGGCGACCCGGGCCACGAGGAGAATCCCATGAGCAGCAGCACCAGCAGCACCAGCAGCACCAGCACCGTCACCGGCCGCTCGCGCTCCGGCGCCCTGACCGCGGGCCGTGGCCGGTGGTTCGCCGCCGACGCGGCCATCACCGGCGTCAACGCCGTCGCCTACCTCGCCGCCGCCGGGCTGCTCGCCGACCTGATGGGCGCCAGCGCCGAGACCTACCGCTGGGTCGGCCTGTTCCTGGCCGGCTACGCGCTGGCCGTGGGGTTGTACGCCCGCAGCACGATGCCGGTGCGGCTGGGCTGGGTGATCGTGGTCGGCAACGCGGTCTGGGTCGCCGCGTCGCTGGAGGTCGCCGCCACCGGCGCCTTCGACCTCGACGCTCTCGGCCGCGGCTGGGTGGTCGCCCAGGCGGTCGTCGTGGCGGCGCTCGCGGTGCTGCAGGCCAGGGCGCTGCGCGCCCGGTGACCGCCCGCTCGGCACGGGCACCGGCCGCCGCGGCCTGAGAGACTGCGAGCCATGAGCACCCTCCACGAGTTCTCCGCGACGGCCATCGACGGCGGCGAGGTCGACCTGGCGTCGTACCACGGCAAGGTCGTCCTCGTCGTCAACACCGCCTCCAAGTGCGGCTTCACCCCGCAGTACGAGGGGCTGCAGCAGCTCTATGACAAGTACGGCGACCAGGGGTTCGCCGTGCTCGGGTTCCCGTGCGACCAGTTCGGCCACCAGGAGCCCGGCGACGAGGCCGAGATCGCCACCTTCTGCGAGCGCAACTACGGCGTCGGCTTCCCGATGTTCGCCAAGGTCGACGTCAACGGCGACGACGCCCACCCCCTGTGGAAGTGGCTGCGCTCCGAGCACGGCGGCCTGCTGGGCGACAAGATCAAGTGGAACTTCACCAAGTTCCTCGTCGGCCGCGACGGCCGGGTCATCGACCGCTACGCCCCCGCCACCAAGCCCGAGAAGATCGCCGCCGACATCGAGAAGGCCCTCACCTGACCCCACGAAGTGGGAGGTTCCGGCGCGCGAAGTGGGAGGAAGTGGCGCGCGAGGTGGCGGGATGTGGCGCCCGAGGTGGCAGGAAGTGGCGCGCGAGGTGGCAGGAAGTGGCGCGCGAGGTGGCAGGAAGTGGCGCGCGAGGTGGCGGAGCTCGTCGCCGTCGTACGCCGGAACCTGCCGCCTCGCGCGCCGTAACGCCCCACCTCGTACGCCGAAACCTGCCACCTCGTGCGCCGAAACTCGCCACTTCGCGCGCCGAAACCTCCCACCTCGCGGGCCGAAACCTGCCACCTCGTCGGGGGCGGGGGAGGGTCAGACGCCGGCGAGCTCCCGCTCGCGCTCGGCCGTGGAGACGGGCTTGGAGTCGCGTTCCAGCGACTCGCCCTCGACGTCGACGTTGGGGAGGACCCGGTCGAGCCACTTCGGGAGCCACCAGGCCTTCTCGCCGAGCAGGTAGAGCACCGAGGGGATCAGCACCATCCGGACGATGAACGCGTCGAACACGATCGAGAGGGCGAGTGCGAAGCCCATCGACTTGATGATCGGGTCGTCCATCAGGATGAAGGCGGCGAAGACCGCGATCATGATCGTCGCCGCGGCCGAGACCACCCGCGCGCTGTTGCGGAAGCCGTCGACGACCGCCTCGCGCGTGGTGAGGCCGTGGACGTGCGCCTCCCGCATCCGGGTGACCAGGAAGACCTGGTAGTCCATCGCGAGCCCGAAGACGATGCCGATCAGCATGATCGGCAGGAAGCTCACGATCGGCTGGCCCTCGAAGATCCCGAACGCACCCTCCTGGAAGACGGCGACGGTCGCCCCGAACGTCGCGAGCACCGAGAGCAGGAAGCCCAGCGTCGCGGTGAGCGGGACGAGGATCGAGCGGAACACCAGCACCAGCAGCACGAACGCCAGGCCGATGACCAGCCCCAGGTAGACCGGCAGCGCCCCGTTGAGACGGTCGGAGACGTCGGTGGTGATGGCGGTGAGCCCGGTGACGCCGAGCTCGGCGCCGGTCGACGCCTCGACCTCGTCCTCGCCGTCGCGCAGGTTCTCGAGCAGGTCCAGGGTCGCCTGGTCGGTGGGCCCCGACTCGGGGGTGACCTGCACGATGGCGCCGGTCGCCGGGCCGGTCGGCGCGCCCGACTCGTCCACCGGCGCGTTGTCGGCGACCAGCTGGGCGTTGGCGACGTCGTCCTGCTCCCCGGCCCAGGCGGCGACCTCGGCGAAGGCCTGCTGGCGGGCGTCGTCGTCGGCGATGTCGCGGCCGTCGACGACCAGCACCAGCGGGCCCTCCCGGCCGGGCCCGAACGCCTCGGACATCAGGTCCGAGGCCTGCCGCTGGGTGGTGTCGCTGGCGGCGGTGCTGTCGGAGGGGAAGGCGAGCTGCATCTGCGAGACCGGCGCGGCCAGCGCCCCGAGGACGACCACGACCAGCGCGGCGAAGGCGAGCGGGGCGCGGCCGAGCAGGCGCGCCCAGCGGACGCCGTTGTTGATGACCAGCCCGTGGTCGTCGCGGGTCGGCCGGTACCGGCGCACCTGGCCGCCGAACGCCTTGGACTTCAGCATCCCCAGGATCGCCGGCAGCAGGGTCAGCGCGACGAGTACGGCGAGCAGCACGGTCGCGGCCGCGGCGAGGCCCATCGCGGTGAGGAACGGGATGCCCACCACGGAGAGCGCGGCCAGCGCGATCAGCACGGTGAGGCCGGCGAAGACGACCGCCGAGCCGGAGGTCCCCACCGCGATGCCGGCGGCGTGCGCGCGGTCGTCGGTGTGGTGCAGCTCGGTGCGGTAGCGGGCGACGATGAACAGCGTGTAGTCGATGCCGACGGCGAGCCCCAGCATGCTCGCGAGGATCGGCGTCGTGGAGCCGATGCTGTCGGTGAACGCGGTCGCGGCACTCACGCCCGCCAGCCCGAGACCGACGCCGACGACGGCGTTGAGGATCGGGAGCCCCGCGGCCACCAGCGAGCCGAAGGTGAGCAGCAGTACGACGAGCGCGACGGCGATGCCGATCAGCTCGGCAGTGGCGCCGGGCGGCTCCATCGACGCCATCCCGGGGCCGTTGGCCTCGGCGACCAGGCCGGTCTCGTCGGTGGTCTCCTCGAGCAGGTCCACCAGCGCGTCCTGCGACGCCGGCTCGATGTCGGTGGGCTTCTCGACGTCCCACTCGAACCGCATAACGCCGATCCGGCCGTCCTCGGAGAGCGGTGAGATCGCGGCCGCGTCGGCGCGAGCGGTGGCGACGTCGCCTCCGGCGGCCTCGGCCCGCTCGACGAGGGCCTGCTCCTGGCCCGCTGCGGCCGCGACGGGGTCGACCAGCTGCGGGTGGGCGGCCGGGTCGTCCGCCGTCTGCGGGAGCTCGGCGATGTCGTCGATCAGGCCGGCGACGGCCTCGGCGTACTGCGGCTCGTCGAGGGTGTGCCCCTCCGGCGCCGCGACCACGACGTTGACCGACACGTCGTCGAAGGGGTCCTCGGCGCCGGGGAACAGCTCCTGCTGCATGTCCGCGGCCTGCTCCGACGGGATCCCGGGGATGGTGAACTCGTCGGTGGTCGGCTTCGCGAGGGTCGCGGCGAGGCTGCCGACGACGACGGCGAGCAGCAGCCAGGCGCCGACGAAGAAGGGCCACCGCCGGTAGGCGGTCGAGCCGAGGCGGTAGAGCAGGCGGGCCATGTGAGGTCTCCTGGTTTTGGGGTCGTCCGGGGTCTCCGGAGCTCGGGGGGTGGGTGGTCAGGTCAGTACGGCGCGCGCGTCGGCCACCGCGCGGGAGAAGTGCTCCGCGAAGGGTCGGCCGGGCGCCGCCTCCGCGCGCTCGAGCGCGGCGTCGAAGATCATCACCACGAGCCGGGTGAGCAGCCGGGCGCGCGGCTCGTCGAACCGGGCGCCCTCACGGGCGTGCATGTGCTCGACGAAGTCGGCGGTGATCACCTCGAAGCGCTCGTGCACCACGGCCAGCAGCCGGGCGTCGCTGAGCACGGCCTTGCGCCCGGCCGCCATCGCGTCCTGGTCCTGGCCGTGCTCCTCGATCACGTCCGCGGCGAGGGCCAGCACGTCGTCGAGCAGGTTGCCGGTGGGTCCGCCGGCGACGAAGACCTCGACCCGGGCGGGGTCGAGCTCGACCCGCGGGCCCAGCACCACGTCGGTCTTGCTGTCGAAGTAGTTGAACGCGGTGCGCCGCGACACCTCGGCGGCCTCGGCCAGGTCGTCCATCGTCCAGCCGTCGAAGCCCTTGTCGAGCGTCAGCCGCACCGCGCACTGCTGCAGGCGGAGCGAGGTCTGGTGTCGCTTCGCCTCGCGTCCGGTGCTCGGAGAGGACGGGTCGGCCATGCCCAGCATTCTTGCACTCTGCTGGTTGACAGTGCAAAAGTGTGACCGTGGTCACGCGGCCGCTGGCGGCCCCCTAGGATCGGTGCCCCCCACCCACGGGAGTCTCCGTGACCTTCTTCCTCGCCCTCGGCGTCGTCGGCCTGCTCCTGGTCGCGCTCTCGCTGGTGGCCGGGGACCTGCTCGACGGGCTGCTCGACGCGCTGGAGGCGGACTGGCTCTCGTCCGCGATCATCGGCGGGTTCGTCTCCGCCTTCGGCTTCGGCGGTGCGATCGCCGAGGGCGCCGGTGCGCCCCTGCCCCTTGCGCTGGGGGTCGGCGCGGTCGCCGGCGTCACGGTGGGGTGGTTCGCCGGGTGGCTCACCGGCCTGCTCAAGGAGGGACCCAGCGACGCCACGGTCTCCGTCGGCGACAGCGTGGGCAAGGTCGGACAGGTCGTCACCGACGTCCCTGGCGACGGCTTCGGCGTCGTCCGGGTGAGCGTCGGCGGCCACACCCTCCGGCTCAACGCCAGGGCCGACGTGCCCCTCCCGGCCGGCACCGAGGTCAGCGTCGCCGGCGTGCTCTCCCCCACCGCGGTCCACGTCGTGGCCGTCTGGAAACCCTGACTCCGCCGCTCTAGAGGAACCCCCATGAACCCTGACGTCCTGGTGCCGGTCGCCGGCATCGTGCTCCTGCTGGTGCTGCTCGTGCTGCTGGTCACCAGCCGCTACAAGGTCGCCGGCCCCAACCAGGCTTTCATCGTCACCGGCCGCAAGGGCAAGGCGGTGATCAACCCGGAGACGGGCGAGCTCACCACCGACCTGTCCGGGCAGAAGGTCGTGCTCGGCGGCGGCGTCTTCGTGATCCCGTTCGTGCAGAAGCTTGCGACCATGGACCTCTCCAGCCGCCGGATCTCGGTGCAGATCCGCGGCGCGGTGTCCGGCCAGGGCATCAAGCTCAACCTCGACGGCGTGGCGATCGTCAAGGTCGGCGGAAACGCCGACCAGATCCGGCTGGCGGGTCAGCGGTTCCTCTCCCAGCAGGGCGACATCGAGCCGTTCACCCAGGAGGTGCTCGCCGGTGCGCTGCGGTCCATCGTCGGCGGCCTGACCGTCGAGCAGATCATCCGCGACCGCGCGGCCTTCGCCCAGCGGGTCGCCGACGAGTCGGAGACCTCGCTGACCGGGCAGGGCCTGATCCTGGACACCTTCCAGATTCAGGACGTCACCGACGACGGCAGCTATCTCGCCGACCTGGGCCGGCCCGAGGCGGCCCGCATCCAGCAGGCGGCCTCGATCGCCGAGGCGGAGGCCCGCCGCGCGTCCGAGCAGGCCCGGATCAAGGCCGAGGAGGAGATCGCGGTCTCCCAGCGGGCGCTCGCGCTCAAGCAGGCCGAGATCAAGGCGGAGACCGACGCCGCGGCCGCGCAGGCCGCGGCCGCCGGGCCGCTCGCCCAAGCCGACCGCGACCAGGCGATCATGACCGAGCAGGAGAAGGTGGCCGTCCGGAAGGCCGCGCTCACCGAGCGCGAGCTCGAGACGCAGGTCCGCAAGCCCGCCGACGCCGAGCGCTACAAGGTCGAGCAGGAGGCCGAGGCCCGTCGTACGGCGGAGATCGCCGCGGCCGAGGCGCGCAAGGCGGCCACCATCGCCGCGGCCGAGGCGAAGGCCGAGGAGGCCCGGCTCACCGGTGAGGCGGAGAAGTCCCGCCGCGCGGCGCTCGCCGAGGCGGAGGCCATCGAGGGCGCCCGGCGCGGCGAGGCCGAGAAGGCCCGCCGGGTCGCCGAGGCCGAGGCCACGCGCGCCGAGGGCGAGGCGCAGGCGGCGGCCACGCTCGCCGTCGGCCAGGCGGAGGCCGAGGCGATGGACAAGCGCGCCGACGCGTTCGCCCACTACAACGACGCCGCGGTGCTGCAGATGCTGATCGAGGTGCTGCCGCAGATCGCCCGCGAGGTCGCGGCGCCGATCAGCGCCATCGACCAGCTGACGGTGATCTCCAGCGACGGCGCCGGCGCGATGCCCAAGCAGGTCACCGACAACGTGGTGCAGACCCTGCAGATGCTGAAGACCTCGACCGGTCTGGACCTGGAGTCGCTGATCCACCGCTCGGTCGAGCGCGCCGCCAACGGGCTCGGCGCGATCTCCGGCGCCGACGGGGCCGACGGGGCGCCCGGGACCGACGGCAAGGCGGTCGCCTCGGGGGCCGGCAGCGGCTCCTGAGCGCAGCACGCCGACCAGCCTGCGCCCAGGTGGCCAGGTGACCGGTCGGCGTGGCCGGTCAGGCGCGGTGCGGCGAGACCAGGCCGTGGTCGTAGGCGTAGACGATCGCGGCCGGCCGGTCGCGCAGGCCGAGCTTGGTGAAGATCCGGCCGACGTGGCTCTTGACGGTGAGCTCGGAGATCACCAGGTCGGCGGCGATCTCGGCGTTGCTGCGGCCCAGCGCCATCGCACGGAGCACCTCGAGCTCCCGGGCGGTCAGCTGGTCGGCCGCGGCGGGCGCCGGCGAGGGCGCCGGCGCGGCGAAGGACCGGAACCGGCTCAGCACCCGCCCGGTGACGGCCGGGTCCAGCCAGCTCCCGCCCGCCGCGACCGTGCGGACCGCGCGGATCAGGTCCTCGGCCGAGGAGTCCTTGAGCAGGAAGCCGGCGGCTCCGGCCCGGAGCGCGCCGGAGAGCATCTCGTCGTCGTCGAAGGTGGTGAGCACGAGCACCGGCGGCCCGCCGCGGGCGACGATCCCCGTGGTGGCGGTGATCCCGTCGACGCCGCGCATCCGCAGGTCCATCACCACGACGTCGACAGCACCGTCGACAGTCCCGTCGACGGCAGCGTCGGCGAGGGCCGCCGGCACCTCGGCGCCGTCGCCGCACTCGGCGACGATCTCGAACCCGTCGCGCCGGCGCAGGATCCGCCGCAGCCCGGAGCGCACGAGCTCCTGGTCGTCGACGAGCACCACCCGGACCGGCTCGGCCGGCGCAGCAGCCGTCACAGCCGCGCCTCGCGAGCCCGCAGCACGCCGGGCAGCCCGAGGGTGTGGCCGCAGGGCAGCTCGAACCGCCCCTCGCGGCCGTCGGCCGGGCGGCGGTCGCCGAGCCGGACGTCGACGACCCACTCCGGGCAGTCGGCACCGCCGGCCGGCCCTACGTCCAGGACGGCGTCGAGCTGAGCCGCCCGTGCCTGCATGCCGGCGAGACCGGAGCCCAGCCCGTCGCTCCGCGGCCGGCCGGGGGGCAGCCCGTTGCGCACCTCGAGCCGCGCGCCGCCGGGCGCCACCTCCAGCCGCATCCGCGCCGCGCCCGTGCCGTGCTTGGCCACGTTGGCGAGCGCCTCCTGCGCGATCCGGTACAGGCCGAGGCCCGCGGCGGCCGGCACTGCGGCCGGGTCGCCGTGCTCGTCGTACTCCACGCGGAGGCCGGCGCCGTCCACCTCCTGCACCAGCGCGGCGATGTCGCCCGCGCCCGGCAGCGGCTGGCGGTCGGCCGCGCCGTCGGCCATGGCCGCGACGGTACGACGGATGTCGGCCATCGCGCGACGGCCGACCTGCTCGGCGTCGGCCAGCGCGGCGTCGACCTCGGCCACGGCCTCCGCCACGTCGGCCTCGTCGCGGCCACCGCGGACGTCGTGCAGCGCGTGCCGGGCACCGGTCACGTGGAGCAGCGAGACGCTCAGCGAGTGGGCCACGAGGTCGTGGATCTCCCGAGCGATCCGCTCACGCTCGGCCGTGGTCGCCTGCGCCCACGCGCGCTCGCGGGCCTCGCGCTCGGCGGCCAGGGCGCGCATCTGCCACAGGAGCGCCGCTCCGACGGCGAAGCCCAGCGGGAGCTCCAGCACGTGCAGGACGTAGCCGGGCACGTCGAGCGCCAGGGCCGTGCCGGTCAGCAGCGCGAAGGAGGTGACGGCGACGGCGAGGCCCGGGCGGAGCCCGTCGCGCGCGACGATCTCGGCGGTGACCAGCGCCAGCACCGACGGGGCGAGGTCCACGACGCCGCCGATCGGCACCAGCATCAGCCAGGTGGCGGCGACGACCGCGCCGAGGCCGTCGAGCCACCACGGCAGCCAGCGCTGGAAGCCGAAGTGGACCACTGGCGACAACAGCACCAGCGGCAGCGTCAGGGTGAGGGGCTGCAGCGGCCACAGTGCGTCACGCATGCCGAGCGCGACGAGCACGCACGTCACCTGGCCGGCGAAGCACATCGCCGGCACCCACCACGGGTAGAGGATCTGGCGCTGCGCCATAGACCTCTCTATCCGCAGCCGCAACCAGCGCAGCATGAGCCCACCCTAGGGACGACCGGCGCTCCGGTCATCCTGCTGGGGGAGGCGGCTCGACTCCTACCAGGGGAGGAGGTGCGAGCCCTCCCGTCGCGCGATGCGCGCGGGCCCCGGGCTCCGTAGCGTCGGTGCTCCGACGGAGGCCGCCCGGCCGCCGCGGGGCCGAGGAAGGTCGGTGAGGACGATGACGTGGGACCAGACGCACCGCCGCTGGCAGGCACTGCGTGCCATCGAGGAGCAGCTGTCGGCCGCCGAGGTGCCCGAGCTGCCGTGGCGGGAGGAGTACGCCGAGCTGTTCGGCGACCGCGACGGCCTGCTGGCCGCGCTCCGCTACCGCTGGCGGCTGGCGACGACCGCCCAGCTCGACACCCACCTGCCCGAGCACCTGCTCGAGGAGCAGCGCCGCCGGCTCGCGCTCCGCTCCCGCGGGGTGCTCCAGGTGCTGGACCGCCGGATGGCGGAGGAGCCCGCGAAGGAGGAGGGTGACCGGCGTGTGGTCGCCTGACACCCCCCGTTCCTTCGTCGCCTGGACCCTCGCGCACGGCATGCAGCGGCGGCTGATCCTGCGCGCCGCGCGCCGCGGCGACCTGATCAGCCGGCTCTCGATCGACGCGGACGTCTCGGCCGACCCCTTCCCGTCGTACGACGCGCTGCGGGCGCAGGGCCCGCTCGTCAGCAACGGGTTCGTCCACGGCACCGCCCACCACGCCGTCTGCGACGAGATCCTGCGCAGCGAGGCGTTCGGGACCGGCGGCGGCCACGCCGAGCTGCCGGCGCCGCTGCGGTGGCTGCACGACCGCGTCGCCGACCCGCAGGCGCTCGGCCCGGTCGACCCGCCGTCGATGCTGGTCGTCGACCCGCCGCAGCACACCCGCTACCGCAAGCAGGTGGCGCGCGCGTTCACGGCCCGCAAGGTCGGCCGGCTGGGCGACCGGGTCGCCGCGGTCGCCGAGGAGCTGCTCGACCGGCTCGACGCCGAGGGCGCGACGGGGTTCGACCTCGTCGAGCGGTACGCCGCCCGGCTGCCGGTCGCCGTCATCGCCGACCTGCTGGGGGTGCCGGAGTCCGACCACGGCCGCCTGCTCGAGCTCGGCAACGAGGCGGCCGTGACCCTGGACCCGGCACTGACCTGGCGCCAGTACCGCCGCGCCGAGGCCGCGCTGCGCGACATGCACCGGTGGTTCGCCGCGCACGTCGCCCGGCTCCGCGAGCGCCCCGGCGACGACCTGCTGAGCCAGCTGTCGCTGGTCGAGGGACCCGAGCGGCTCACCGAGGTCGAGCTCCACCAGGTGGGCCTGCTGGTGCTCGGCGCCGGGTTCGAGACGACGGTCAACCTGATCGGCAACGCGGTGGCGCTGCTCGACGCGCACCCCGACCAGCTGGCCCGGCTCCGCGAGGACCCCGACGGCTGGCCCAACGCGGTCGAGGAGGTGCTCCGGCACCAGTCGCCGGTGCAGATGACGATGCGGGCGGCCAAGCACGACGTCGAGGTCGCCGGGACGACGATGCGCGCCGGCGAGGCGGTGCTGGTGTTCCTCGGCGGGGCCAACCGCGACCCGGCCGTGTTCGCCGAGCCGGACCGCTTCGACGTCGGCCGCCCCAACGCGGCCGACCACCTCGGCTTCTCCGCCGGCGTCCACTTCTGTCTCGGGGCGAGCCTCGCCCGGCTGGAGGCGGCCGTCGCGCTGCGGACCCTCTACGAGCGGCACCCGGGTCTCCGCATCGCCGGCCGCACAGAGCGCCGCACCACCCGCGTGCTCCGGGGCTTCGAGCGGCTGCCGGTCGCGACCGGGGCCCGCGTCGACGCCTGAGGGGTCTCCGCCGCGGGGCTACGGTCGAGACGTGCCCGACCCGAGCCCGCGGAGCGTCTCCCGACACCTGGGCACGGTCGCGCTCGTCGTCCTGGTGGTCGTGCTCGTCGCAGCCGGCTTCCTCTGGCAGCGCGACGGCGGCGAGCCGCCCGGCGGCGCCGTCACGGAGTTCCCCACCGCGACACCGGCGGGCACGTCGACGCCGGCCGAGCCCTCCGGCCCCGCCGAGGACCCTGCCGACGGCCCCGCCGACGACACTGCCGACGACACTGCCGATGCGGCGCCGGGGGAGACCGCGACCGGCGGTCCCGGGGCCGGCGCCGCCCCCGCGGCGCTGCCGCGCCGCCCCCGCGTGGTGGTCGTGTCGATCGACGGCCTGGCGTCGTACGCCGTGACCGAGCAGGGCACGCCGACGCTCCACCGGCTCCTGGAGGAGGGCGCGGGCACGCTCAACGCCCGCACCGCCTACGAGCAGACCCACACCCTGCCCAACCACACGGGCATGGTCACCGGCCGGCGGGTCGACCCGGCCGAGGGCGGTCACGGTGTCACGTGGAACGAGGAGTCCCGGCGCACGGTGCGGCCCGGGGTGCAGTCGGTGTTCTCGGTGATCGCCCGGGCGGGCGGCGACAGCGCCGTCTTCGCCGGCAAGCCGAAGTTCGAGATGTGGGAGCGGGCCTGGCCGGGGACGATCGACGAGCTCGTCATCGACGACGACCTCCCCGCGCTGACCGGTGCGCTGCTCGACGACCTCGCCGAGGAGCGCCGGGAGCTGACCTTCTTCCACGTCGCCGCGCCCGACAGCGCCGGCCACGAGCACGCCTGGGGGTCGCCGCAGTACGACGCCGCGGTCGTCGAGGCCGACGCCGCGCTCGCGCGGGTGGTGGACGCGGTGGAGGCCGACCCCCGGCTGGCCAGGGAGACGCTGGTCGTCGTCACCGCCGACCACGGCGGCGCCCGGGGCGAGTTCGAGCACGGCGACCCCGCCTCGCGGGCCGACCACCAGGTGCCGTTCGTCGTCTGGGGCCGCGGCGTGGCCGCCGCCGACCTCTACGCACTCAACCCCGACTACGCGGACCCCGGCACCGGCCGTCCGTCGTACGACGGCCCGCAGCCGGTGCGCAACGCCGCGGTCGCCAACCTGGTCCTGGACCTGCTGCGCCTCCGCCCGGTCCCGGGAAGCCAGGTCGGCACCCGTCACGACCTCGACGTCCGCTGACCGGCCTGCCGGAGAGACGCCGGTCACTTTACAACCGCCGCCCTCTTGTCAAGCACGCTTTACAAGTCTTACGGTGTTGTCAACCACCGGCGCCGACCACGCCCGCGCCGGGCCCGGACGCACCGGACGACCACGACAGCGGAAGGCAGAGATCGATGACGACCTCGAGCACCCGAGCCACCTCGGACGAGTACGGCCACACGATCCCCGAGGGCTCGACGGAGAAGTGGAAGGACAAGAAGCGCTACCTGTGGCTGCTCGGGCTGCTGATCCCCGGCTTCGCAGTGTTCGCGTTCGTCGCCTACGCCACGGCCGGCTGGAGCTGGGCGCTGTGGATCGGGCCGATCCTGATCGTCGCGGTGATCCCCGTGCTCGACCTGCTCGCGGGCCTCGACCCGACCAACCCGCCCGACGACGCGATCGAGGAGCTGGAGAACGACCGCTACTACCGGTGGGTGGTCTTCATGTACCTGCCGATCCAGTACCTCGCCTTCTTCGGGGTGATGTACATGGTGGCCGGCGGCAACCCGCTGCAGGGCGCGGCCGAGCTGCTGGGCATCCGGGACTGGGTCGCGGCCAACGTCAGCGCCGACCTGGTCCGCGACTTCGACCTCTCGGTCTGGGACAAGGTGGGCATCACCATCTCGCTCGGCTACATCAGCGGGATCGGCATCAACACCGCCCACGAGCTCGGGCACAAGAAGGAGTCGGTCGAGCGCTGGCTGTCCAAGATCGCGCTGGCGCCCGCCTTCTACGGCCACTTCTACATCGAGCACAACCGCGGCCACCACGTGCGGGTGGCCACCCCCGAGGACCCCGCGTCCAGCCGCCTGGGTGAGAGCTTCTACCGGTTCTGGCCGCGCACGGTCAGCGGCTCGCTGAAGAGCGCCTGGGAACTGGAGGCCAAGCGCTACCGCCGCAAGGGCACGCACCCCTTCCACCTCGGCAACGACGTGCTCAACGCCTGGCTGATGTCCTTGGCCCTGTTCGGCACCGTGATCGCGCTGTTCGGCGTCGAGATCATCCCGTTCCTGCTGCTCCAGATGGTGATCGGGTTCTCGCTGCTGGAGGTCGTCAACTACCTGGAGCACTACGGCATGCTGCGCCAGAAGGTCGGACCCAAGCAGCGCTACGAGCGGGTGCTGCCGATGCACAGCTGGAACAGCAACAACATCGTCACCAACGTCTTCCTCTACCACCTGCAGCGGCACAGCGACCACCACGCGAACCCGACCCGGCGCTACCAGACGCTGCGGGACTTCAAGGAGTCGCCGGCCCTGCCGACCGGCTACGCCGGGATGATCAACCTCGCCCTGGTGCCGCCGCTGTGGCGCAAGGTGATGGACAAGCGGGTCGTCGACCACCTCGACGGCGACGTGACGCTGGCCAACATCCAGCCCGGCAAGGAGCAGAAGTACCTCGCCAAGTTCCCGCCGCCCTCGGACCACGAGGTCCACAAGGACGACGTCTGGATGCAGAAGTACGACGGCGAGGTGCTCGCCGCCCGCTGCCCCGGCTGCGCCTACAGCTACGAGGTCGCCGCCGGCGACGAGCACGAGGGCTTCCCCGCCGGCACCGCCTGGGCCGACATCCCCGACGACTGGACCTGCCCCGACTGCGGGGTGCGCGACAAGATCGACTTCGTCCCGTTCGACCCCGACAAGGTGGAGGCCTGAGCCGCCCGCGGCTCAGAGGCAGGAGAGGCAGGAGCAGATGAGGATCATCGCGGACCTGGACAAGTGCGAGGGCCTCGGCATGTGCGAGGCGATGGCCGACGACTACTTCGAGGTCGACGAGGACCAGGAGCTGGTCCGGGTGCTCGACGACACCCCCCCGGAGGCGGACCGCGCCCACGTCTACGCCGCGGTGCAGGCCTGCCCCGTCCTCGCGCTGACGCTCGAGGGCTGAGCAGGACGGGGGACCGTTTGGCATCCTTGGTGGCGCCGGCCGCAGCACGCGGCCGGCGCCGCGCCGGTTGGCCGGCCGAGATGAAGGGCATTACGATGGGGATCCTACCGGGTCTAAGCGCGCGGGTGGGCGAGCGGGCGTCCGGCGCCGCCGGCACCACCCTGCGCGACCGGCTCGTCGACGCCGCCGTACGGCTCACCACCGACCAGGGCTGGGCGAAGGTCACCATGGCGCGGCTCGCCGACGAGGTCGGCGTGAGCCGCCAGACCGTCTACAACGAGATCGGCACCAAGAACGACCTCGCCGAGGCGATGGTGATGCGGGAGCTCGAGCGGTTCCTCGCGGGGGTGACCCGGTCGTTCGAGGAGAACCCCGACGACCTGATCGGCGCGATCCGCGACTCCGCGCGCCGGGTCCTCGGCTACGCCCAGGACAATGCGCTGCTGCACGCCGTGGTCTCGGCGACGCACGGCGCGGACACCGAGCTGCTGCCGCTGCTGACCACCCACTCCGAGCACCTGCTCGACGGGGCCAAGCTGGTGGTGGCCGAGCGGGTGGCGTCGTACGACCTCGGGCTGCCGGCCGAGCGGCTCGAGGCCAGCATCGACATGGTGGTCCGGCTGGTGCTCAGCCACGTGATGCAGCCCTCCGGCGACCCCGCCAGGACGGCCGACGACATCGCCTGGATCGCGGCGCGGGTGCTCGAGTCCGGCCGCGGGGGATCCGCACCTTCCTGAGACATCCGGTCGCACGGCCCGGGGTTCGCAACTACCCTCGGGGTGGGAGGGAAGGTCCATGGCGTTTGCGCGACCGCGCGCGGGGGTCACGGCTGGCCTGGTGGGCGCCGTGGCCGTCACGGTGCTGTCCGCGTGCGCGACGCCGCAGCGGAGCACCCCGGAGGGCGACCAACCGAGCAACGCCTCCGGTCCCGCGACGCAGACCCCCGACCGCTCCGCCGGCGGCGAGCACACCGTCGAGGCGCCCGGCACCTTCGACGGCCAGCAGTACGGCGACGACCTGCTGGTCGTCAGCGACGAGACCATCTCCGAGGAGATGCTCGAGCAGATCACCTCGATCAAGGTCCGCGGCAAGAAGGCCGTGGTCGCCCACGAGCGGCTCGCCTACGGCCAGTTCTCCGTGGAGAACCAGGTGTTCAACATCGCCGCCGTCGATCCCGCGGAGTACCGCCGGTTCACCGGCGACCGCAGCGCCACCTTCCAGGACCAGTGGGACCGGATCGCCGGCGGCGAGATCGCGGTCGACCAGGACCTCCAGGAGCAGGTGCCCGTCGACGACGACGGCTACGTGCAGGTCGGCAAGCAGCGGATCCACCTCGGCGCCTGGTCGCCGGCGGCCGTCGACAGCGTCGACGCGATGGTGAACAAGAAGTGGGGCGAGACCCTCGGGCTCCCCGAGGACAACGCCGTCATCATCAACACCGGTCTGGCCTCCCCCCAGGTGGTCCGCGAGCGGATCGAGAAGGCCCTCGGGCAGGGCGCCGTCTCGATCACCGCCCTCGACATCGTCCAGCAGGCCGGCATCGACCTCGACACCTACCAGAACGTCATCCCGGTGGGCGCGTTCAGCGACGCGGTCGGCGTCTTCCGCTACACCCCGATCGGCGGCGGCCGGATCGCGCCCGACCCGGCCTGGGTGAAGAAGTACATCGTGACCGAGACCGTGCCGATCCTCGGCCGGGTCACCTGCAACCGCTACATGATGCCGCAGTTCAAGGCCGCCCTCGCCGAGATCCAGCGCACCGGGCTGGCCGACAAGATCAACCCCGGGGAGTACGCCGGCTGCTACTACCCGCGCTTCATCGCCGGCTCCACGACGCTGTCCAACCACTCCTTCGGCCTGGCCTTCGACATCAACGTCCCGGGCAACCAGCGCGGCACGGTGGGCGAGCTCGACCGCGGCGTGGTGGCGATCTTCAAGCGCTGGGGCTTCGCCTGGGGCGGCGACTGGTCCTGGACCGACCCGATGCACTTCGAGCTCGAGCGGATCGTCAGCCCCGGCTGAGCCGCCGCCCGTCTCCCGGGGGTCGAGCGGCGAGCGCCCCGAGCGCCGGACGGTGACACCATCACTGTCATCGTCGTGCCATGATCGGCCCATGTCTTACGAGCTCGGTCAGGGAACCGGTCCGCTGAAGGGCCTCAAGGTCGTGGAGATCGCGGGCATCGGCCCCAGCCCGCACGCCTGCATGATCCTGGCCGACCTCGGCGCCGACGTGATCCGGGTGGAGCGCCCCGGCGGCCAGATGCTGACCGGCGGCTCGCACGACCTGCTCAACCGCGGCCGGCCCAGCGTCGCGCTGGACCTGAAGAACCCGGAGGCGGTCGCCACCGTGCTCGACCTGGTGGACTCCGCCGACGTGCTGGTCGAGGGCATGCGGCCCGGGGTCGCCGAGCGGCTCGGCTTCGGCCCGGAGGCCTGCCACGAGCGCAACCCGCGCCTGGTCTACGGCCGGATGACCGGTTGGGGGCAGGACGGCCCCTGGTCGCAGGCGGCCGGCCACGACATGAACTACATCGCGATCACCGGCACCCTGTTCGGGCTCGGCCAGGTGAAGGACAAGCCGCAGTTCCCGACCAACCTGGTGGGCGACTTCGGCGGCGGGTCGACCTACCTGGTGATCGGCATCCTCGCCGCGCTGCTGGAGGCCAAGGTCTCCGGCAAGGGCCAGGTGGTCGACGCCGCGATCGTCGACGGCACCGCCAACCTCAACGCGATGACCTCGGCCTTCCTGGCCAGCGGCAACTTCCACGAGGAGCGGGCCGCGAACCTGCTCGACGGCGGGGCGCCGTACTACGACATCTACGAGACGGCCGACGGCGAGCACATGTCGGTGGGGGCGCTGGAGCCGCAGTTCTACGACAAGTTCGTCGAGCTGCTCGGCATCCAGGACACCGCGCCGGACCGGTTCGACCTCGAGCGCACCGACGAGCTGCGCACGCTGATCGCGAACCGCTTCAAGGAGCGCACCCGCGACGAGTGGTGCGCCGTCTTCGACGGCACCGACGCGTGCGTTGCGCCGATCCTGCGGATCAGCGAGGCGGCCGACCACCCGCACATCAAGGCGCGCGAGGTGTTCGTCGAGCACGAGGGCGTCGTACAGCCGCAGCCGGCGCCGCGCTTCTCGCGGACCGCCGCCACGCTCGGCCTGCCGCCCGCCCCCGCGCCGGGTGCGCACACCCGCGAGGCCCTGGCCGCCTGGGGGATCGGCGACGTCGACGGCCTCGTCGAGCGGGGCGCCGCGGTCGAGGTGACAGACTGACGCCATGACCGAGCAGTCCTCCGCGGCCACGCCCCAGCACGTCGACGTCCTGGTGATCGGAGCCGGGCTCTCCGGTGTCGGCGCCGCCGCCCAGCTGCGCGAGCGCCACCCCGGTCGCAGCGTGCTGGTGCTCGAGGCCCGCGACGACCTCGGCGGCACCTGGGACCTGTTCCGCTACCCCGGCATCCGCTCGGACAGCGACATGTTCACCTTCGGCTACAAGTGGCGCCCGTGGAAGAGCGACGTCGCCCTGGCCGACGGCGACCTGATCAAGACCTACATCCGCACCGTCGCCGACGAGTACGGCGTCACCGAGCTGATCCGCTACCGCCACCGCGTGGTGCGGGCCGAGTGGGACACCTCCGAGGCCCGCTGGACGGTGACCGTCGCCGTCGGCGACCCGGCCGACGGCGAGACGGTCACCATCACCACCGGCTTCCTGTGGTCGTGCGCGGGCTACTACCGCTACGACGAGGGCTTCCAGCCGACCTGGCCGGGCATGGACGAGTTCCGCGGCGCGCTGGTGCACCCCCAGCACTGGCCCGAGGACCTCGACTACTCCGGCAAGCGGGTGATCGTGATCGGCAGCGGCGCGACCGCCGTGACCCTGGTGCCGGCGATGGCCCCGAGCGCCGAGCACGTGACCATGCTGCAGCGCACGCCCACCTACATCCTGTCCCGGCCCGGCCGCGACCCGGTCGCCCGCGCGCTCGGCCGGCTGCCCTACAGGCTGTCCTACCCGGTCGTCCGCTGGTCCAACATCCTCCAGGCGGTGGTGTCCTACCAGGTGGCCCGCCGCTGGCCGGAGAAGGCGAAGGCGTTCATCCGCAAGAACGCGGAGCGGATGCTGCCCGAGGGCTACGACGTCGACACCCACTTCAACCCGCCGTACAACCCGTGGGAGCAGCGGCTCTGCTTCGTGCCGAACGGCGACCTGTTCCGCGCGATCCGCAAGGGCCAGGCCGAGATCGTCACCGGCACCATCGAGACGTTCACGCCCGACGGGGTGCGGCTGACCTCCGGTGAGGAGATCGCCGCCGACGTGGTCGTCACCGCCACCGGCTTCCAGCTGCTGCTGCCGTTCGGCGGGGTCGACCTCGCCGTCGACGGCCAGGAGATGGAGCTGAAGGACCTGGTCGCCTACAAGGCGCTGATGCTCAGCGGCCTGCCCAACTTCGCGTTCACCATCGGCTACACCAACGCGTCCTGGACGCTCAAGGCCGACCTCGTCATCGACTACGTCTGCCGGCTGCTGGAGCACATGGACCGGCACGGCTACCGGATCGCCGTACCCGAGCCCGACCCGCAGGTCGAGCGGATGCCGCTGCTCGACTTCAAGTCCGGCTACGTCGAGCGCTCCGCGCACCTGCTCCCCGCCCAGGGCGACCAGGCCCCGTGGCGGCTCGACCAGAACTACATCGTCGACCGCAAGGCGATCCAGAAGGCGCCCATCGACGACGGCGTCCTCCAGCTGAAGTAGGCCGACCGTCGCGGAGGCCCCCGCCCCGCCCCGCCCCGCCCCGACCCGCCAGGGCCGTCCGGGATTCGTTGACGCGGCCACCACCCCGCTAGGCTGGGACCACTGGTCCGGCCGGTCTTGCCCCGGACCCACGCGCAGCGCCTCGGCGCGGCGCCCTCGATCCAGAGGCCCGCTTACCTCGTCCCCTCACCCGTCGGGACAGCACGGCGAGACGCCCACCGAGAGATCTCTTCTGTGACTGCCACCTTCGCCGACCTCGGCGTGCCCACCGACCTGCTCGCCGTGCTGACGGCCGACCAGATCACCGTTCCCACCCCCATCCAGGCCGCGACCCTGCCGGACTCCCTGGCCGGCCGCGACGTCCTCGGCCGCGGCCGCACCGGCTCCGGCAAGACCTACGCCTTCGGGCTCCCGCTGGTGGCTCGACTCACGCAGTCGGGCCGCCGGCCGGCAGCCAAGCGCCCCCGCGCGCTCGTGCTCGCCCCGACCCGCGAGCTCGCCAGCCAGATCAACGCCACGATCGAGCCGCTGGCCAAGGCGGCCGGCCTGACCACCACCACCGTCTTCGGCGGCGTCGGCCAGGGCCCCCAGGTCACCGCCCTGCGCAGGGGCGTCGACGTCCTGATCGCCTGCCCCGGCCGGCTCGAGGACCTGATCCAGCAGGGCCACTGCAGCCTCGCTGACGTCGAGGTCACCGTGCTCGACGAGGCCGACCACATGGCCGACCTCGGCTTCCTGCCCGCCGTACGACGCCTGCTGGACCAGACGCCCAAGGGCGGCCAGCGGATGCTGTTCTCGGCGACCCTGGACGGCGCGATCAACGTGCTCGTCAAGCGGTTCCTCGACAAGCCGGCCGTGCACGAGGCCGACTCGGCCCAGTCGCCGGTGGCGAAGATGGACCACCACGTGCTCCACGTCGACCGCGACCTGCGGCTGCCGGTGCTGCTCGACCTGGTCAGCGCGCCCGGCCGCACGGTCGTCTTCACCCGCACCAAGCACGGCGCCAAGGCGCTGGCCCGCCAGCTGAACAAGAACGGCGTGCCGGCCGTCGACCTGCACGGCAACCTGAGCCAGGGCGCCCGCACCCGCAACATGGACGCCTTCCACAGCGGCCGGGCGACCACCCTGGTGGCGACCGACATCGCCGCCCGGGGCATCCACGTCGACGACGTCTCGCTCGTCATCCACGCCGACCCGCCGGCCGAGCACAAGGCCTACCTGCACCGCTCCGGTCGTACGGCGCGTGCCGGGGCCGCCGGCACGGTCGTCACCCTGATGACCAGCGAGCAGCGCGGCGACGTCCGGTCGCTCACCCGCGCCGCCGGCATCCAGCCCACCACGACTCGCGTCGACGACGCCGGCCACCCGCTGCTGCGCGACCTCGCGCCGGGCGAGCGGTCGCGGCCCGGCGGCCTGGTCGCGGAGGTGGCCACGGCCTCCTCCGGTGGCGGGCGCTCGCGCCCCAAGGCCGGTGCCGGCAAGCAGGGCGGTGGCCGGTCCGGCGGCCGCTCGCGCAACGGCGGCGGGCAGTCCCCGGCGAAGGCCGGCGGCCAGCCCCGCTCCGGCGGCGGCAAGCGGCGCGGCGCGTCCGGCTCCGGGGGGTCCGGGGGGTCCGGCGCTTCGGGCAGTGGTGCCAACGGTGCCAGCGGGGGCGGCCGCAACCGGCGCCGTACGAGCGGCGGCTCCGCAGCGGGCGGCAGCCACAGCGCGGCGTCGTTCAGCTCCGGCCGGCGCTGAGCGCGCTCGACCCAACGGGCCCGGACGGGCCCGACGGGCGGCCGGGTCAGGTGCCCTTGAGCGCCTGACGCCGCCGCGTCTCGTCCATGGCCTGCTCGTAGGCGGCGACCAGGCTGGCGACCGACAGCGGCTTGAGCTGCTCGACGACCTGGCGGATCGTCTCCGGCGGCGCGCCCTGGGACTTGTACGCCGGCCACACCATCGTCCGGAACAGCTCCATCAGCTCCTCGGCGATCTGGCGGCCGTGCTCGCGGTAGACCTCGGCGGCGGCCTCGGCCGCCTCGGTCGGGAAGCCGAGGTCGAGCAGGGTCAGGCCGACCGAGAGCTGGGACAGCGCCACGGCGTACCGGCCGTGCTCGAGGGTCGAGATCACCCCGAGCGCCTCCAGCGTCTTGAGGGTGTCGCTGTCGAGGCTGCGGTCGCAGCGGCGCTCCAGCTCGTCGTGGCTCAGCTCGAGCGGCCGGTCGGCCTGCCACGGCGCCAGCATGGTGCGGCGCAGCGCGATGTCCTCGGGCGAGGCGTCGGCCGGGATGCTGGCGACGTACCCCTCGATCGCCGACAGGGTGAACCCGTGCGCCTGCAGCTCCTGCACCAGCTCCAGCCGGGCGACGTGGTCGGCGGTGTAGTAGCCGAGCCGGCCGCGCCGGATCGGCGGCGGCACCAGCCCGCGGGTGGTGTAGAAGCGCACCGTCCGCACGCTCATCCCGACGCGCTGGGTGAGCTCGTCGAGGGTGAGCAGGTCACCCGGTGACCGCTCCTCGGGACCACCCTCGCTCTTGACCATGACAGTAATAGTGTCACAATCGTCGGGAGGGACACCTCTTCCCGTACGGCGCGCCCGCCGACCGCCGTACCCCACGCCGAGAAACAAGGACGGTCATGGCAGAAGCATTCGTGTACGACCACATCCGCACGCCGCGAGGGCGGGGCAAGGCCACGGGCTCCCTCCACGAGGTCAAGCCGGTCGACCTGGCCGTCGGACTCCTCGACGAGCTCAAGCGGCGCAACCCCGGCCTGGACCCCGAGCGCGTCGACGACGTGGTGCTGGGCGTGGTCTCCCCGATCGGCGACCAGGGCGGTGACATCGCCAAGACCGCCGCGATCGCGGCCGGCTACCCCGACACCGTCGCGGGCGTGCAGCTCAACCGCTTCTGTGCCTCGGGCCTCGAGGCCGTCAACCAGGCCGCCGGGCGGGTCCGCGGCGGGTTCGAGGACCTGATCCTCGCCGGCGGCGTGGAGTCGATGAGCCGGGTGCCGATGGGCTCCGACGGCGGCGCCTGGGCGTCCGACCCCGCCACCGCGTTCAAGGCCGGCTTCGTGCCCCAGGGCATCGGCGCCGACCTGATCGCCACGATCGAGGGCTGGAACCGCGAGGACGTCGACGCCTACGCCGCCGAGTCCCACCACCGCGCCGCCAAGGCGTGGGCCAACGGCTACTTCGACGGCGCCATCGTGCCGGTCAAGGACATCAACGGGATCACCGTGCTCGACCGCGACGAGACGGTCCGCCCGGACACCTCGGTCGAGGGCCTGGCCGGCCTGAAGCCGTCCTTCGCCCAGATCGGCGCCGACGCCGGCTTCGACGACGTGGCGCTGGAGAAGTACCACTGGCTGGAGCGGATCAACCACGTCCACCACGCCGGCAACTCCTCCGGCATCGTCGACGGTGCCGCGCTCGTCGCGGTCGGCAACGAGCAGGTCGGCACGGACCTCGGCCTCACCCCGCGCGCCCGGATCCTGGCCACGGCCGTCTCCGGCGCCGACCCGATCATCATGCTCACCGGCCCGGCGCCGGCCGCCCGCAAGGCGCTCGCCAAGGCCGGCCTCGAGGTGGGCGACATCGACCTGTTCGAGATCAACGAGGCGTTCGCCGCCGTCGCGATGCGGTTCATGCGCGACATGGGGATCAGCCACGAGATCACCAACGTCAACGGCGGCGCCATCGCCATGGGCCACCCGCTCGGTGCCACCGGCGCGATGATCCTCGGCACCCTGGTCGACGAGCTCGAGCGGCGCGACCTGCGCCGCGGCCTCGCCACGCTCTGCGTCGGCGGCGGCATGGGCATCGCCACCATCGTCGAGCGCGTCTGAGCGCCGTACTCCCTCGAACTCCTCACGACCGCAAGGAAGAACATTGAGCACCGACACTGCAACCGCTGTGCGCTACGAGCGTGACGCCGACGGCATCGTCACCCTCACCCTCGACGACCCGACCGCCAGCGCCAACACGATGAACGACCTCTACATCTCCTCCATGAAGGCCGCCGTCGAGCGCCTCCACGAGGAGCACGACGAGGTCACCGGCGTGGTGATCGCGTCGGCGAAGAAGACCTTCTTCGCCGGCGGCAACCTCAAGAACATGGTCGCCGCGACCAAGGAGAACGCCGCCGAGGTGTTCGCCATGGCCGAGGACGTCAAGGCCGCGCTGCGCCGCCTCGAGCTGTTCCCGAAGCCCGTCGTCGCCGCCATCAACGGCGCCGCGCTCGGCGGCGGCTACGAGATCACGCTCGCCTGCCAGCACCGGATCGCCGTGGACGACAACCGGATCAAGATCGGCCTGCCCGAGGCGACCCTCGGCCTGCTGCCCGGCGGCGGCGGCGTCACCCGCGCGGTGCGGAAGTTCGGCCTGCAGTCAGCGCTGATGGACGTGCTGCTCGAGGGCAAGCAGTTCAGCCCGCAGGACGCGCTGAAGAAGGGCGTCGTCGACGAGCTCGTCAGCAGCCAGGAGGAGCTGGTCCCGGCCGCCAAGGCCTGGATCAAGGCCAACCCGGAGGCCGGCCTGAACCCCTGGGACGCGCCCGGCTACAAGATGCCCGGCGGCACCCCGAAGTCGCCGGCCCTGGCCGGCTTCCTGCCGGCGTTCCCCGCCCTGCTGCGCAAGCAGACCAAGGGCGCCGTCTACCCCGCCCAGCGCGCGATCCTCAGCGCCGCGGTCGAGGGTGCGCAGGTCGACTTCGACACCGCCTCGCGGATCGAGTCCCGCTACCTGACCAACCTGGTCGTCAACCAGAACTCGAAGAACATGATCCAGGCGTTCTTCTTCGACCTGCAGGCGATCAACTCCGGCTCCCTGCGCCCGCAGGGCATCGAGACGTTCAAGGCCACCAAGGTCGGCGTCCTCGGCGCCGGCATGATGGGCGCGGGCATCGCCTACGTCTGCGCCAAGGCCGGCATGGAGGTCGTGCTCAAGGACGTCGAGGTCGCCAACGCCGAGAAGGGCAAGGCCTACTCCGAGGGCATCCTCGACAAGGCGATCAGCCGCGGCCGCTCCACCGAGGAGAAGAAGGCCGAGCTGCTCGGCCGGATCAAGCCGACCGCCGACCCGGCCGACCTGACCGGCTGCGACCTGGTGATCGAGGCCGTCTTCGAGGACCCGGCGCTCAAGGCCAAGGTGTTCGGCGAGATCGCGCCGTACGTCAACAAGGACGCGCTGCTGTGCTCCAACACCTCGACGCTGCCGATCACCGAGCTCGCGCAGGGCATCGAGGACCCGGCGGCCCGTCCGTCGTTCATCGGCCTGCACTTCTTCTCCCCGGTGGACAAGATGCCGCTGGTCGAGATCATCACCGGCAAGGAGACGTCCGACGTCGCGCTCGCCAAGGCCTACGACGTGGTCCAGCAGATCCGCAAGACCCCGATCGTGGTCAACGACAGCCGCGGCTTCTACACCTCGCGGGTGATCGGCCTGATGGTCAACGAGGGCATGGCGATGCTGGCCGAGGGCGTGCAGCCGTGGAGCATCGAGCGCGGCACCACCCAGGCCGGCTACCCGGCGCCGGTGCTGCAGCTGTCCGACGAGCTCAACCTCGAGCTGATGGGCAAGATCGCCAAGGCCACCCGTGAGGCGGCCGAGCGCGACGGCGTGGAGTACGTCGAGCACCCGGGCATCGCGGTCGTCCAGAAGATGCTGGACGCCGGCCGGTCGGGCCGCCTGAAGAAGGCCGGCTTCTACGACTACGACCAGGAGACCGGCAAGCGCCAGTCGATCTGGGCCGGTCTGGCCGACCTCTTCCCGGTCTCCGAGGAGCAGCCGCCGATCGAGGACATCCGCGACCGGATGCTCTTCGCCGAGGCGCTGGAGACCGCGAAGTGCTTCGAGGAGGGCGTGATCACCTCCGCGGCCGCGGCCAACATCGGCTCGATCATGGGCATCGGCTTCCCCCCGATGACCGGTGGCGCGGCGCAGTTCATGACCGGCTACGAGCTCAAGAACGCCGACGGCGAGGTCGAGATCGGCCTCGACGCCTTCCTCAAGCGTGCCGACGAGCTGGCCGAGAAGTACGGCGACCGCTTCCGGGCCACCCCGTGGCTGCGCGAGCTCGCCGCGTCCGGGAAGGGCTTCCCGGCCTGATCGTCGGGGTGCAGGAATCACCGGTTAACCGGTGATTCCTGCACTT
>NZ_JBNBPO030000007.1:0-147687 GCF_051280635.3 Nocardioides proteolyticus | reverse complement strand
GTGCGGCCCACGGGCAGGTGTGCGCACGCCGGTGGGCCGGGCAGCGCGGGACCCGCGCTGCCCGACCCGGCGAGCTCAGCCGAGCGGTGCCCGGAACTCGTGGTCGCCCGGGCCGACCTCGAACTGGGCGTGCCCCTCGATCGTGCTCGGGACCTCGTCCGCCCCGGCCGGCGCTCGCACCGTGCCACCGTCGGCGACCGGCACCCGGACCACGGCCCGGGTGTTGCCCGGCACGCTCACCCGGAGGGTCAGCTCGCCGTCCTTGCGCGACCACGCACTGCTGATCACGCCGCGCACGGACTCGTACTCCGCGGCGGCGGACTCGACGTCGCCGACCAGGGCCGGCTCGACGACGACCTCCTCCCACGCCACCGATCCCGGCGCCTGCGCGATGCCGGCGACCCGCGAGGTGAACCAGGCGTCGATCGCGCCGAGCATGTAGTGGTTCTGGGAGGCGTTGGCGCTGCTCCAGCTCTCCGGGAGGGAGGTGGAGCCACGCTTGAGGAACGAGCCGTAGCTGTGGCCGTCCGTCCGCTGGACCCAGTCGAACAGCACGTCGTCGAGCCGCTCCCGCGAGAGGAGCTCGACCGCCGCGTGCAGGCCGATCTCCCCCACCACGATGTGGTCGTCGGCGGCGCGCACCATCTGCACGAACCGGTCGAGCACCGCCTGGCGCAGGTCTGCGGGAACCATGTCCTCCTCGAGGGCGAGCGCCTGGCTGGCCTGGTCGCCGTTGCCGTAGAGGCCGGTGGTGTCGTCGAAGAAGCGCTCGTGGAACGCGGCGGCGATCCGCTCCGCCTCCGCCTCGTACTTCTTCGCCGCGGCCTCGTCGCCGCGGGCGGCGGCGATCCACGCCATGTGGGTGGCGATCCGCTTGAACGCCCAGGTCTGCGTCACCGCCGGCGGCGTCGCCGGGCTGGCGGGCGTGATCCAGTCGCCGAGGCCGCCGCTGAGGATGCCGTCCTGCGCCCGGCCGGAGAGGTAGTCGTAGTAGTCGACCATGGCGGGCCAGTGGGACCGGATCGCGCTGTCGTCGCCGTACCACTGGTAGAGCTGCCAGGACGACACCGCGAGGGTGGCGCCCCAGTTGGCGTCGTGGCGGAAGGCGCCGGCGAACAGCGCGTCCTCGGGCGCCGTCGTCGGGATCAGCCCGTCCTGCTGCTGGGCGTCCACCACGTCCTGCAGCAGCTTGCGGTAGTGGGCCTGCACGTCGTAGCCGTAGGCGACGGTGTCGAAGACGAGGTTGGTCTGGTCGAGCCAGCCCAGCTTCTCGCGGTGCGGGCAGTCGGTGAAGACGGAGTACATGTTGCTCTGGACCGACCGGTCGATGATCCGGTGGATGTCGGTCATCATCGGGTCCGAGGTCTCGAACGAGCCCACGGACTCGTTGCTCGCCCGCAGGACCAGCCCCTTCACCGTGTCGGTGGTCGGCGTCGTCGTCAGGCCCTCGACCTGCAGGTAGCGGAAGCCGTGGTAGACGAACCGCGGGGTGAAGGTCTCCTGCCCGGTGCCGGCGAGCGTGAAGGTGTCGCGGATGTTACCGCCGACGCTGCGCATGTCGACGGTGCCGTCGGCGAGCAGCTTCTCGCCGGGCCGCATGGTGACCTTCGTGCCGGCGGGGCCGCTGGTGGTGAGCTGCTGCCAGCCGGCGAAGTTCACGCCGAGGTCGAAGACGTGCACGCCGGGCTTCGGCTCGGTGACCTCGACCGTGTCGAGGGTGTCGACCTGCCGGATCGGCGGGTTGACGCGAGCCACGAGCTCGGTCCCGCCGTGCGGGGCGTCGACGGCGACGGCCTCCTTCCAGCCGGCGCGGTCGGCGCCGGGGTTGTTCCACCGGCCGAGCGAGCGGCGGGCGTCGTGGTCCTCGCCGCCGTACCAGTTGGTGAAGGTGACCTCGCCCAGCGCGGAGTCCCACGCCTCGTCGGTGGCCACGACCTCCCTGGTGCCGTCACGGTAGGTGATCTCGAGCTGGCCCAGGGCCCGCGGGAACCCGTGCCCGGCGGCGGCCTTGACGTAGCGGCTGGGGTCGGACGGGACGTTGAAGACGTTCCAGATGCCGTTGCCCAGCTCGAGCCCCCAGGTGTTGTCCCCGGTGCGGAGCTTGTCGGTCACGTCGTAGGTCGCGTACGGGATCCGGTCGGCGTGCTGGGTGTTGGCGGGCTCCAGCACGTCCGGCGAGACCGGCTCACCGTTGACGGTGGCCCGGTAGACACCCATGCCGGTGACGTACAGGCGGGCCGAGGCGACGTCCCGCCGCGCGGAGAAGTCCCGCGCGAGGACCGGCAGCGCCTCGGGCGCCTCGTGTCGGTTGGAGACCGCGACCAGCTTGGTCCGCGGCCCGACGTTGGTGAAGCTCGAACCGTCCGCACTGACCGAGACCTGGAGGTCGCGGGGGAAGTTCGGCGTCGTCCCGTAGCGGCCCGGCGAGTCCCACAGCGAGTACAGCCGCACCGTGTCGAAGGTCCTCTCCTCGCCCAGGTCGAGAGTGATCACGATCGGCCGGTCCTGGACGTCGGTCTCCTCGTGGTAGTCGCTGCGGTAGCCGCGCGGCGCGTCCGCGGTGGTCACCTTGCCGTCGGTGAGGAACCGCGGCTCCCAGACGCCCGGCTCGGAGTTCTCCTCCGAGACGGTCACCTCGGCGCCCTCGGCGACGTTGACCGCCTCCCCGCCGCCGTCGACGAGCTCGATCTCGCCCAGCTCCAGGCGCGGCTTCCACGCCGGGTCGTCGAGCGGCTCCTCGGGGCGGCCGAGGTCGATCACCCGGATCCGGACGTAGCGGGTGGTGCGGGACCCGACCGCGACGTCCTGGTGCAGCGCCTCGTCCCAGCGCGGGTCGGTGATCCACTCCCCCTCCCACGCCGACTCCTCGAGCAGGCCCATCTCGAAGCTGGCCGGCGCGCTCCATGCGCTGACGCCGCCTCGCTCCGACCACACCCGGACCTGCCACACCGCACGGTCGCGGGAGTCCAGCCGGTCCCCGGCGTACTCCACGGCCTGGACGGAGGACTTCACGCGACCCGAGCGCCACAGGTCGCCGCGCGCGAGCCGGTCGGCAGAGGACGCCACGCGCACCTCGAACGCCGTCTGGCGGTCGACGCTCGCGGGCGTGCGCCACTGCAGGTCGGGGGTCGTGTCGTCGATGCCCAGCGGGTCGACCACGCCGGCCACGGCCAGGCCCGTCGGCGCGGCGCCGGCGCCTCCCGGCGCGGCTACGGCGGAGGGCGTGAGCACGCCGCCCCCGGCGAGGGTGAGTGCGGCGGCGAGGCCGGCGGATGTTCGCCGGCGCCGTGAGGACAGGTCGGTCACGAGATACCCCCGAGAGTGAAACGATTCAAGTGCGGACGCCGGCCAACCTATGACGCACGCCACACCCACCGGAAGCCCCCTGACCGGATCCGGCCAGCCGCGGCCGCACCGTCCGAAACCCGCGCGCCGGGTGTCGGCGCCCGGCCCTACCCTCCCCTCATGGCGTACGACGAGGGGCTGGCCGAGCGGATCCGCTTCGCCCTGGCGGGCCGGTGGCCCACCTCTGAGCGGAGGATGTTCGGCGGGCTGGCGTTCCTGGTGGACGGCCGGATGGCGGTCGCCGCGATCGACGGCGGGATCATGGTGCGGGTCGAGCCGGACGAGACCGAGCGGCTGCTGTCCACGACCGCGGCGTTCCCCATGGAGATGCGCGGTCGCCCCATGCGGGGGTGGCTGCGCGTCGACGCCGCCGACCTGGGCACGAGCGACGAGCTGGCCGCGTGGGTGGCCCGCGGCGCGTCGTACGCCGCGACCCTGCCGGCCTCATGACCCGGCCATGACCCGCCCATGACCCGCCGATGAGGTCGTTCTGGGCCGCCCTGCCGACCGAGGGCCGGTGGCTGCTGTCCACAGTCGCCGTCCAGACGCTGGGCCGGGGCCTGACCCTGCCCTTCACGATCATCTACCTCCACGAGGTCCGCGGCTTCGACCTCGGCCTGTCCGGCACCCTGATGGCGCTGATCGCCGTCGTCGGGCTGGTGGTGACGGGCCCTGCGGGCGTGCTCACCGACCGCTACGGCGCGAGGACCGTGCTCCTCGCCGGGATCAGCTGCATGGTCGTCGGCAACGCGGTGCTGGCGTTCGCCACCACGCCCGCCGTCGCCGCCCTGGCGCTGGTGCTGATCGGCATCAACTTCGGCGTCTCCTGGCCCGCGTTCAACGCGCTCATCGCCAGCGTCGTGACCGGGGAGCTCCGCCAGCGGTACTTCGGCGTCAACTTCGCTCTCGTGAACCTCGGCATCGGCGTCGGCGGCGTGGTCGGCGGGCTCTTCGTCGACGTCGACCGGCCGACCACCTTCACCGCGATCTTCCTGCTCGACGCGGTCACCTCGCTCATCCCGATGGCGCTCCTGCTCGGCCCCCTGCGCCACCTGCACGGTCGGGCCGAGCACCCCGCTGGCGAGGCGACGCCCGCCACCGTCGGCTACCTCGACATCCTGCGGCTGCCCGCGGTGCGCTGGCTCACCGGGCTGACCTTCGTCGCCACCTTCATCGGCTACGGCCAGCTCGAGGCGGGGCTCCCGGGCTTCGCCCGTCAGGTCGCGGAGGTGTCGACCCGGACGATCGGCCTCACCTTCGCCGTCAACACCGCCGTCATCGTGCTGCTGCAGTTCTCGGTGCTGTCCCGGATCAGTGGTCGCCGCCGCACCCGGGTGATGCTCGCGATGGCCGCGATCTGGGCGGCGGCGTGGGCGCTGCTGGGCGCGTCGGGCCTGCTGCCGGGTGGAGCCGTCGCGGTCGCCGGGGTGCTGGCCTTCATGGCCGTCTTCGCCCTCGGCGAGACCCTGCTCCAGCCCTCGGTGCCCGCCATCGCCAACGACCTGGCGGCCGACCACACCCGCGGGCGCTACAACGCGCTGACCGCCGCCGCGTTCCAGGGCGGGGCCGTCGCCGGGCCGGTGGCCGCCGGCTTCCTCCTCGAGCACGACCTCGGCGCGGTCTACATCGCGGTGATGGTCGCGGGCTGCGGGGCCATCGTCGCCATGGCCCTGGCGCTGGAGCGGCGGATCTCGCCCGCGGTCAACGGCGTCCGGGAGCCCGAGCCGGTCGAGCGGGTCAGCTGACGGGCGTCGCGAACCACAGCGTCCGGTGCGTCCACTGTCCCGGGCCGAGCCGGTCGCCGGAGCACACGACGATGACCACCTGGTGCGGCCCGTCGGCGGCGTCCCAGCCCGGGTAGCCGTCGGCCGCAGGCACCTCCACCCGCTTCGCCACGCGGTAGCACGCCGCCTCCACCCCGCCACCGAGCACGACCCGGTCACCGCGGTGCAGGCCCCGTAGCAGGGCGTTGCCGAGCGCCGAGCCGTCCGGCCAGGTGTGGGTGTTCAGCAGCACGCGTCCCTCGGCCGCGCCGGCCCGCACGCCGCCGCGGTCCCAGGCGACGACGTGCTTGTCCGCGACCGGCGGCACGCCCGGCACCCCGGCGGCGTCGCGCGGATAGGGCCGCACCTCCGCGTCCCGCACCACGCCCGGCACGGTTATCCGCGTGGGCCGGAACTCCGCATCCGGGCGGGTGCACGGGTCCGTCGCGGTCGCGGCCCGCGGCGAGGCGCTCGCCCGGTCGGCGGCCGCCTCCGGGCGCGGACTGCGCCGCTCGCCGTCGTCGAGCAGCCGGACCATCACCACGAGCGCGCAGCAGGCGACCACGAGCGCGACCGCCACCGCGGCTATGCCGACCACACGGGCCGCGCCGACCACGCCAACCGGCCGGGGCGCCACCCCGCTGCGTCGCCCGCGCGCCATGACGCCTCCTCGTGCCGACCGGCCCGGTCGCCGGCACTCTCCATTGTGACCGGTTGTCGGTGCCGTACGGGAGGATGGAGAGGTGCGCGAGACGACCGACCCGTCCGCTGATCCGCTCGAGCGGTTCAGCGCACCCACGCGCACCTGGTTCCGCGCGGCGTTCGCCGAGCCGACCGCGGCCCAGGCCGGCGCGTGGACGGCGATCGGTGCCGGCCGGCACACCCTCGTCGTGGCGCCCACGGGCTCCGGCAAGACTCTCAGCGCCTTCCTCGCCGCCCTCGACCGGCTGCTGTCCTCACCGCCGACCGAGGGCGCGCAGGCGAAGCAACGGACCAGGGTGCTCTACGTCTCGCCGCTCAAGGCGCTCGCCGTCGACGTCGAGCGCAACCTGCGCGCGCCGCTGACCGGCATCCGCCAGACGGCCGAGCGGCTCGACGCCGCACACCGGTTGCCGGAGGTGACCGTGGGCATCCGGTCCGGCGACACCTCGGCGGCCGACCGGCGACGGCTCGCGACCCGGCCGCCCGACGTCCTGATCACGACGCCGGAGTCGCTGTTCCTGATGCTGACCAGCCAGGCGCGCGAGACCCTGCGCGGCGTCGAGACGGTGATCGTCGACGAGGTCCACGCCGTCGCCGGCACCAAGCGCGGCGCCCATCTCGCCCTGAGCCTGGAGCGGCTCGACGCCCTGCTGGCGGCGCCCGCGCAGCGGGTCGGTCTCTCCGCGACCGTGCGGCCGACCGAGGAGGTGGCGCGCTGGCTCGGCGGGTCGGCGCCGGTCGAGATCGTCGCGCCGCCCGCGCACAAGGAGTGGGACCTCGCGGTCGAGGTGCCGGTCGAGGACATGACGGAGCTCGGGCAGGTCCAGGACGACCTCGACGACCCCGGAGCGGCGCCGACGCGGGCCAGCATCTGGCCCCACGTCGAGCAGCGGGTGGCCGAGCTGATCGGCCGGCACCGCTCGACCATCGTCTTCACCAACGGCCGGCGCACCGCCGAGCGGCTCACCGCGCGGCTCAACGAGATCGCGGCGGGGGTGTCCGCCGACGGGGTGGAGCCGCCGGCGCAGATCCTGGCCCAGTCGGGCGCCTCCGCGGGTGCCGCTCCGCTGCTCGCACGCACCCACCACGGCTCGGTCTCCAAGGAGCAGCGGGCCCTCGTGGAGGACGACCTCAAGTCGGGCCGGCTCCCGGCCGTGGTCGCCACCAGCAGCCTCGAGCTGGGCATCGACATGGGCGCGGTCGACCTCGTGCTGCAGATCGCGTCGCCGCCGAGCGTCGCCAGCGCGCTCCAGCGCGTCGGGCGGGCGGGCCACCAGGTCGGCGAGACATCCGCCGGGGTGTTCTTCCCCCAGCACCGCGGCGACCTGGCCCCGGCCGCCGTCGCGGTCGCCCGCATGCGCACCGGCGGGATCGAGTCGCTGCGGGTGCCGGCCAACCCGCTCGACGTGCTCGCCCAGCAGGTGGTGGCCGCGACGGCGGTCGACGAGTGGGACGTCGACGACCTCTACGACGTCGTGCGGCGCAGCGCGCCGTACTCCCAGCTCCCGCGCTCGGCCTACGACGCCGTGCTCGACCTGCTGGCGGGGCGCTACCCCAGCGACGAGTTCGCCGAGCTGCGGCCGCGGATCACCTGGGACCGCGTCACCGGCCGGATCGCCGGGCGGCCGGGCGCCCAGCGGCTCGCCGTCACCAGCGGCGGCACCATCCCCGACCGCGGCCTGTACGGCGTCTTCCTCGCCGGCGAGGGCAGCAACCGGCGGGTGGGCGAGCTCGACGAGGAGATGGTCTACGAGAGCCGGGTCGGCGACGTGTTCGCGCTGGGGGCAACGAGCTGGCGGATCGAGGACATCACCCACGACCGGGTGATCGTGACACCCGCTCCGGGCGTTCCGGGTCGGCTGCCGTTCTGGAAGGGCGACACGGCCGGCCGGCCGACCGAGCTCGGCGAGGCGATCGGCGCGTTCACCCGCGAGCTGGCCGCGCTGCCCGACGAGCGGGCCCGGGCGCGGGCGCGCGACGTCGGCCTGGACGACAACGCGGCCGCCAACCTGGTCGGCTACCTCCGCGAGCAGGTCGACGCCACCCGAGCGCTGCCGAGCGACACCACGGTGCTCGTCGAGCGGTTCCGCGACGAGCTCGGCGACTGGCGGCTGGTGGTCCACTCCCCCTACGGCTCGGCGGTCCACTCGCCGTGGGCGCTCGCGATCAACCTCCGGTTGCGCGAGCGGTTCGGCGTCGAGGGGCAGGCGATGGCCTCCGACGACGGCATCGTGATCCGGGTGCCCGACACCGACGCCGAGCCGCCCGGGGCCGAGCTGATCGCGTTCGAGCCCGACGAGATCGACGACATCGTCACCCGCGAGGTGGGCGGGTCGGCGCTGTTCGCGGCGCGGTTCCGCGAGTGCGCGGCGCGAGCGCTGCTGCTGCCGCGGCGCGACCCCGGGCGCCGGTCGCCGCTGTGGCAGCAGCGCCAGCGCGCCGCGGCACTGCTCGAGGTGGCCGCTCGGTACCCCTCGTTCCCGATCGTCCTCGAGACGGTGCGCGAGGTGCTCAACGACGTCTACGACCTGCCCGGCCTGACCGCGCTGCTGCGTCGCATCGACAGCCGCGAGATCACGGTGACGGAGGTCGAGACGACCCAGCCGTCGCCGTACGCCCGGACCCTGCTGTTCGGCTACGTCGCCCAGTTTGTCTACGAGGGCGACTCCCCGCTGGCCGAGCGCCGCGCCGCCGCGCTCACCCTCGACCAGGGGCTGCTCGCGGAGCTGCTGGGGCGCGCCGAGCTCCGCGAGCTGCTCGACCCTGACGTCCTCGCCGAGGTCGAGGCCGAGCTCCAGCGCACCGCACCCGACCGCCACGCCCGCGACGGCGAGGGCGTCGTCGACCTGCTGCGGCTGCTCGGTCCCCTCACCGTGGCCGAGCTCGCCGCCCGCACGCGTCCCGACGCGCCCCTCGACGACTGGCTGGCCGGCCTCGCCGGCGCCCGGCGCGTGGTCCCGGTGCGGATGGCGTACGGCGACGCGTGGGCGGTCGTCGAGGACGTCGCACGGCTTCGGGACGGCCTCGGGGTCCCCGTGCCGCCGGGCACGCCGTCCGCCTTCGCCGAGCCGGTCGCCGACCCGCTCGCCGACCTGGTCGGCCGCTACGCCCGCACGCACGGCCCGTTCACCTCCGACGAGGTCGCCGCCCGCCTCGGGCTCGGGGTCGCGGTGGTGCGCCACACGCTGCAGCGGCTCGAGGCGCAGGGGCGGGTGCTCAGCGGCGAGTTCCGGCCAGTCGGCGCCGGCGAGGAGTGGTGCGACGCCGAGGTGCTGCGCCGGCTGCGCCGGCGGTCGCTGGCGCGGCTGCGGCACGAGATCGAGCCGGTCGAGCCGACCACCCTGGCGCGGTTCTCCGCGGCCTGGCACCACGTCTCCGACGCCAAGGGACTCCGCGGGACCGACGGCCTGCTCCGGGCGGTCGAGCAGCTCGCCGGCGCACCGGTGCCGGCGAGCGCCCTCGAGCCGCTCATCCTGGCCGGCCGCGTCCGCGACTACGAGCCGGCGATGCTCGACGAGCTGACCGCCACCGGGGAGGTCCTCTGGTCCGGCCACGGGTCGCTCCCGGGCAGCGACGGCTGGGTCTCGCTCCACCTCGCCGACCAGGCCCACCTGACCCTGCCCGAGCCGGCCGCCGTCGACGACCCGCTCCAGCAGCGCGTCCTCGACGCGCTCGCCCCCGGCGGCGCCTGGTTCTTCCGCCAGCTCGCCGACCAGGTCGGCCGCGCCAGCCGGGACGCCGGCGACGACCCGCCCGACGACGCGACCCTGGCCGCCGCGCTCTGGTACCTGGTGTGGGCCGGTCGGCTCTCCAACGACACCCTCGCGCCGCTGCGTGCCCTCACCCGCTCCGGCCGCGCCGCCCACCGCACCCGCCGCCCGGCCGCCCGGCCGGGGCGGGTCGCCCGCTCCGGCCCGCCCGACACGGCGGGCCGGTGGTCGCTGCTGCCGCCGGTCGACGACGACCCCACGCGACGGGCGCACGCGATCGCCGAGCAGCTGCTCGAGCGCCACGGCGTCGTCACCCGGGGCGCGGTCGTCAACGAGCGGGTCACCGGTGGCTTCGCGGCGGTCTACCGGGTCCTCAGCGCGTTCGAGGAGTCCGGCCGGTGCCGCCGGGGCTACTTCGTCGAGGGACTGGGGGCCGCGCAGTTCGGCACCGCCGGCGCGGTCGACCGGCTGCGGACGCTGCGGGACGACGCGACCTCCGGCGCCCGTGCGTCCGGCCTCGACGGGTTCGGCACCTCCGGCGGTGCTGGCGGGGCCGGCGACCGCAAGCCGACGGCGGTGGCGCTCGCCGCGACCGACCCCGCCAACCCGTACGGCGCGGCCCTCCCCTGGCCCACCCGCGACGTCGTCGACCCCGCGACGGCCGGCGGGGAGGGCGACTCCGCCGGCCACCGGCCCGGCCGCAAGGCCGGTGCGCTGGTCGTGCTCGTCGACGGCGCCCTGGTGCTCTACGTCGAGCGGGGTGGCCGCACGCTGCTGACCTGGAGCGACGACGCCGAGGTGCTCACCCCGGCCGCCGAGGCGCTCTCGGCGGCGGTGCGGCGGGGCAGCCTCGGCCAGCTGACCGTCGAGAGGGCGGACGGCACGGCGCTGCTCGGCAGCGGCTCCCCGCTCCGCGACGCCCTCGCGGCCGCCGGCTTCGTCGCGACCCCCCGCGGCCTGCGGATCCGCGGGAGCTGAGGCCGGTGCCCGAGGGAGACGCCGTGCGCCGCACGGCCGACCGGCTCGACCGGGCGCTGGCCGGACGCGTGCTGCTCGCCTCCGACTTCCGCGTGCCGCAGCTGGCGACCACCGACCTGGCCGGTGCCTCGGTCGACGGCACGGCCACCCACGGCAAGCACCTCCTCACCCGGGTCGTCGCTCCCGACGGCGCCCGGCTCACGTTGCACACCCACCTGAAGATGGAGGGCAGCTGGCATGTGGTCGCCTCGGGCCGGCGCTGGTCCCGCCCGGCGCACGAGGCCCGGGTGGTGCTGCGCGTCGAGGGGTTGCAGGCCGTCGGCTTCATGCTGGGTCTGGTCGAGCTGCTGCCGACGGCCGAGGAGCACGCCATCCTCGGGCATCTCGGCCCCGACCTCCTGGGGCCCTGGACGCCGGACGACGAGGCCGAGGCACTCCGCCGACTGACCGCCGATCCGGGGCGGGTGCTCGGCGAGGCGCTGCTCGACCAGACGGTGGTCGCCGGTCTCGGCACGATCTGGGTCGCCGAGTCGTGCTTCGTCCAGGGCGTCAACCCGACGGCGCCGATCGGCGCGGTCGCCGACCCGCTGCGTCTCCTGCGCCGGGCACGGCTGATGCTCCGCGCCGCCGTGCCGCACGGCCGCCCGGTCACCACCGGCGACCGTCGTGAGCCGCTCTGGGTCTACCGGCGTCAGCGCCAGGCCTGCCGGCGATGCGGCACCACCGTCGAGGCAGGTCAGCTGGGCGACGCCGGTCGCGAGCGCACGACGTACTGGTGCCCGTCCTGCCAACCGGGCCCTCGGGGGTCCTGAGAACTGCCTGTGAGCCCGGCCCGGGCGGAACAGGGCGGGGCCTCTCGCGCGTTCTCCTGGCATGGGAACGCACAGCCACCTCAACGGACTCAAGACGGCCGGGCTGTTCGCCGCGATCTTCGCCCTGCTCCTGGCCGTCGGCGGCCTGATCGCGGGCGCCACGGGCAACAGCCTGTTCATCTGGCTGTTCGCCGCGATCGGTCTCGCGACCACGGCCTACAGCTACTGGAACTCCGACAAGCTCGCCATCCGGGCGATGGGAGCGCGGCCGGTGTCCGAGGCGGAGGCGCCCTGGCTCCACGCGATGGTGCGCGAGCTGTCGACCGTGGCCGGCAAGCCGATGCCGCGGCTCTACATCTCGCCGACCCAGGCGCCGAACGCGTTCGCGACCGGCCGCAACCCCGAGAACTCGGCGGTCTGCGTCACCGAGGGCATCGTCGGCCTGCTCGACCAGCGTGAGCTGCGCGCCGTGCTCGGCCACGAGCTGATGCACGTCTACAACCGCGACATCCTCACCGGCTCCGTCGCGGCCGCGATCGCCGGCGTGATCAGCTCCATCGGCCAGTTCCTGGCCTTCACCTCGATCTTCGGCGGTGGCCAGGACGAGGACCGGCCCAACCCGCTCGTGATGATCGGCATGGCGCTGCTCGCGCCGTTCGCGGCCGCGGTCATCCAGATGGCGATCAGCCGGACGCGGGAGTACGACGCCGACGAGGACGGCGCCCGGCTCACCGGCGACCCGTTGGCGCTGGCCTCGGCGCTGCGCAAGCTGGAGCACGGCACGGCCCGGGCACCGCTCGCACCCACGCCGCAGCTGCAGAACGCCAGCCACCTGATGATCGCCAACCCGTTTCGCGCCCAGGACGTGTCGCGGCTGTTCTCGACGCACCCGCCGATGAGCGACCGGATCGCGCGCCTGGAGGCGATGGCGGGGCGCCGGGGCTGAGACCCCGCCGGGCTCTGTCGGTCAGGCGGCGGCTCGGTCAGGCGGCGGAGGCGACGACCTGGCCCGGGCGGCGGGCGGCGATGGGGGTCGGGGCGGCACCGACCAGCGCGGCCTCCTCGACGGCCACCGCGTCGGCGACCTCGCGCAGCACGTCGGACAGCGGCATCTCCAGGGCGTCGCACAGCGAGGCGAGCAGCTCCGAGGAGGCTTCCTTCTGGCCGCGCTCGATCTCGGAGATGTAGCCGAGGCTGACGCGTGCGGCGCCGGAGACCTCGCGGAGGGTCAGGCCGAGCTCGGCGCGGCGACCACGGAGCACGTCGCCGAGCAGGCGGCGAAAGAGCACCATCTCGCTCTCATCTCCCCTCGTCGGGCCGGCTCTGCCGGGTCGTCCACGGCGTCGACCGACCGCGGTCCGGTCGGTGTCTGTGACCCAACGCTACCGGAGGGCTGGTTCTTCCGGGTGCCGACCGGCCGATCCGACCATCTGGCGCACCAGCACCACCGCGCGGTCCACGGTCGACTCCTGGATCATGAAGCGGTCACCCTCGAGCGCCAGCTCGAGCGTCTCGTGCCCGTCGGGACCGGCGACCGCGACGAAGACGGTGCCGACCGGCTTGCCCTCCTGGGGGCCGGGGCCGGCCACACCGGTGGTGCTCACGCCGTAGGTGGTGCCGAGCAGGCGTCGTACGCCCTCCGCCATGGCGAGGGCACACTCGGCGGACACGACGCCGTGCTGCTCGACGATGTCGTCGGGCACGCCCAGGACCCGCTGCTTGACCTCGGTCTGGTAGCTGACCACTCCCCCGGCGAACGACCGCGAGGCCCCGGGCACCGCCGTCATCCGGGCGGCCAGCTTGCCGCCGGTCAGGGACTCCGCGGTCGCCATCGTCGCCTCGTGCTCGTCGAGGACGAGCAGGAGCTCCTCGGCCGGTGATCCCACGCGGCGATCCTGTCACGTGGGACCAACCGGCCGATGCTCAGCCCCGGCTCAGCGCACGACCCTGACCGTGACCACGTCCGCCGCCGCAGGGATGGCGGCGCTCGCGGTCAGGCCGCGGAAGTCTTGCGGATGCTGTGCCGCTGCTTCCAGACGTCGCGGAAGAACTCGTAGCCGGACCACAGGGTCAGCAGGAAGGCCACCACGAGCAGCGCCACGCCGACGCCCCAGACGATCTCGCCCGGCCGATCGAGCCACCCGTCGACCTCCAGCAGCGGCAGGGTCAGCAGGCCCAGCGCCAGCGCCTGGGCGACGGTCTTCCACTTGCCGCTCCGGGCGGCGGCGATCACCACCGACTTCAGGACGGAGAGCCGCAGCAGCGTCACCGCCCATTCGCGGACGAGCACCACGACGGTGATCGTCCACATCCACCAGGTGTCCAGGATGATCGACAGCCCGATGAAGGCCATGCCGGTGATCGCCTTGTCGGCGATCGGGTCGGCGATCTTGCCGAAGTCGGTGATCAGGTTGTGCTTGCGGGCCAGGTCGCCGTCGATCTTGTCGGTGACCATCGCGACGAAGAAGATCGCCCAGGCGACGGTGCGCCAGAGCACCGAGTCGCCCCCGTCGACGAGGAGGGCCCAGCCGAAGAACGGGACGAGCACGATCCGCAGCGCAGTGAGCGCGTTGGGGACGTTCCAGTTGCTGGGCTTGTGCGCGGGTGCGCCCGACTCGGATCCCATGGAGCTCACCTCTCACCTTCCGCAGGCTCGGCGATCAGGTCCACGCCGTCGGCGGCCACCACGACGGCCTCGACCAGGTCGCCGACACCGACGGCGCCGGCCCGCAGGACGCGGGTGGTGCCGTCGACCTCCGGCCCCTGGTGGGCGGCGCGGCCCTCGACGTCGCCGGCGCCGGTGCCGTCGGGGTCGACCTCCTCGACCAGGACCTCGACGGTGCTGCCGATCCGCTCCTCGGCCCGCTGCGACGTCAGCTCGGCGACCAGGTCGGTGAGCACCGCGACGCGCTCGGCGATGGTGTCCGCGTCGAGCTTGTCGTCGAAGGCCGCCGCCTCGGTGCCCTCCTCGTCGGAGTAGCCGAAGACACCGACGACGTCCATCCGCGCGGCCTCGACGAAGTCGCACAGGATCCGGAAGTCCTCCTCGGTCTCACCCGGGAACCCGACGATCACGTTCGACCGCACGCCTGCCTCGGGCGCGAGCGCGCGGGCCTGCTCGATCAGGGCGAGGAAGCTCTCGGGGTCGCCGAAGCGCTTCATCCGGCGGAGCACGGCATTGCTGGCGTGCTGGAACGACAGGTCGAAGTACGGCGCCACGCCGGCGGTCCGCGCGATCGCGCGGACCAGTCCCGGCCGGGTCTCCGCCGGCTGGAGGTAGGACACCCGGACCCGCTCGATGCCGTCGATGGCCGCGAGCTCGGGCAGCAGGGTGTCGAGGAGGTGGATGTCGCCGAGGTCCTTGCCGTAGGACGTGGAGTTCTCCGAGACCAGGAACAGCTCCTTGACCCCCTGGCCTGCCAGCCACTGTCCCTCCGCGAGCACGTCGGAGGGCCGGCGGCTGAGGTAGGAGCCGCGGAACATCGGGATCGCGCAGAACGTGCAGCGCCGGTCGCAGCCGCTGGCGAGCTTCAGCGGCGCCCAGGGCGCGTCGCTGAGCCGCGCACGAACGGCGGAGAAGTCCTTCACGTCGCGAGCCAGCCCCGGGACGGCCACGTCCCCGACGGCCTGGCGCTCGGCCGGGCTGATGGGGAGCAGCAGGCGCCGGTCGCGGGGCGTGTGGGGGTGCGGAGCGTCTCCGGCCAGGATCGACCTCAGCCGCCCGGAGATGTCGGTGTAGTCGTCGAACCCCAGCACGGCGTCCGCCTCCGGCAGGTTCGCGGCGAGCTCCTCGCCGTACCGCTCGGCCAGGCAGCCCACCGCGACCACCGCCTGGGGCCGACCGCTCTCCTTCAGGTCGGCGGCGGCGAGCAGCGTGTCGATCGAGTCCTTCTTGGCCGCGTCGACGAACCCACAGGTGTTGACGACCACCGTGTCCGCGTCCTCCGGGTCCTCCACCAGGGTGAACCCGTCGGCGGCCAGCCGGCCGGCCAGCTCCTCGGAGTCGACGTCGTTGCGGGCGCACCCGAGGGTGAGCAGGGCGACCGAGACGGCCGGGGATGTCGGAGTGCTGGTCATGTCCGGTCGAGGATAGCCGCGACACCGGCCCCGCCGGGATTCCGCGACAGGGCGTCCGCCCGCGTCCGGGTCACCCCCGGCGGTCCACCAGCGTCTTGGAGACCTCCTCGCCGGTCCGGCCCAGCGGCTCCGCGGTCCGGCTCCCCAGGGCGTAGGTCACCGAGCCGTCGGAGCTCCAGATCCGCACCGGGGGAACGACGTCGAGCTCCGAGGTCTGCCCGAACGCCAGGTTGCCGTCGAACACGATCTCTCCGGCGCCGTCCCGCACCACGAGCTGGGCGCCGCCGCCTGCCGCCGTCAGCACGAGCTGGACCGGCTTCTTCTTGGCAGCGGCCACCTCGGACACGCCACCGCTGTTCTTGAGCAGGCCGGGCGTCTCGTCGACCGCCGTCGTGCCGCCCATCAGCAGCTGCGCGAGCGACCACACCAGCACGGCCGCCATCACCGCGGCGATCAGCACCGACCAGTTGCGTCCGCCCCGGGTGCTGCGGATCGCTCCGCCCGCGCCGGTCGCCAGCTCCGACTCGAACACCCGCCGAGCATCGACCGGTGCGTGGGCGTAGCCGTCGTCGTAGCGGGCCACGAGCGGGGCCGCGTCGACGCCCAGGACCCGGGCGAGGGTGCGCAGGTGGCCGCGGGCGTAGAAGTCGCCGCCGCACGGACCGAAGTCGTCGACCTCGATCGCCTCGATGACGTGCGGGCGGATCCGCGTGCGCTCGGACAGCTGGTCGACGGTGAGTCGGAGCCGCTCCCGGGCCGTCGCCAGCTGTGGGCCGATCACGGGCTCGGCGGCCGGCCGCACGGCCAGGTCGTCGAGGACCACGGTCATCGTGTCGCCGCCGGGGACCGCCTCGTCCGAGGGAGCCGCGGGCGCAGGCACCGGGGAGGTGAGCACCTCCGGCCGCCGCACCTCCACCCGGGCGGGCAGCACCGTCGGGCGCCCCGGGGCCGGTGGCTCCTCGCCGCGCCGGCCGGCCTCGTCCGATGCCTCCGGCTGGGCGGGGATCTCACCGGTGTCCTGGTTGTCCGCGGCGGCCCAGCGCGGCGTGTCCGAGTCACCCAGCTCGCCGGTCCCGGGCTCATCGGGCTCGCCGAGCTCGTCGGCGTCGTCCGCGCCGTCGAGACGACCGCCCCGCTCGCGCTCGTCGTCCCCAGCCAGCTCTGCCGCGCGCTCCTCCCGCTCCCGCGGACCCGGAGCGACCGCCATCAGGCCCGCGGCGACGCGCGCCGCGATCCCGGTCCGCTCGGACGGTACGGCGAGCGGCTCGTCGTCGCGGTAGAGGTCGCTCAGCGTCGGGACGTCGTCGACCCGGTCGCCCCTGCCCCCGTGGCCGGCAGGTCCGCCGAGGCCGGGCACGACCTCCACCACGTCGGCCCGGCCCTCGGCGAGGTCGGCCAGCACGTCGCTCAGGGTCGGGCCGGTCGCCCCGACCAGCCGGGTCGCCAGGGTCAGCGGCACGACGAGCTGCTGGTCGTCGTACCCGTCGACCAGGAGGTGGCCGTCACGGAGCAGGCCGCGCCGTGGGAGGTGCTCGAGACAGTCGATCTCCGGCCAGGCGATGCCGCGCCAGGTGGCGCCCTGGCGCAGGCGCACGCCGTGCCGGTCGGCGATCAGCAGCGGCGCCCGGCTGTCGACCAGGGAAGCGAGGTGCGCGAGGCTGACCAGCGCGAGGACCCCGAAGGCGAGCCAGTCCAGCGTCGTGCCGCCGGTGAAGGCCCGCGCCGCGAAGGCGACGGTGAGCAGCGCGGCGAAGCCGCCGACGCCGGCCGAGATCGCGACGTTGCGCCGCACCTCGACCTGGTGGTCCTCCGCGAGCGGCTCGGGGCCGTTCTCGTCGATGGTCTGGTCGGTGGTCTCGTCGGTGGTCTCGTCGGTGGTCAGGTCGTCCCGGTTCTCGGTCATGCTGCTCACGCCTCCCCCTGGATGGTCGCGATCACGGAGTCGAGCTCGTCGGGCTTGACCAGGACGTCACGCGCCTTCGAGCCTTCGCTGGGGCCGACGACCCCGCGGCTCTCGAGGATGTCCATCAGCCGGCCCGCCTTGGCGAAGCCGACCCGCAGCTTGCGCTGCAGCATCGAGGTGGAGCCGAACTGCGTGGAGACCACGAGCTCGATCGCCTGCACCACCAGGTCCATGTCGTCGCCGATGTCGTCGTCGAGCACCTTGCCGGAGCTGGCGGGCGCGGTGACGTCCTCGCGGTAGGTCGGCTCCAGCTGCCCCTTGCAGTGCTTGACGACCTGGTGGATCTCCGCCTCGGTGACCCACGAGCCCTGGACTCTTATCGGCTTCGACGCACCCATCGGCAGGAACAGCCCGTCACCCTGGCCGACGAGCTTCTCGGCGCCGGGCTGGTCGAGGATCACCCGGCTGTCCGCGAGGCTGGACGTGGCGAACGCCAGCCGCGACGGCACGTTGGCCTTGATCAGGCCGGTCACCACGTCGACCGAGGGTCGCTGGGTGGCCAGCACCAGGTGGATGCCCGCGGCCCGGGCGAGCTGGGTGATCCGGACGACCGAGTCCTCGACGTCACGCGGGGCGACCATCATCAGGTCGGCGAGCTCGTCGACGATCACCAGCAGGTAGGGGTACGGCGTCAGCTCGCGCTCGCTGCCGGGCGGGACCTCGACCTTGCCGGCCCGGACGGCCTTGTTGAAGTCGTCGATGTGGCGGAACCCGAAGTTGGCCAGGTCGTCGTAGCGCATGTCCATCTCGCGCACGACCCAGGCGAGCGCCTCGGCGGCCTTCTTGGGGTTGGTGATGATCGGGGTGATCAGGTGCGGCACGCCCTCGTAGGCGTTCAGCTCGACCCGCTTGGGGTCGACCATGATCATCCGCACCTCGTCGGGCGTGGCCCGCATCAGCACCGAGGTGATCATGGAGTTGATGAAGCTGGACTTGCCGGAGCCGGTCGCGCCGGCGACGAGCAGGTGCGGCATCTTGGCGAGGTTGGCGACGACGAAGCCGCCCTCCACGTCCTTGCCGAGCCCGGAGACCATCGGGTGGTGGTCGTTGCGGGCGGCGTTGGACCGCAGCACGTCGCCGAGGGAGACGATCTCCTTGTCGGTGTTGGGGATCTCCACGCCGACCGCCGACTTGCCCGGGATCGGGCTGAGGATCCGGACGTCCTCGGAGCCGACGGCGTAGGAGATGTTGCGGGCGACGCCGAGGATCTTCTCCACCTTGACGCCGGTGCCGAGCTCGATCTCGTAGCGGGTGACGGTCGGGCCCCGGGTGTAGCCGGTGACCTGGGCGTCGATCCCGAACTCCTCGAGCACCTGGCTGAGCTTGTCGACCACCGCGTCGCTCGCCTTGGAGCGGGCGCGGTGCGGCGAGCCGGGCTTGAGCACGTCGCCGTTCGGCAGGGTGTAGGCGATGTCGCCCGACAGGGCCAGCTGCTCGACCCGCTGCGGCAGCGGGCTGTGCGGCGGCGGCTCGAGCTCGCCGGTCTCGGCGTCGTCGCGACCGGCCTCCGCGAGCCTGCGCGCCGACAGCGCGTCGGCGCCTGCACCGGGCGGCACCGCCTCGTCCTCGGCGAGGGGCGCATCGATCGGCTCGAGCAGCTCCATCGACTCCTCGACGTCGGTGGCCTGGTCCTTCTTGCGGCGCCGCTTCTTCTTGGGCTCCGCGAGGAGCGGGGTGTCGTAGGCGGGGTCACCCATCCGCTCGAACGTGTCGTCGAGGCCGCCGAGGCTCATCGCCTGCGTGGGCTCGCCGTCGTCGGCGTGCTGGTGACGGCCGAGCAGCAGGTCGCCCAGCTCGCGCAGTCGGTCGGGGACGCGGTAGAGCGGCGTGGCGGTGATCACCAGGACGCCGAAGAACGCCAGCAGCGCGAGCAGCGGCACGACGACGTACGACGAGCGGAGCAGGTCGAGGAGCAGGGCCGAGACGACGTAGCCGACCGCTCCCCCGCCGTCGCGCAGGGCGGTGGTGTCGCCCTGCACGGGCTCGGGGCTGCCGTTGGCGATGTGGACGATGCCGAGGAGCCCGAAGGCGAACGCCGACCACCCGATCACCTGGCGGCCGACCGGTCCGTTCTGGACCGGGTCACGCATCACCCGCCAGCCGGCGAGGAGCACGAGGAGGGGCACGAACCAGCCGATCTTGCCGACGGTGCCGGAGACGGCGGCGCGGGCGAAGTCCATGACGCCGCCGGGCACCTCGAACCAGACCGCGGCCGCGACCACGAGGGCCAGGCCGCACAGCAGCAGGCCGAACCCGTCGCGGCGCTGCTCGGGCTCGATGTCCCGCGCGCCGTGCCCGATGCTCCGCGCCACCGCCCCGATGCCGTGGGCGACGGCGAGCCAGATCGCCGCCAGGCCGCGGCCGAACGCGACGAAGGCCCGGGAGACCGGCCCCGGCCCGTTGCGCACGGCGCGCGGAGCCGGCCGCCTGGCCGCGCTCTTCTTGGCCTTCGGCTTGCTGGTCGTACTCCGGGAACGCGAGCTGGTCGTCTTCCGGGCGCTGGTCGAGCGGGCGGAAGAGGTCGATCGGCTGCGCGACCCCGGCGGGGAAGACGTACGGGTCGCCATGGTCACAACCTACCCAGAAGTCACACCAGTCTCAGGGATCACTTGAGGGTGTGTCTGTGCTGCACGGCGGCGGGCACCGAGCCGCCGCCCGCCCCTCAGGCCTCGACGACCACCGGGATGATCATCGGCCGGCGACGGTGGGTGTTGCTCACCCAGCGGCCGATGGTCCGGCGCACTGTCTGCTGCAGCTGGTAGGTGTCGGTGTTGCCCTCGGCGAGGGCACGGTTGACCGCGTCGACGATCGGCTGCTTGATCGGCTCGAAGTCGGGGTCGGCCCAGGCATGGCCGCGAGCGTGGATCTCGGGTCCGGCGGAGACCTTGCCGCTGACGGAGTCGACCACGACGATGACGGAGATGAAGCCCTCCTCGCCGAGGATCCGGCGGTCCTTGAGCTCGGACTCGGTGACGTCGCCGACGGACTGGCCGTCGACGAAGACGTAGCCGCACTCGACCTTGCCGCTGACCTTCGCGACGCCGTCGACGAGGTCGACCACGACGCCGTCCTCGGCGTACACGACGTTGTCGACACCGGTCTGCTTGGCGAGCTCGCCGTTGGCGAGCATGTGCCGGATCTCGCCGTGCACGGGCAGCACGTTGCGCGGCCGGACGATGTTGTAGCAGTACAGGAGCTCGCCGGCGCTGGCGTGCCCGCTCACGTGAACCAGCGCGTTGCCCTTGTGGACGACGCGGGCGCCGTGGCGGGCCAGGCCGTTGATGACCCGGTAGACGGCGTTCTCGTTGCCCGGGATCAGGCTGGAGGCGAGCACGACGGTGTCGCCCTCCTCCAGGTGCACGAAGTTGTGGTTGCGCTGGGCGATCCGCGCCAGCGCGCTCAGCGGCTCGCCCTGCGACCCGGTCGAGATCAGCACCTGACGCTCCGGTGGCAGGTCGGCCAGCTCCTTGGCCTCCACCATCACCCCGGGCGGGATGGTCAGGTAGCCCAGGTCGCGCGCGATGCCCATGTTGCGCACCATCGACCGGCCGACGTAGGCCACCTTGCGGTCGTGCTTCACCGCGGCGTCCAGGATCTGCTGGACCCGGTGCACGTGGGAGGCGAAGCAGGCGACGATGATCCGCTGCTTCGACTCCAGGAACACCTGCTCGAGGACCGGCGTGATCCGCTTCTCCGCGGTCGTGAAGCCCGGCACCTCGGCGTTGGTCGAGTCGGTCAGGAAGAGGTCGACGCCCTCCTCCCCCAGCCGCGCGAACGCCCGCAGGTCGGTGATCCGCCCGTCGAGGGGCAGCTGGTCCATCTTGAAGTCGCCGGTGTGCAGCACCAGTCCGGCGCCGGTGCGGATGGCGACCGCGAGCGCGTCGGGGATGGAGTGGTTGACCGCCACGAACTCCAGGTCGAAGGGCCCGAACGAGATCCGGTCGCCCTCCTTGACCTTGTGGAACGGCGTCTGCCGGAGTCGGTGCTCGCGCAGCTTGGAGTTGACCAGCGCCAGGGTCAGCTCCGAGCCCACCAGGGGGATGTCCTGCCGCTCGCGGAGGAGGTACGGCGTCGCGCCGATGTGGTCCTCGTGGCCGTGGGTGAGCACCAGCGCCTCGACCGCGTCCAGCCGGTCCCGGATCGCCGCGAAGTCGGGCAGGATCAGGTCGACGCCGGGGTGGTGGTCGTCGGGGAACAGCACGCCGCAGTCGACGATGAGCAGCCGGCCGTCGTACTCGAAGACGGTCATGTTGCGGCCGACCTCGCCGAGGCCGCCGAGCGGGATCACTCGAAGGCCGCCGGCGGGCAGCTCGGGCGGCGTGGACAGCTCGGGATGCGGGTGGCTCATCGCAGCACGCCCGCGGCCTCGAGGCCGGCGCGGAGATCGGCCACTTCTCGGTCGTCGAGCGCGAGGAGCGGGCTGCGCACGACGCGGTTGGCCAGCACGCCGGCGATCTCCAGCGAGGCCTTCGCCGTGGTGGCTCCGTAGTTGGCCACGCCCATGATCGCCTCGAACACGGGCACCAGCGAGGTGTGGATCCGCAGCGCCTCGGCGTGGTCGCCCGCGCGGAAGGCCTCGATCATCGCCTTCAGCTGCGTCCCGGCGACGTGGCCGACGACGGAGACGACGCCGGTGGCGCCGTAGGCGAGGTAGCCGAGGGTGTTGACGTCGTCGCCGGAGTAGACGGCGTAGCCGAGGTCGACCAGCTGGGCGGTGCGGGCGAGGTCGCCGGTGGCGTCCTTGACGGCGACCACGGTGTCCCAGTCCCGAGCGGCGACGTAGGTCTCCAGCGCGATCTTGGTGCCGGTGCGGCCCGGCACGTCGTAGAGCATCACCGGCACGCTCGCAGCCTCGACGACCTGGCGGAAGTGGTTGAGCACTCCCGGCTGGCTCGGCTTGTTGTAGTACGGCGTGACGAGGAGCAGCCCGTCGGCGCCGACCTTCTCGGCCTGGCGGGCCAGCTCGACGGAGTGGCGGGTGTCGTTGGTGCCGACGCCGGCCACGACCGTGGCGCGGTCACCGACGGCGTCCTTGACCGCGGCGAGCACCTCCCCGTCCTCGGCGCCGGTGGTGGTGGGCGACTCGCCGGTGGTCCCGGAGACGACCACCCCGTCGTTGCCGTTGTCGACCAGGTGCCGGGCGACCTTCTGCACGCCGTCGAGGTCGACGGAGCCGTCCTCGTGGAACGGCGTCACCATGGCGGTCAGCACGGTGCCGAAGGGTGCGGCGGAGGTCGCGGTCATGGTCCAAGGCTATCCCCGCGCCGGCCCGTGCCCGACGCGGGACACGGCGCGGTCGAGCAGTGGCGCCACCAGCTCGCCGTGGGTGAGCGGCACCATGTGTCCCCCGCGCGGCAGCGTCACCACCGCGCCGTACGACGCCAGGCGGGCCAGCGCGGCGCCCCACTCCTCCGGGCAGATCGCGTCGTGCCGGCCGCGCACGACCAGCACCGGGCCCGACCAGTCGGCCAGCAGCCGCTCGATCGGGTCGCGGCGTGCCACGTCCATCGCGCGGCGCATCGTGCGGAGCGTGGTGCGCCGGTACTGCCGCACCAGCGTCGGCACCTGTCGCGGCGTCTCGTGGGCCGCGGTGCGCAGCCACCGGCCGGCAAGATCCGGCCAGGAGGCCGCGCGCGGGTCGGTCGTCGGGCCCACCAGCACCAGTCCCCTGGTGCGACGCGGGGCCAGCGCGGCGGCGTGCGCGACCACCTGGCAGCTGGCCGAGTGCCCCACCAGCACGAGGTCACCGTCGACGCGACCGTCGAGCTCGTCGAGGAGCCGTCGGGCCAGGGCCTGCGGGTGCAGGTCGTCGTGGTCGTAGGGGCGCCCGTAGCCCGGCAGGCGGTGCACCACCGACCGGGCGTCGTACCTCGTGTGGCGCAGGGTGGGCGCCCAGGCCTCGGGGCCGAGGCCGAGGCCGGGCACCAGCACGACCGTCGGGACGCTCAGGGCTTCAGCACGACCTTCGTGCACTCGTCCTGCTTGTGCTTGAAGATGTCGTAGGCGTGCGGAGCGTCCTCGAGCGGCAGCCGGTGGCTGATGATGTAGGTCGGGTCGATCTCGCCGGCGCGGATCCGGTCCAGCAGCGGCCGCAGGTAGCGGTGGACGTGGCACTGCCCGGTCCTGATGGTGAGCGACCGGTTCATCACCGACCCCATGGGGAACTTGTCGATGAACCCGCCGAAGACGCCCAGCACCGAGACGGTGCCGCCGTTGGCGCAGGCGAGGATCGCCTCGCGCAGCGCCTGGGGTCGCCCGGTCTGCGACTTCACCAGCTGCTTGGCCTTGTCGTAGGCGTGGATCGGTGAGAAGTCGGCGTGTGACTCCATGCCGACCGCCTCGATGCAGTGGTCGGGGCCGCGGCCGGCCGTCAGCTCGCGAAGCTCCTCCAGCACCGAGGTCTCCTCGTAGTTGAGGACGTCGGCGCCGGCCCTCTCCTTGGCCAGCGCGAGCCGCTCGGGGACCCGGTCGATCACGATGACCCGGGAGGCGCCGAGGAGCCGGGCGCTGATCGCGGCGAACTGGCCGACCGGACCGGCACCCCACACCGCCACCACGTCCCCGGGCGCGATGTCGCACATCTCGGCGCCCATGTAGCCGGTGGGCAGGACGTCGGTGAGGAAGAGCACCTGCTCGTCGGTGAGGTCGTCCTCGATCTTCATCGGGCCCACGTCGGCGAACGGCACCCGGGCGTACTCCGCCTGCCCGCCGGGATAGCCGCCGAGGAGGTGGGAGTAGCCGAAGATCCCCGCCGGGGAGTGGCCCATCAGCTTCTCGGCGAGCCCCGCGTTGGGGTTGGAGTTCTCGCACAGCGACCACAGCTCGCGCTCGCAGGCCCGGCAGGCGCCGCAGGCGATGGGGAACGGTACGACGACCCGGTCGCCCGGAGCGAGGTTGCCCACCCCCCGGCCCACCTCGACGACCTCGCCCATGAACTCGTGCCCGAGGATGTCGCCCGGCATCACCTCCGGCACGTAGCCGTCGTAGAGGTGCAGGTCCGAGCCGCAGACTGCGGTGCTGGTGACCCGGATGATCGCGTCGCGGTCGTTGAGGATCTGGGGGTCCGGCACGTCGTGGACGCCGACCTTCGTGGGCGCCTCCCACACCACGGCCCTCATCGGCCGCCTCCCATCGGCGCGGCGGGTCGCTGCACCGCCTGGTGCCGGGCGTCGGTGCCCTGGGGCAGGCCCTCGGTGCGGACCAGGTCACCGGTCTCGAGCACCTGCTTGAGGCGGCGCAGGTCGTCGCGGACCTGCTGCACCGGCTCCTCGCCGAGCAGCCGGGCGACCGCGCGCCCCACCCGCCCGCCGGGAACGTCGTAGTGCAGCACCACCTTCACCTCGGTGCTGCGGCCGTCGGGGGTGTGCCCGAAGTGGACGGTGCCGGCGTTGGCCACGTCGGCGCCCGGGAGGGACTTCCAGGCGATCCGGCGGCCCGGCTCCTCGCTGGTCAGCTCCGCCTCCCACTCGACGCTGCGGCGGCGCAGCGGCGCGTTGGCGCGCCAGCGGGAGCGGCCGCCGCCGAGGTCGTCGACCGACTGGAGGTGGAGCATGAAGCGCGGCAGGTTCTCCAGGTCGCGCCAGAAGGCGTAGACCTCGTCCGGGCTGCGGTTGACAGTGACGGACGCCGTGAGCTCCAGCGGGCCGGGCCGGTCGCCGCCGTGCTGCGCCCGGAGGGTGCGGCGGGCGGCGTACAGGTCGGCCAGCGTGATGCCGCCGACGACCGCGAGGGCGGTCATCGCCCGGGCACGTCGGTCGCCGCTTCGCGCGCGGGCGGCCCTGCCCAGCATCGCCAGGTCGAGCGCGTCGCCGGCGACGCGGGTCCAGACGGTGCCGGTGGGGCCGGCCAGCAGCAGCGCGCCGTGGAGCAGCTCCCGGGCGCCGACCGCCCGGACGGCCGTCTCGGCGAGCGGGTCGTCGTCGACTCCCACGGCGCGGGCGACCGCCGCGGGTCGGGCGAGCGGCGCGGCGGCGAGCGCGAGGCTGGTCCAGCCGAGCGCGGAGACCAGCCTTCGGGTGTGGCTCTCGGGTGTGTTCATGGTCCGTCCTCGGTCGGGGACCTCAGCGGTACCCCGACCGGCGGCGGTGATCCCGCCCGATCAGACGTGCGGCATGACCTCCGCCGCGACCAGCCGCAGGTGGTCGAGGTCGGACAGGTCGAGCACCTGGAGGTAGACCCGCTGGGCGCCGAGGGCCTCGTAGCGCCTGATCTTGTCGACCACCTCGTCCGGCGTCCCGGCGAGCCCGTTGGCACGCAGCTCGTCGACCTCGCGGCCGATGGCCTCGGCGCGCCGGGCGATCTCGGCCTCGTCCTGGCCGACGCACAGGACCAGCGCGTTCGACCAGGTGAGGGTGGCCGGGTCCCGCCCGATCCGCTCGGCGGCCTCGCGCACCCGCCGGAACTGGGCCTCGGTCGTCTCCTCGTCGACGAAGGGCAGGTTGAACTCGTCGGCGTACGCCGCGGCGAGGGCCGGCGTCTTCTTCTTGCCCAGCCCGCCGACCAGGATCGGCGGACCGCCCCGCAGGCCGGTGGACTGCGCCGGCTTCGGCAGGGCCGGCGAGTCGGTGAGCTGGTAGTGGGCGCCGGAGAAGTCGTAGCGCTCCCCCGTCGGCGTCGCCCAGATCCCGGTGATCAGCTCCAGCTGCTCGGCGTAGCGCTCGAACCGCTCCTTGGTGTCCGGGAACGGGATGCCGTAGGCGGTGTGCTCCTGGGTGAACCACCCGGCGCCGATGCCGAGCTCGACCCGGCCGCCGCTCATCTGGTCCACCTGCGCCACCTGGATCGCGAGGACGCCGGGGTGGCGGAAGGTCGCGCTCGTCATCAGCGTCCCGAGCCGGATCCGGCTGGTGTCGCGCGCCAGCCCGGCGAGCGTCGTCCAGGCGTCGGTCGAGCCGGGCAGGCCGTCGCCGCTCATGTGCAGGTAGTGGTCGCTGCGGAAGAACGCACCGAAGCCCAGCTCCTCGGCCGTGCGGGCCACGGCCAGCAGGTCGTCGTACGTCGCGCCCTGCTGGGGCTCGGTGAAGACACGGAGTTCGACAGTCATGCCGCCAGCCTGCCAGCCGGCGCGAACTAGGCGCCGCCGCAGGCGAAGACCCGCTCCCACCACACGATGTCGAAGCCCTCGTGCGGTTCGCGGCGCACCTCCCGCCACCGCTTGGGGCTGAACGCCGGATAGAACGTGTCGCCCTCGGGCGAGAGATGCACCTCGCTGATCACCTGCACGTCGGCGTACGGCATCGCGGCGTCGTAGACCGCTGCACCGCCGCCGATCATCACCTCCACGCCGGGACGGTCGCCGATCAGCGTGTCGGCCAGCTCGAGCGCCTCGGCGATGGTGTGGGCGACGTGCACGCCGTCGTCGGACCAGTCGGCGCGGGTGGTCAGCACGATCGTCTCGCGGCCGGGCAGGGCCCTGCCGATCCCCTCATGCGTGGTGCGACCGAGCACGAGCACGTGCCCGATCGTGGTGCGCTTGAAGTGCGCGAAGTCCTCGGGCAGGTGCCAGGGGATCCCGCGCTCGGCGCCGATGACGCCGTTGCGCGCCACCGCCGCCACCATGGTGACGCGCTTGCCTGCAGGGGTCATCCGCTAGACCGCGATGGGGGCCTTGATGCCCGGGTGCGGGTCGTAGCCCTCGATCCGGATGTCGTCGAGGTCGAACGCGTCCAGCTCGGTGACCTCGGGGTTGAGCCACAGGGTCGGCAGCGGCCGAGGCTCCCGGGTCAGCTGCAGCCGGGCCTGCTCGAGGTGGTTGGAGTAGAGGTGGGCGTCACCGAGGGTGTGCACGAGCTCGCCGACCCGCAGTCCCGTGACGTGGGCGACCATGTGGGTGAGCAGGGCGTACGACGCGATGTTGAACGGCACCCCGAGGAACACGTCGCCCGAGCGCTGGTAGAGCTGGCAGCTGAGCCGGCCGGGGCCGCCGTCGGGGTCGGGGGCGACGTAGAACTGGAAGAGGGTGTGGCAGGGCGCGAGCGCCATCTGCGGGATGTCGGCGACGTTCCAGGCCGACACGATGTGGCGCCGGCTGTCGGGGTCGCTCCGGATCTGCTCGACGACCTGCTTGACCTGGTCGACGTGGCCGCCGTCGGGCGTCGGCCAGGAGCGCCACTGGTAGCCGTAGACCGGACCGAGGTCGCCGTTGGCGTCGGCCCACTCGTCCCAGATGGTGATGCCGCGGTCCTGCAGCCACTTCACGTTGGTGTCGCCGCGGAGGAACCAGAGCAGCTCGCCGAACACCGAGCGCGTGTGCACCTTCTTCGTCGTGACCAGCGGGAAGCCCGCGGCCAGGTCGAAGCGCATCTGGTGGCCGAACACGCTGAGCGTGCCGGTGCCGGTGCGGTCGCCCTTCTCCACGCCCTCGTCGAGGATCCGCTGCATCAGGTCGAGGTAGGGCCGCACGTGGACAGCCTAGTTGCCCTCGGCCGGCGAGCACGGGAGCGCTCGCCGTGCGTCAGAGGCCGACGGTCCCCGCCACCGTGGTCAGGGTCCGGCCGCCGACCCAGATCACGCCGTCATCGGCGGTCTCGACGTGGACGCGGCCCCGGCGGCCAAGCACGGTGCCCTGCGCGGCGACGTACGACGGCGGGAGCACGCGGCCGGCGAGCCACTGCGCGAGCGAGGCGTTGAGCGAGCCGGTCACCGGATCCTCGGCGAGCCCCATCGAGGGCTGGCAGAAGGCCCTGACCTCGACCTCGCACTCCGATCCCTCGGGGTGCGGTCCGACCACGCCGACGTCGGAGGGAAGCCGCGCGAAGTCGGGCCGCAGCGCGAGCACCTCCTCGGCAGTGCGCAGCCGGACACCGACCCAGCCGGGTCCGTTGTCGACCCACTGCGTCTCCACGACGTCGCCCACCGCGAGGCCGAGCGCGGCCACGATCTCGTCCACGAGCGTGGGGTCCACCGGCCCGGAGCGCACCAGCCGCGGGGCGGCGAAGGCCAGCCGTCCGCTCGTACGACGCACCGGGACCAGCCCGAGGCCGCACTCCTGCACCAGCTGCTCGCCGGCCGGCACACCACCCGCCTCCAGCCAGGCGTGGGCGGAGCCGAGCGTCGGGTGGCCGGCGAACGGGAGCTCGCCGCCCGGGGTGAAGATCCGCAGGCGGTAGTCGGCGGCCGGGTCCGTCGGCTGGAGCAGGAAGGTGGTCTCGCTGAGGTTGGTCCAGCGGGCGAACGCCTGCATCTGGTCGTCGGCGATCCCGTCGGCGTCGTGGACGACGGCGACGGGGTTGCCGAGCAGGGGGTGGTCGCTGAAGACGTCGACCTGGCGGAAGGGGCGCATCGGGCGGCGCTCAGGCGGAGAGCTTCATCGGCCCGTAGACCTCGCGCTCGAGCTCGAACAGCGTCACCTGCGCGACGCCGAGCTCGAGCAGCTCGGGCCAGGTCTCACCGATCCACGACTCGGCGTCGCCCTGGTTGGCGAAGCGCTGGTCGCCGTACTCCTCGGCGGCGTCGCCGCTGAGCCCGACCTCCTCGCCGGTGGCGCTCTCCAGCCGCCACCACCAGGGGCGCTCGGCGGGCGTGGGCGGGCGGAACACGGCAGGGGGCTCGGGGAGGTTCATCTCACGACTCTCGCACGGAGGGCTGCACGAACGGCGGCTTGGTGACCTGGAAGACCTCGGGCCGGCCGCGGACGTCGACGGTGACCTCGGCTCCGTCGTCCACGGCGGTCGCGACGAGGGCGAGTGCGATCCCCTTGCGCAACGTGGGCGAGAACGTGCCGGAGGTGACCTCGCCGAGCGGGACGTCGCGCAGGAGGCGGACACTCATGTGGGGACGCGGGATCGCACGGCCGGTCGAGACCAGGCCGACGAGCTTGCGGCGCGGGCCGGCCTCGCGCTCGGCGAGCAGCCGGTCGCGCCCCCAGAACCGCTCCTTCTTCCAGCCGACCGCCCACCCGAGGCGGGCCTCGTTGGGGGTGATGTCCGGGGAGATGTCCTGGCCGTGCAGGGGGTAGCCCATCTCGGTGCGAAGGGTGTCGCGGGCACCGAGCCCGCACGGCACGAGACCGTGCTCCTGGCCGGCCTCCACCAGCCGGTCCCACAGCGGGGCGGCGACCTCCACCGGCGCGATCAGCTCGTAGCCACGCTCCCCGGTGTAGCCGGTGCGGCAGACGATCACCGCCGCCCCCTCGAAGGTCTCCTCCACGAAGCTCAGGTAGTCGTGTCCCACGGGCATCCCGATCGCCGCGAGCACCTCGTCGGCCCGGGGGCCCTGCACGGCGAGCACCACGTAGTCGCGGTGGTGGTCGACGACCTCGATCCCGTCGGGTGCGGCCTCCGCGAGCCGCCGGTGCACCTCGGCGTTGTTGGAGGCGTTGGGGACCAGCAGCACGTCGTCGTCGGCGCGGTAGTAGCTGAAGACGTCGTCGACGATGCCGCCGGTCGCGTCGTCGACCACGAGGGTGTACTGCGCCCGGCCGGGCCCGATCCGCCGCAGGTCGTTGCTCAGGGTCTGGTTGAGGAAGTCCGCCGAGCCCGGTCCGCGGACGACCAGCTTGCCGAGATGGCTGACGTCGAACAGGCCGGCGGCGCCGCGCACGGCGGTGTGCTCCTTCACGACACCGGTGGGGTACTCCAGCGGCATCGACCAGCCACCGAACTCCGAGAACTTCGCGCCCAGCGCCTCGTGGCGGTCGTGGAGCGGCGAGCGGATCGAGGTGGGGGCGGAGCCCGTCGCGTCAGCCATGAGCCGGAATCTATTGCATCTACCGCTCGGTAGGCTGCGCCGGTGACCTCCTTCGCCCTCCGCAACGCCAGCCCTGCGAAGACCCGAGCGGAGGCGGTCGTCGTCGGCGTCCTCCCCGACGGCGGGCTGGCACCGGGCGGCGAGGACGTGGCCGCCGCCTACGGCCGCAAGCTCTCCGGGCTGCTGGCCACGGTCGGCGCCAAGGGCAAGCCCGGCGAGGTGACGAAGGTCCCGACGGCCGGGGTGATCGCCTCTCCGCTGCTCGTGCTCGTCGGCCTGGGCTCCGAGCCGGGCGCCGCCGACCTGCGCCGGGCCGCCGGCAACGCCGCGCGTGCGGTGACCAACGCGGCGTCCGTGGCCCTCGCCCTCCCCGCGGACAGCCCCGACCTGGTGCGCGCGGTGCTGGAGGGGTACCGGCTCGGCGGCTACTCGTTCACCGGCTACAAGAGCAAGCCCCCGCCGACCACCACACCGGCCGAGGTCGTGGTGCTCACCCCGGGGGCTCGGCGCGCCGAGTTCACCGCGGCGCTGGAGGAGACCCACGTCGTGGTGGACGCCGTCGTCGCGGCTCGCGACTGGGTGAACACGCCGCCCGCCGACCTCACCCCGCCCGCCTTCGCCGACTCCATCGCGGCCGCGGCCAAGGCGGCCAACAAGGCGCTGCCCGGCGGCACCGCCAAGGTGAAGGTGGAGATCCTCGACGAGGTGCGGCTCGCCGAGCTCGGCTGTGGTGGCGTGCTGGCCGTCGGCGCCGCCTCCGCCGCGCCGCCTCGCATCGTCGAGCTCTCCTACAAGCCCAAGCACGCCGTCGGTCACGTCGCCCTGGTCGGGAAGGGCATCACCTTCGACTCCGGCGGGCTGACCATCAAGCCCGCAAGCAGCATGACCACCATGAAGGAGGACATGGCCGGCGCCGCCGCCGTCGTGCAGGCCACCCTCGCCGCCGCGCGGCTCGGGCTGCCGGTGCAGGTCACTGCCTTCGCCTCGCTCGCCGAGAACATGGTCGGCGCCGCGTCGATGCGCCCGGGCGACGTGCTGACGACCTACGGCGGCACCACCGTCGAGGTCAGCAACACCGACGCTGAGGGGCGCCTGGCCCTCGCCGACGCCCTCGGCCTGGCGGTCGAGCGGAGGCCCGACGCCATCGTCGACATCGCGACGCTGACCGGGCACATGGTGCTCGCGCTCGGCGACCGGCTCGCGGGCGTGATGGGCGACGACGCCGTGGTCGCCGAGCTCCTCGCCGCCGCCGATGCCGCGGGCGAGGACGCCTGGCCGATGCCGATCCCCGACTACATGGACTCCCGGATCCACAGCAGCACCATCGCCGACCTCGCCCAGCACGACTGGATCCGGTGGGGAGGCGGCCTGTTCGCCGCCGCGTTCCTGCGTGAGTTCACCGGCGGTCTCCCCTGGGCGCACCTCGACATCGCCGGCCCGACGTTCAACAAGGGCGGCCCGAGCGGGCACTGGCCCTCGGGCGCGACCGGCTACGGCGTCGCCACCCTCGTCGAGTGGCTCCGGGCGCAGTCGGTCAGGGCTGCTGCCGCTTCTTCTGAGCCTGCCTGACCCGGGAGTTGTAGTCGCGCATCCGCTGCGGGATGCCGACCACCGCGGCGTCGTACGACGGCACCTGGTGGGTGTTGCAGAAGTCGTGCGCCCACTTCACCGACGGCACGCGGCGACGGGTCCACTCCCCGTCGTGGGCGACGAGCAGCAGGGTCACCTCGCTCACCGCGGTGCGCGGCTCGACGAAGCCCTCGACGCCGCGGCGGGCCTGGAGCCACTCACGCAGGTGCTGCTCGTCGACCCGGTCGGCTGCCCGGACGCGGGTCGATCCGGTGCGCGCTGCGTCCTTGGCAGGGCCGCTCATCCGCACCCGCGGGCGACGCCGGAACCGGTCCAACCAACTCATGGCCGACAGTGTGCCCGATCGCCGGGAGGTCGTTGCCGCGTTTGTCCAGCGGGGTGCAAGTATTGGGCCATGGCGACCGAAGTCACTCTCCCCGCGCTCGGCGAGTCCGTCACCGAGGGCACCGTCACCCGATGGCTCAAGCAGGTCGGCGACCAGATCGCGGTGGACGAGCCGCTCCTGGAGGTCTCCACCGACAAGGTGGACACCGAGATCCCGTCCCCGGTCGGCGGGACGCTGCTGGAGATCAAGGCCAACGAGGACGACACCGTCGAGGTCGGCGCGGTGCTGGCGGTCGTGGGTGACGAGGGCGAGTCGAGCGGTGACGCCGGCGAGACGGCGACGCCGGAGGCGCAGCCCGCCGACGAGGGCGAGGCGGAGAAGAAGGCCGAGCAGGAGGAGCAGATCGCCGCGGAGAAGGGCGACCTCCCCGCCGGCGACGAGACACCGGAGGCCGAGAAGCAGCCGGCCGCCTCGGGCGACTCCGGGGACTCGGGTGCCTCCGCTGAGTCGGGCGGGTCGGGGGGATTCGGGGGCTCGGGCGGGTCCGGCAGCAGCACGCCCGTCACCCTTCCGGCGCTGGGTGAGTCGGTCACCGAGGGCACCGTCACGCGCTGGCTGAAGAGCGTCGGCGACGAGGTCGCCGTCGACGAGCCGCTGCTCGAGGTCTCCACCGACAAGGTCGACACCGAGATCCCCTCGCCGGTCGCCGGCACCCTGCTGGAGATCAAGGCCGAGGAGGACGAGACGGTCGAGGTCGGCGCCGAGCTGGCCGTCATCGGCTCCGGTCAGCCGGCTCAGCAGGAGGCACCGAAGCAGGAGCAGCCCCAGCAGGAGCAGCCGAAGCAAGAGGCGCCGAAGCAGAAGGAGCAGCCGGAGCAGGAGGCGCCGAAGCAGCAGGAGCAGCCGGCGGAGCCCCCGCAGCAACAGCAGCAGGACGAGCGGCAGGCGCCGCCCGCATCCGCCCCCGAGGCCTCCGCGCCCGCGGCTCCGGAGCAGCAGTCGAGCGAGCAGTCGTCGGGCGCCTCCGGGTCGTCGGGATCCTCGAGCGACGGTCCGGGCTACGTGACCCCGCTGGTCCGCAAGCTCGCGTCGCAGCACGGCGTGGACCTCGCCCAGGTGCAGGGCTCCGGTGTGGGCGGCCGGATCCGCAAGCAGGACGTGCTCGACGCCGCCTCCGCCCAGAAGGCCTCCGCGTCCTCGACGCCGGCCGCGTCGGGTGGGCAGGCGTCCGCCGCCTCCGGCGGCTCGGCCGCCGCAGCGCCGTCCTCGAGCCCCTCGCCGCTGCGCGGCCAGACGGTCCCGCTGAGCAGGCTGCGCAAGATCATCGCCCAGCGGATGGTCGAGTCGCTGCAGGTCTCCGCCCAGCTGACGCAGGTCGTCGAGGTCGACGTGACCAACGTGGCGCGCCTGCGCGAGAGCGTGAAGGAGGAGTTCGCCGCCCGCGAGGGCGTCAAGCTCTCCTACCTCCCGTTCTTCGCCAAGGCGGCGATCGACGCGCTCAAGTCGCACCCTGCGCTCAACGCGACGATCGACACGGAGAAGGGCGAGGTCACCTACTACGACCGCGAGAACGTCGCGTTCGCGGTGGACACCGAGAAGGGCCTGCTGACGCCGGTCGTCAAGGACGCCGGCGACCTGTCGGTCTCCGGGCTGGCGAAGAAGATCGCGGACGTCGCACAGCGCACGCGCACCAACAAGATCGGTCCCGACGAGCTGTCCGGGGGCACGTTCACGATCACCAACCTCGGCAGCGTCGGCGCGCTGTGGGACACCCCGATCATCAACCAGCCGCAGGTCGCGATCCTCGGCCCCGGCGCCGTGGTGAAGCGGCCCGTGGTGATCGACGACCCCGACCTCGGCGAGACGATCGCCGTGCGGCACATGGTCCACCTCGCGCTGACCTACGACCACCGCCTCGTCGACGGCGCGGACGCCGGGCGCTTCCTGCAGGACGTGAAGAGGCGGCTCGAGGCTGCCCAGTTCGAGGTCTGACGCAGCGGTCGGTGCGTCACCGGCACGGTGGCAGGCTGTCGACGTGGCCAGCCTCAACGTCGTCGTCGCCGGGTCCTCGGGCTTCCTCGGTCGCCACCTGTGCGCCGAGCTGGAGCGCCGGGGCCACCGGCTGACCCGGTTGGTCCGGCGTCCGCCCCGCGGCCCGGACGAGTCTGCCTGGGACCCGCAGAGCGGAGTGGTCGACCGGCGCGTCGTCGCAGCCGCGGACGTGGTGGTCAACCTCGGCGGCTCCCCGCTCGTCGGCAACCCCCACTCCAGGCGGTGGGCCGACGACGTCGGGGCGAGCCGGGTCGCCACGACGAGCACGTTGGCGGCGGCCGTCGCCGCGGCCGGAGGCACGCCGGCCCTGGTCAACGCCTCCGGCGTTAGCTGGTACGGCGACCACGGGCCGGTCGAGCTCACCGAGGCGAGCGACACGCGGGGCCATGCGCTGCTGACCCGGGTCTGCCGGGAGTGGGAGGCCGCGACCGGGCCGGCGCACGACGCCGGGGCGCGCGTGGTGCTGCTGCGCACCGCCCCGGTGCAGGACCGGACGGGTCCGCCGCTCCAGCAGCAGCGCGTGCTGTTCAAGGCGGGCCTGGGCGGGCGGCTCGGCAGCGGCCGGCAGCACTATCCGGTCGTGTCGCTGCGCGACTGGGTCGGCGCGGTCGCGTTCCTCGTCGAGCACGCCGAGGCGAGCGGGCCGGTCAACGTCTGCGCGCCCCGCACGCCCACCAACGCGGAGTTCACCGCCGCCCTGGCGCGACTGGTCCACCGGCCGGCCCTTCTCGCCGTGCCGTCGCCGGTGCTGCGCGTCGCGGCGGGACCGATGGCCCCCGAGGTCCTCGGCTCGCTGAACCTCCGCCCGGCGCGGTTGCTCGAGCTCGGCTACGGGTTCGCCGACCCCGACGTCGACGCGGTGCTGTCGGCCGGGCTCTCCGCCGCGCGGCCGACCTCCTGAGCCGACGCGAGCAGCCACCGCGGTCCCACGCGGTGGAACTCCAGCCGGCGCGTCGTCGGGGCGTCGCGCGGCAGCCTGCGTGCCGCGCGGCCGCGGGTGGCGACGGCGAGCGCGTCGGCCACCCGGTCGGTCACGACCAGCACGAGCCGGCGCGCCGTGCGGCTCCGCAGCTCGACGGCGAGCACCTGCATGGTCAGCCGCTCGACGCGCAGGCCCCGCTCCCGCCAGGCGCGGAGCATCGCGACGTCGCGCTCCCCCGCCGCCGACCCGGGCACGTAGAGCCGCCGCAGCGCATCGGGGTCGCCCGCCGCCCAGGCCCGCGCCCGGGCCCGGTCCCAGTCGCGGAGCACGGCGAGCGAGCCGACGGCGCGGGTCACCGGCACCGCCTGCGCCCCCGGCGCCACCACCGCCGCGGTCGCCGGGCCGGAGCCGCCCTCGCCGGAGGGTGCCGTGGACCGCAGCACCGCCGCCGTCACCGCCGCCGCCACGGCGAGCACGACGACGCCGGTGCCGGCGAGGAGCGCCGTACTGCCGCGGCGGCTGGACGAGGTCGGCATGCCTCGTTCCTACCCGCGTCGGGACGCCCGCGCATCCGCTCCTCCACAGGCCCCGGAGTACCCTCGACGTCGTGACCGCGCAGCCGTCCGCCCCCCACCGGCCCCCACGCCGGCTCGACTTCCGCGAGGCCGGGCTCGGCCGCGACGCGATCGACTACCTCGCCGCGTGGGAGCTGCAGCGACAGGTGCACGCGCAGGTCGCCACCGGCGACCTCCCGGACACGGTGCTGCTGCTCGAGCACCCCCCGGTGTTCACCGCCGGCAAGCGCACGCTCCCCCACGAGCGGCCCGTCGACACCGCCGGAGCCGCGGTGATCGATGTCGACCGCGGCGGCAAGATCACCTTCCACGGTCCCGGCCAGCTGGTCGGCTACCCGATCGTCCGGCTGCCCGACCACGTCAAGGTGGTCGACTACGTCCGGCGGGTGGAGGAGGCGCTGATCGGGGTCTGCGCCGACTTCGGCGTCACGACGGCGCGGGTCCCCGGCCGCAGCGGCGTCTGGCTGCGCGCCGACGCCCGCGGCCCCGAGCGCAAGATCGCAGCGCTCGGCATCCGGGTGAGCCAGGGCGTCACCATGCACGGCTTCGCTCTCAACTGCGACGTCGACCTCGGCTGGTACGACCGCTTCGTCCCCTGCGGCATCGCCGACGCCGGCGTGACCTCCCTCAGCCGGGAGCTCGGTCGCGACGTCGCGGTGACCGAGGTCCTCGACGCCGTACGACGCCACCTCGCCGACCTGCTCGCCTGGGCGCCGTACGAGGCGACGCCCGACTACGACCCGCGGCCGGACCCGGCGCGTGCGGGTGCCGCCGGTGCCTCCGTGCCCGTGCTCAGCTACGCCCCGCGCAGCCCTGCCGGCTGAGGGCGCCGGCGGACGAAGCCGCTGCAGGCCCCGGGAGTAGGCTGAACGGGTGAGCGCACCCGCCCCCGCCCCCAACCCGGACGGACGCAAGCTCCTCCGTCTGGAGGTCCGCAACTCGGAGACCCCGATCGAGCGGAAGCCGTCCTGGATCAAGACCCGGGCCAAGATGGGCCCGGAGTACACCGCCCTGCAGAAGCTGGTGAAGTCCGAGGGACTCCACACGGTCTGCCAGGAGGCCGGCTGTCCCAACATCTTCGAGTGCTGGGAGGACCGCGAGGCCACCTTCCTCATCGGCGGCGACCAGTGCACCCGCCGCTGCGACTTCTGCCAGATCGACACCGGCAAGCCGCAGCCGCTGGACCGTGACGAGCCGCGCCGGGTCGCGGAGTCGGTGCAGCAGATGGGGCTGCGCTACGCCACCATCACCGGCGTCGCGCGCGACGACCTCGCCGACGGCGGCGCCTGGCTGTACGCCGAGACGGTCCGCGCCATCCACGAGCTCAACCCCGACACGGGCGTGGAGAACCTGATCCCCGACTTCAACGGCCGGCCCGAGCTCCTGGCCGAGGTGTTCGAGTCGCGGCCCGAGGTGCTCGCCCACAACGTCGAGACCGTGCCGCGGATCTTCAAGCGGATCCGGCCGGCGTTCCGCTACGACCGCTCGCTCGACGTCCTCACCCAGGCCCGCGCGTTCGGCCTGGTCACCAAGTCCAACCTGATCCTCGGCATGGGCGAGACCCGCGAGGAGGTCAGCCAGGCGATGCGCGACCTCCACGACGCGGGCTGCGAGCTGCTGACCATCACGCAGTACCTGCGGCCCTCCGTGCGCCACCACCCGGTCGAGCGCTGGGTGAAGCCGGAGGAGTTCGTCGAGCTCGCTGCCGAGGCCGAGGAGATCGGGTTCGCGGGGGTCCTCTCAGGTCCGCTCGTCCGTTCGTCGTACCGCGCCGGTCGGCTGTACCGTCAGGCGATGTCCGCCCGCGAGGCAACCGCGGCGCGGGCCGAAGCAACCGCCTGAGACCGGCCGAGGAGACAGCAGCACCCCATGTCGAACACCCCTCTCGACCCTTCCAAGATGAGCCGGCGGAGGCAGGTCCTCGAGACCTACCGCATGTCCCGGGAGGTCGACCCGGCGATCCGCTGGTGGATGCTGGGCTCCTTCCTGCTCTTCGGCGGCCTCGGCTTCGCGCTCTTCTACTGGGTCCTCCCGGGCGACGGCACCTTCAGCCTGGTCATGGCGATCGTCGGCGCGCTGCTGATCGGCCTCCTCGCAGTGATGATCGTCTTCGGGCGGCGGGCGCAGAAGGCTGCGTTCAACCGGCTGGACGGCCAGGTCGGCGCCGCGGCCCGCGCGCTGACGATGCTGCGGCGCGGCTGGGTGCTGGAGGAGGTCGTCGGGTTCACCAAGCAGCAGGACATGGTGCACCGCCTCGTGGGACCTCCGGGCATCGTGCTCGTCGGCGAGGGCAACCCCGGTCGGCTGCGCCAACTGATGATCAGCGAGCGGCGCAAGCACGAGCGCGTCGCCGGCGACTACCCCGTCCACGAGGTCACCGTCGGCAAGGACGAGGGCCAGGTCCCGCTGCCCAAGCTGGTCAAGCACGTGCAGAAGCTGGGTCGCCAGGTGAAGCCGGCCGAGATCACCGAGATCCGGCAGCGCCTCAAGGCGCTCGACGCCCAGCGCGGCAAGATGCCGCTCCCCAAGGGCCCGATCCCCACCTCGATGAAGGGGATGCGCGGCAACCTGCGCGGCCGCTGAAGCCGGGCTACTTCGCCAGCGTCCGCAGCGTCGCGAAGGTCACCGTCGAGGTCCCCGCGAAGATGTCGTGCAGTCCGCGTCCGTCCGACCGGAACACCAGCGGCGGGATCACCAGCGCGACGAGCACCTGGCGTGCGAACGCCTTGACCGGGCTGAGCCGCCGGAGCCGTCCGTCGGCGGGTACGACGCACAGGCCGGTCAGCAGCTTGCCGACCGACCCGCCGGCGAGCCAGGTGAGCACCGCCGACTCGAGCACGAACACGCCGAGCACCGCCGCCGACGCGGTGGACCCCGGCTCGCCGTACTCCTCGACGCCGACGAACGCCAGCACCGCGAGCGTGCAGACCAGCCAGTCCACGAGGAGCGCGACGAACCGGCGGCCCCAGGATGCGGTCGGGATGGCTTCGCTGGTCACGTCGGCGGGTCCGGGCACCGCTCAAGGGTAGGTGCGCGCGGGGCTGAGACGGCCGCCACCCCTGACCGGCGACCTGTTTACATGGGCGAAACAATTCGGTGATGGGTGGGAAACTGCACCCCGGTTAAGTTGCTGGTGCGGTCGACGCATCGTGGCGTCCGGCGCCGCGACCGATCACCCGGCATCGATCGAAACCGATCGGCAACATCCTGACTGGTGGCTGAGCCGTGGGTCTCAGCCAAGGAGGAACGAATGTTCAACAACAGCGAAGAGCTGCTCAAGTTCATCAAGGACGAGGGTGTCGAGCAGGTCGACGTCCGCTTCTGCGACCTGCCCGGCATCATGCAGCACTTCACCGTGCCGGTGTCGTCGTTCGACCAGTCGGTGTTCGACGACGGCCTGGGCTTCGACGGCTCCTCGATCCGCGGCTTCCAGGCGATCAACGAGTCCGACATGGCGCTCTTCCCGGACCCGACGACCGCCTACGTCGACCCGTTCCGCGTGCAGAAGACGCTGGTCATCAACTTCTTCATCCACGACCCGATCACCGGCGAGCCCTACTCCCGCGACCCCCGCAACATCGCGAAGAAGGCGCTCGCCTACCTCGCCAGCACGGGCATCGCCGACACCGCGTTCTTCGCTCCCGAGGCGGAGTTCTACATCTTCGACTCCGTGCGCTACACGACGAGCGCCAACGAGGGCTTCTACCACATCGACTCCGTCGAGGGCTGGTGGAACTCCGGTGCCGAGGGCGACAACCGCGGCTACAAGACCCGCTTCAAGGGCGGCTACTTCCCCGTGGCGCCGTACGACCACTACGGCGACCTGCGCGACGAGATGGTGAAGAACCTCGAGGCCTGCGGCCTGCAGGTCGAGCGCGCCCACCACGAGGTCGGCACGGCCGGCCAGGCGGAGATCAACTACAAGTTCGACACGCTGCTCCGCGCCGCCGACGACGTGATGAAGTTCAAGTACATCATCAAGAACACGGCGTGGGAGAACAACAAGTCCGTCACCTTCATGCCGAAGCCGATCTTCGGCGACAACGGCTCGGGCATGCACGTGCACCAGTCGCTGTGGAAGGACGGGTCTCCCCTGTTCTACGACGAGACCGGCTACGGCGGGCTCTCCGACATGGCCCGCTGGTACATCGGCGGCATCCTCGAGCACGCTCCGGCCCTGCTGGCCTTCACCAACCCGACGGTGAACTCCTACCACCGCCTGGTGCCCGGCTACGAGGCCCCGATTTCGCTCGTCTACTCCTCGCGCAACCGCTCGGCGTCGGTCCGGATCCCGATCACCGGCACCAACCCGAAGGCCAAGCGCATCGAGACCCGGTTCCCCGACCCCTCGGCGAACCCCTACCTCGCGTTCTCGGCGCTCATGCTCGCCGGCCTCGACGGCATCCAGAACAAGATCGAGCCGGCCGCCCCGATCGACAAGGACATCTACGAGCTCCCGCCGGACGAGATGGCCGAGATCGCCCAGGTCCCCACGTCGCTCGGCGCCGTGCTCGACGCCCTCGAGGCCGACCACGAGTTCCTCACCGCCGGCGACGTCTTCACCCCGGACCTGATCGACACCTGGGTCTCCTACAAGCGGGAGCACGAGATCGCGCCGGTGCAGCTGCGGCCGCATCCGCACGAGTTCGAGCTGTACTACGACATCTGAGCCAGGTCGGACATCTGTCCGAGCTCCAGATCACGGAACAAGAGCGAAGGCCCCGGTCACCGAACCGGGGCCTTCGCCGTTGCCGATGCGACAGCTGCTACTCGCGGTCCTTCCGGTCGGCGACCCAGCTGCGAAAGCGGTCGACCTCGGTCTGGTAGGCGAGCGGCGGGTAGTCGCTCCAGCTCGGGTTGCCGGGCCACAGGAGCTCGACCTCGACCACGTTGTCGCGGACGGTGATCGAGTAGAGCTCCCTGGTGTCGCGGCGGGAGCCGACGACCATCCCGCTCAGGACGTGGTCACAGCTCACGCCGTCAATGCCCTCGGCGGTGGCCCCAGGCACGAGGAAGGTGGCCATCAGGAACTTGAGCCACGGCGCCATGTCGTTCGCCTTGTCACCGCCGTCGTAGCTCAGACAGCACCCTTGATCGCATGCGGTCCAGTTGGACCAGCCCCTTGGCGCGCCGCTCATGAGGTCGCGTACGACCTCGTCATCCTCGTCCGCCACGCGCAGTGAGCCGGCCGACTCCTGCAGGAAGAGCGAACCTGAGATCCGGTTGATGAACGACCGCTCACGAGGTCCGAGTGGAGGCTCGATCCGCAGGTAGCCGATGAAGTCTGTCTGATAGCCCACGGGAGCACAGCCTCCGCGTACTCGCGCGGGCTATCAACGCCTCGCAACTCGGCTGTGGATGAGCCCCCTCATCGCCGTGCTGCAGGGCCCGCCCCCACTGACGTACGTCGCCACGCCACCATCCCCGTTGGGCTCGGTGGAATCGGGCACCGCCACCGGTATGGGAACGCCACGCTCCACCGAAGAGGTCCTCGAGTCACACCTCCGCCGCCGACAGGCCGGAGACCTCGAGGGCGATCTGGCGACCAACTACGCCGACGACGTGATCCTGCTCTCCGCCGAGGGCGTTCACCGGGGGCACGACGGCGTGAGGGCGCTCGCCGACGTACTGCGCACCTACGTGGCCGACGGGACGTACCGCTACCTCCAGGTCCTCGTCGAGGGGGAGGTGGGGATGCTGCAGTGGACGGCCCGCGACCAGGACACCGTGATCCACGACGGGGCGGACAGCTACCTCGTCCGGGACGGGAGGATCCGAGTTCAGACCATCCACTACTCCGCGACGCGTCGCTCCTGACCGCCGTAGCACTCGGCTGCCGGCTCGAGCGCCGTCCACCGGCGAGGCGTCCCGGCCGGCCTGCGGTTGCTGCGGCCTCATCAAGGGCAGAATGATCGCCGCGCGAGGTCAGATGCAGACACCATGGCACCGCTGACCAGTCCTAGGGGGAAGTCTCGTCGTGTGGCCGGATCGGAACGCTGTCCAGACTCAGGTACGACGCCCGACCTGGCGGGACGCCGGGCCGTTCGTGTTCGTGGCGCTGCTGGGCGTCGGCACGTTGGCCGTTCCGCCGTACCGCGGGCCGAGCCTGAGCCTGTGGGTCCTGCTCGCGCTGGTGCCCGCCACGTTGCTGGTGCTCGGGTACGGACTGCGGCAGCCCGCCCGGACATGGCCCTCGATCACGGCGCCGATGCTGACCTTCGCCGCCATCGGCTTCGCGCGGGACGCCGGCGGCGGCTCCGCATCGAGCCTCGGCACGCTGGTGGTGCTCCCGCTCCTTTGGCAGGCCCTGACCGGCACCGCTCGGGACCTGGCGGTGGGTGCGGCCTGCACCGTGGGCGTGTTCGTGCTGCCGATGCTGCTGGTCGGCGCCCCGGAGTACCCGGTCGCGGACTGGCGCCGGGCGCTGCTGTGGGTCGCCTTCGCCCTGGTCATCGCCCCGCGGATCCAGGCGATGGTGCACGAGCTCGCCCGCGGCACGGCAGCGTTGGTCGCCGAGGAGGCGCGCTGGCGTGCGATCGTCGAGCACCTTCCGGACGTGTCCGTCACCGTCGTCGACCAGGACCTCAAGGTGCGGCAGGTTGCAGGGGCCGGCAGTGCCCCACACGGACTGATCGCCCACACCGAAGGACACCCGGCCGAGATCGCCGACCCTGCCGGCTCCGCGGTCGTCACCACGCTCCTCCAGGACGCCCTGGCGGGCGGCGGCGGTGACCGCGAGCTGACCGTGGGTCCCTCCGGCACCCAGTACGTCGTGACGGCGACCCCGCTGCCGGCCGAGGGGGACGGTCGACGTGCCCTCATGCTCACCCGCGACGTCAGCACGGAGCGGGAGCGCGAGCGCGCCCTGCTCGCCGCCACCCAGCGCACCGAGCGGCTGCTGGCCGACGCACCGCACGGTGTCATGGTGCTCGACCTCGAGGGCCGGATCAGCAGAGCAAACAACGGGCTCCGCCCCATCGTCGGGGCCGACCCCGAGGCCCTGGAGGGTCAGCACATCTCCGAGCTGGCACCGGCCGGCGACGACACTCTGCTCGCGTACTTCGATGAGGTGCTGCGCGTCGGCGGAGACCACACGACCACCGGGGACGCCGTGATCCGCAACGTCGCCGGGCAGACCGTCCAGGTCTCACTGAGCGGCCTGGTGCTCCACGACTACGACGGGACCGACGCGGTCGTCCTGCTCAACGTCGTCGACGTGTCCCAGCGGCGGAAGTACGAGCTGCGCCTCGCGCACCTCGCCGACCACGACGCACTCACCGGCCTGGTGAATCGCCGCCGGTTCGACATCGAGCTCCAGCGCCACCTCGACCGCTGCCGCCGGTACGGACCCACCGGCGCGCTGCTCCTGCTCGACCTCGACAACTTCAAGCAGGTCAACGACACCCTCGGCCACAACGTGGGCGACCAGCTGATCATCTCCACGGCAGAGCTGCTCTCCAGCGGGCTGCGCAGCACCGACACCGTGGCCCGTCTCGGTGGCGACGAGTTCGCGATCCTGCTCCCCCAGGCCGACCAGGCCGCGGCCGAGAAGGTCGCTGAGACCATCATCCGGCGGCTCCGCGACTACACCGCCACCCTCGACGGCACCCGCCGTCGCGTCACCGCCAGCCTGGGCGTCGTCACCTTCGCGGCCGCTCAGGCGTACCCGACCGACGTCCTCGCCCTCGCCGACATGACCATGTACGACGCCAAGGAGGCCGGCCGCAACCGGTACGCCGTCCTCGAGGAGGGCAGCGCCCATCCGTCCCGCACCGGCGCCCGCCTCCAGTGGCAGGAGAAGATCGAACGCGCGCTCGAGACGGACGGGTTCGCGCTCCTGTACCAGCCCATCCAGGACCTGCGGACCGGACACGTGACGGCCGCCGAGGTGCTGCTGCGGCTGGTCGACGGCGAGGAGCTGGTCTCCCCCTCGCGGTTCCTCTACATCGCCGAACGCGCAGGCCTGATGCCCCAGCTGGACTCCTGGGTGATGCAGCGCAGCATCGCCCGGCTCGCGGAGCTCAACGACCTCCGGCCCGGGTTCCAGCTGCACGCCAACCTCTCCGGCCACTCGCTCGGCAACCCCGAGGTGGAGGACGTCATCGCCCGCTCGCTCGCCCGCCATGCGATCGACCCCGGGACGCTGGTCCTGGAGGTCACCGAGACGGCCGCGATCGCCGACGTCGCCCTCGCCAAGGCCTTCGCGCAGCGCATCACCGAGCTGGGGTGCCTCTTCGCCCTCGACGACTTCGGGGCCGGGTTCGGCTCCTTCTACTACCTCAAGCACCTGCAGTTCGACTTCATCAAGATCGACGGCGAGTTCGTCTCGGCGGCGCCCCACTCCCCCATCGACCGCACCGTCATGCGGTCGATCGTCGGCATCGCCCACGAGCTCGGGAAGGAGACCATCGCCGAGTTCGTCTCGGACGAGGCGATACTCGCGGCGGCCTCAGAGGAGGGCGTCGACCACGCCCAGGGCTATCTCATCGGCGAGCCGGTGCCCTACGACCAGTTCGTCGACGTGCATCTCCGCCCTCGGCCGGTCAGCGGTTGACCAGCTTGAAGAACGTGCTGTCCTCGCCGCTGGCCTTCTCCTCCTGGTAGAGGAACGCCAGGCTCCGGCTCTCGAAGGTCTCGAACCAGTCGTCCCAGGAGATGTGCTCGAGCTGGTCCTCACCGGCTCCACCGGGGAAGTCGATCCGCAGCACTCCGGAGCCGTCGTCGCCCTCGGTGCCGGTCACCCGGGCCGGCACGCCGTCGTGCTCCTCGACCCAGTTGCGGATCTCGTCGTGGTCGGTCGTGGTGTGGCTCTTGGACGCCATCGCTCGCTCCTCACGGCGGCTTCGCTCCGCCTGTCGACAGATGCGCGACGGCGAGTCGCGCATCGACCCATCAACGTGGCGTTACCCGTGGTGCGATCGGCGCATACCGCGGCCTGCGGCCCCGCCTCGGTGCAGGGTGCCGGTCAGCGGGCGGGCGTGCCGTGCGGCGCGGCGGCGGGCATCGGACGCGCGCGGATCCCCGCGTCCTCGAAGCAGCCGGCCGACCGGCCCACGCGACGCAGACCGGTCAGGTCCCCCGCACCCCAGCGGTCCGACGCCTGGGTGGCGTAGTCCATCACTTGGCCGGTGCGGAACGCGTGCTCCAGACCGAGCGCGTGCCCGATCTCGTGCAGGAGCAGCTCACCGCGGGTGTAGCCCCGGCCGAAGCCGCCCTTGGCCCGCGCCGTGGAGTCCAGCACGACCATCGCGTCCAGCGTCCGCCGGAAGCCGTGATCGTCGGTGATGTCGCCCCACGACGGTCCCCCGAGGCCGACGACGTTGCCCTTCAGCCGCGGCACCTGACGGGGCGTCGCCCAGCCCAGCAGCAGGTCGGCGCCGCGGACCGTGTTGGTGCCCTTCGCCCACGGCACCTGGCTCGAGGTGCCGACGTACTTGAAGCGGATCCCCGTCGCCTGGCTCGCCATCGCGAGCGCCCGACGGAGGTCCTTGGCGGCACCCGAGGGCATCCGCCGGTCGTAGATCCGGTAGCTGACGACCTGGCACGGGTCGAAGCGCCACCTCATCAGGTTGTAGTGCTTGCGACTGCCCCGCGGCTTGTAGGAGGTGCTCACCGCCAGCGACTTGCTCGCGGCGCCGACGCCGGCGGCGTACCGGTCGGTCTCGGGCGCCCGGACGCGAAGGGCGTGCGCGGTGGTCCACGAGGTCGGGATGCGCACGGCGTAGGTCCCGTCGCTCCGGCTGTACCCGGAGCGGAGCTCCTGCCAGCCGGAGTTCGTCCGGTGCTCCAGTACGACGCGCCGCGCGCCGCCGTTCACGCGGCCGGTCACGGCCACCTTCTTCCCGCGGGTCACGGCACGGGCGCTGGGCCACGCCGCGGTGACGCTGGTGCTCATCGCGCGGGCCGAGGTGCGGGTCTCAGCGCCCTTCTCCGCCCCGGCCGGGGCCGTGAACGGCGCGCCGATGACTGCGCCGACCAGGACGGCGAGGACCGAGGTGACGAGGAGAAGGGTCCGCGGGAGCGGGACGGATGGGATCCACACGCAGACCGGATCGGCCGCTCTCGGCGAAGGTAAAGGAAATCAGACGTGAGCAACTCCATGCGCCGAACCGGTCAAGTGCGTTGCCGACTACGGAGCCGGGTAGTCCGCGGCCCACTCGTCGACGGACCGGGGCGCTCGCCCGGTGACGCGCTGCACGGTGTCGGTCACCGGCGCCGGCCGGTGCGTGTGCCGTTCCCAGGTCGCGAGGAGGAGGTCGATCGGCACGAACGGCCCCGCCATCGACCGCGCGGTCTCGGGGTCAACCTCCTGGAACGAGACGTCACGGCCGCGCGCAGACCCGATCAGCGCGACCTGCTCGCGGTGCGTGAGCGACCGAGGCCCGGTCACGTGGTGCACCGCCCCGGTGTGCCCAGCGTCGAGGAGGGCCGCCACCGCCACCGCGGCGAAGTCGGCGGGATGGATCGGCGAGCCGGCCGCGTCGCCGTACGGCGCCTTGACGACGTCGCCGGCCGACAGCTGGCCCGGCACGTCGAAGGCCCACTGCAGCGCGTCGGCGGAGGACACGTCGAGCCGCAGGAAGGTCCAGCCGAGGCCGGAGTCCCGGATCGCCTGCTCGACGTCGGCATGGAAGGCGGCGATGTCGTTGGGCTGCTCGGTGGCGCCGTCGACGACCTCGGCGGAGGACTGGAACACGATCCGCTCGACGCCGGCCTCGCGCGCCGCAGCGAGGAACGCGGACGCGAACCCGGGCACCACCGCGAGCAGGAAGACTGCGGTCACGTCGCGCATGGCGACCTCCAGGCTGTCGGGGTCGGTGAGGTCGCCCTCGACGAGCTCGGCCGCGGCCGGCAGGTCCGCCTCCTTCGCGTTGCGGGTGAGGGCACGGACCGGGTGACCGGCCGCGACCAGCTGCTCGACGATGGAGCGGCCGACGGGCGCGGTGGCGGCGGTGACGAGGATCATCAGGTTTCTTCCCTCCTGGGGGTGGCGGAGCGTCGGCGGGCCGCTGTCAGCCTGCGGCGATGCAGAAAGGGTGGCCGGCCGGGTCGAGGAGAACCGTCCACTCCGAGCCGCCGGGCTGGAACTCCGGCTTGGTGGCGCCGAGCTCGACCAGCCGGACCTCCGCCGCCGCGACGTCAGGCACGGAGAAGTCGAGGTGCGCCTGCTTGTCGCCGTCGGGCCAGCCCGCCGGCTGGAAGTCCTCGACCCTTTGGAGGGCGAGCTGGATCGGCCCGTCTCCCAGGTAGACGGCGTCGTCGGCCGCGCTGGTGATCGGCCATCCGGTGAGCTCTGCGTAGAACCGGCCGAGTGACGCCGGATCGGCGCAGTCCAGGCTGATGGCGGTGATGGCTGCGACGGACATGGGGCTCCTCCGTGGGTGAGACAACATTGTCAGGATGCTGACAATCTAGCAGCATGCAGCAGCCCTGTGGCAAGGTGTTTTCTCGTGGACGCTGCGACGGAGTACCGCCTGCTCATCGCCGACGTGTACGAGCTCGCCGCGGCGTCACGGCGCAGCGGCGAGGAGATCGCACGGCGGACGGGGCAGACGGCCGCGCGCTGGCACGTGCTGAGCGTGCTCTCCACGCAACCGCTCACGGTGTCGGCAGCCGCGCGTCGGCTGGGACTGGCGCGGCAGAGCGTGCACCGCGTGGTGCAGGAGCTGCTGGCCGAAGGCCTGCTCGCGGCCGAGCCGAACCCCGACCACAAGGGCGCACCCCTGATCTCGACCACGTCCACCGGGGACGAGGTCCTCGCCGAGCTGGTGCGCCTCGGTGACCTGGACCGTAGCGAGCGGCTGCGCCGCGTCGACCTCTCGGCCGACGAGCTCGCCCGGGCTCGCCGGGCGCTGCGGAGCATCCTGCGGGCCCTCGCCGAACCGCCCGGCGACCAGTCCTGACGGCATACGCGCCGCCCGGCCGAAGAGGTCGACGGAGCTGGCCGCCCGCCGGCCCGCGACCTGGCTGCTCCCCGTGCTGTGCTTCCTCGCGGCAGCCGCCTTCATCGCGTCGGGCGCGTTGACCGCCGGGGCGGTGTGCCTGGGACTGGGTGCGGTCGCGCTGGCCCTCCCGCACCGGTGACCCGCGGCCCCGCCCCGAGGGTCAGCGCCGTGGCGCCGAGGATCGCGGCGCACGCGGCGGTGGCGGCACCGGCCCAGCCGAGGTGCTCCGCAAGCGCCGCGCCGCATGCGGTGCCCAGGCTGCCACCGACGAAGTAGACGACCATGTAGGCGCTGTTGAACCGTGCCGGGCCGGTCGGGTCGATCGCCAGCACCACGCTCTGGTTCGCGACCTGAGCGGCGAACAGGCCGGCGTCGAAGAGGGCCAGGCACGCGAGCGTGACCGGCGTGCTGGGCAGCGCGAAGACCAGGACGGCACAGGACAGGGCTGCCCCGACCAGCCCGACGAGGACGACGGGACGTGGCCCCACCCGGTCGGTCCACACGCCGGCGACCCGCGTCGCTCCGATCCCGGCGACGCCGGCGAGCGCGTAGAGCCCGATCCGCTCCGCGGAGTAGGAGTACGGCGGCGCCGACAGCGCCACCGCGATGCCGGCCCACACGGCACAGAACGCGAAGAACCACAGCGAGCCGCGCAGGGAGGCCAGCCGCAGGGCCGGCGACGCACGGAACAGCGACGGAAGGGACACCAGGCTGGCGAGGTAGCCACGGTCCTGCGGCGCGCGGTCCACCGGAAGCAGCGCCAGGCCGGCGAGGGCGGTGAGCGCGCACGCCGCGGCGAACACGGCCGACGTCTCCCGCCAGCCGACCGCGTCCGACAGCCAGCCGCCGACGATCCGCCCGAGCAGGATGCCGGCCGAGATGCCGGCGGTCACCAGGCCCAGGTCGGTGGCGCGTCGGGACGCCGGGCTGAGCCGGCCCACCACGGAGCTGAGGCCGGCGCCCACGGAGGAGCCGGCGCCGACGACGACCATCACCAGCCCGAGGACCACCACGTCGTCGCTCAGGGCGCTCAGCGCCAGGGTCACGGCGAGCGCGGCGTACTGGCCGGACAGCACGACCCGGGGCGAGAACCGGTCGACCAGCGGGACCAGGAGCGCGAGGCCGATCAGGTACCCGAGAGGGCCGCCCGCCAGTGCGAGGCCCACCAGGCCGACCGAGGTGGACAAGGACTCCGACACCGTGGCGACGGCCGGTTGCAGCGGATAGATGGCCGCGGTGCCCAGGGCGGCGGCGAGGGACATGAACCAGACGATGCTCGCGCGCATCCGGTCTCGGTCGGGTCGGCGGATCGGGTCCATGCCCGGAACGTAGGAGCCCGACGACGCCAGGGCTGGCCGGAATCGGACGTGACCGTGACCGTCTGCTCAGTGCGAGGCGTCGTCCTCGTTGTCCTGGTCGTCGCTTCCTGCGACGGCTCGGAGGAGGCGCGGTCCGCCCTCGACCACCACGACGTCAGCACCCGTGGGCACGCCCTCGTCGTCGAGGGCCTTCAGCACCGCCCGGATCACCGCGTGCTGCGCGAGCCGGGTCTCCATCTGGCGGGCCCCGGACCAGAACCGGAGGTCCATGCGGACCGTCGCCGAGCCGACCTCCTGCAGCAGCGCCTGAGGCGCAGGCTCGGACAGCACCACCGGCACCGACGCCATCGCCCGCTCGGCGACAGCGACCGCGAGATCGAGGTCCGCGCTGTCGTCGAGATCGACGGACACCGTCGAGCGGACCTGCTCGAAGCCGGTCTGGATGGTGACGACCTCGGAGTGCACGACCGCGTTGGGGATGTGCACCAGCCTTCCGTCGAAGGTGCGCACGGTCGTGCTGGTCAGGGACACGCCGGTCACCGTGCCGGCGACGTCGCGTACGGCGATCTGGTCGTCGACCCGGTAAGTGTCCCGAGCGAGGATCACGATGCCCGCGAACATGTTCCCGAGCACGGTCTGGAACGCGATGCCCGCCGCGATGGAGAGGATCCCGATCCCGCCCAGCGCGTTCACGGGCCGGACGCTGGGGAACACGACCGTCGCGGCGGCGGCCAGGGCCAGCACGAGCACCAGCCATCGGACCAGCACGGAGAACATCGCGCTGGCACTGCGCGACCGCCCCCGCCACAGCAGCAGCCGCTCGAGGACCCAGCCGACCACACGACCGGTCAGGTAACCGCCCACGATCAGGCCGAGCCCGAGCGCCGTCGCCTCCCAGGTCACGTCGGGCAGGTCGAGGCCCTCGGCCGCGAGCACCGTGGGCACCGTGGGCTCCGTGAGCGCCGCGAGCACGGGTTGTCCCATCAGCCGCCTCCTCCTGTCACGGCACGGCCGGACCCGGCCCGCCGGGGCAGGTGCTGACGGCGCACCGGCTCAGCAGACGACCGGTCGCGAGTCGAGCACGAGCGCCCGGGCGCGCACCGCACGGAGAGTGAGCATTCCTTGTGGGTACCCGCGGCCGGCGCACGACATACGAGCCGCCGCCACGGCTCACCGTCCGACGGCGGCAGGGCTCACCGCAGCCCGGTGTCCGAGGCCGGCGGCGCGCCGGCCGGGCTCCCCGTCGAGGCCTCTCCACCCAGCGAGCCGAGGAGCGTGCTCACCGCCCCGCGGTGCTGGGGCGTCGCGGCCCGAAGGAGGTCGTCGAGCATGACGCGCAGGCGTCGCATCACCCGATCGGTGTCCGCCCCGAAGTGGGCGATCTCGTCCACCGCGAGACCGAGATAGTCCGCGAACGCCGGCTCGGGGACGTGCAGCAGCAGCCCGCCGTCGTCGGTCAGCTCCTGACGGGGCTGCAGCGACCGGGTGGCCAGGCGACGGAGGAGGTCGTGCAGCTGGTCGATCACCTGGACCGCCGTGGTCGGGTCGTTGATCCCCGGCGAGAGGGCCCGCTCCGCGATGTCGACGAGCTGGCGGATGCCGAAGCCGACGTCCTCGTCGAGGCTGCGCTCGTTGCCGAGGTGGATCGCGCCGCGCAGCTGGCTCGCGTCGGGCGGGTCGGCGCCGTGCGTCTCGAGCAGGTCACCACCCTCCGGCACGAACTCGCCCACCGAGCGCAGCAGCCGGATGGTGACCGAGTGCTCGGCGGCCAGCGCGGCGAGCCGCTCGTCGTCGACCCGCTGCACCACCCCGGGGCTCGCCGCGGCGACCCGTCGGCCGACCGAGTCGGGGACGGCGCGGAGGGCGCGGACGTCGTCGCCGGCCGGATGGCGTCGCTCGAGGAGCGCGCGAGTGTCGCTGCCGATCGAGGAGATGATCGTGGCGGCCCGGATCGACTGGGCGACGTGGTGGATGTAGGCGAGGAACACCAGCACGCTCGCGAGCACGAAGCCGAAGGCCACCGTGATGGAGAGCTGCGGCACGAACGGGTGGACCTGCGACGTGCCGCGGACCGCACGCAGCACGACCAGCGCGTAGACGAACGTCGCCACGAACACGCCGAGCGACAGCTGGTTGAACCAGTCGCGCAGGAACGTGCGCAGCACTCGCGGCGAGAACTGGCTGCTGGTCAGCTGCAGCACCACGATCGTGATCGAGAACACCAGGCCGGTGAACGAGATCATCGAGGTGATGATGGCCGAGAGGAGCGCCCGCGCGCTCTCCGGTCCCCCGGTGAACAGGAACGGCACCTTCAGCGACGTGTCGAGCCGGTCGTCGAGCGTAGTGAGCCCGAGGCCCAGGGCGACCGCCGACACCGTGCACACGAGGGGCAGCACCCAGAACCGCCCCCGCACCCGGTTCCACAGCCAGGTCATCGCACCACCCTCATCCGCTGCCCCCCTCGGACACGTGTTCGCGCCACTGCGTGGGCGCCACCCTATGCGGCACCGGCGTCATCCCTGGCCCATCCGGCTCCGGCGGGCCGGTGACCGGAGCCGCGCGGCGAGGCGGTGCGCGGCCGCCACCAGCGGCTCGACGGCGCGCGGCCGGAACACCCAGCCGAGCCCGCAGCGGTCCCCCACCCGCTGCACGGCGAGGCAGGCCAGGACCAGCACCACCGCCGCCGCGACGGGGTACGCCGCCAACGGGACGATCCACCAGCCATTCGACAGCGGCGGCAGCGGCCATCCGTCCACGACGCGGTGCAGCACGGCCAGCAGCGGCACGTGCAGCACGTAGATCGGCAGGCTGTGCCGCCCGACGTACGACGCCGCACGCCGCACCGGCCGCCAGCGGCTGATCGCGGCGGCACCGCGCAGTGCGCACGGCACCGCGAGGACGCTCACCAACACGTTGACCGACCGCAGCGGCATCGACGTGGACCACAAGCCGGCAGCCAGGGCGACCGTCGCGGCGGCGAGTGCTCCGGTCGTCCGCCAGGACAGGGCGGCCAGCCGCCCACCCACCGTGGGCAGGTAGGCACCCACCGCGAAGTACACGAAGTGCTGCACCACTGAGACACGGTTGGCGCCCTCGATGTCCAGCAGCGGGACGCCCACCGCGACGGCTCCGGCGAGCAGAAGCGTGGGCCACGGCCCCCACAAGCGATGGAGCCAGCGGGCGAGCACGCCGTACACCGCGAGCGCGTAGAGGTACCAGAGCCCGGTGGAGGCGAACACGAGATCGGCCAGGAGCTCCTCGCCGTTCCTGGTCCGGTTCATCGGCAGCTCCGTGGCCACCGAGAAGATCCCGGCGTGCAGCACCAGCCATCCGGCGTACAGCAGGTAGAGGCCGACCAGGCGCACCGTCTGCCTGCGGTCCCAGGGCCGACGGAGCGCCGAGGCCGCGAAGATGCCGGAGACCAGGAAGAACAGCGGCATCCGGATCGGTTTCAGCGCGTAGGTCAGGTGCCACCACGCGGCGGCCGCCCCGGGGAGGTCGTCGGGCACCACCTGGACGAAGTGCTTGCTGACGAGGTGGTGCAGCACCACCAGGAGGATGCACGCGCCCTTGGCGACGTCGGCCCAGACCAGACGCCCCGACGACGGACGCGTCGGGCGCTCCGTGGGACCTGCGGCCGCCCGCTCCAGCGCCGCTGCGTCCACCCGTGGCTGGGCCACTGTCGCTCACCTCCGTTCGGGTCGGGCCGATCCCCCGACGCGGGCAACCGGTGGATGCCCCGGTCCTGGAGTTCGGGTACCCGGACCCGAGGCGAGGTGGACCTGCCGTCACGAGATCGTCATGGGCCGGCGTCGACCGCTCGCCGTGCACCCCGTACGCGGTGGCGATTCCGACGGCCGCCCTGGGCGGCGCTGTTTACAGCCTGATGACGTTCGACCACCGCACCGCCTGCATGCGCCGACGGCGAGTACCGCCCAGGTGGTGACGGACTCGTCACCGACCAGACGAAGGGAGAACGACATGTCGCAGACCAAGACGAACAGCGCACGCCGGGGCATCCGGCTGGCCGGGGTATCGGCAGCTGCGGTGCTCTCGCTCGGCGGCCTTGCCGCCTGCGGTGACTCCGCCGGTCCGGAGTCGGGCGAAGTGACGACCGAGGACCTCCAGGAGGTCCAGGACGAGCTCTCCGCCCTGGAGGACCGGGTCGGCGGGCTCGAGGAGGACATGGGAGTCGACTCCGGGACCACCGACGGAGCGGGCGACGAGGCGATCATCGGCAAGGAGGTCACGGTCAGCGCCGAGATCTCGGAGCTGATCACGTCCAACGACTCCGGCACCGCCTTCCGCATCGGCGGTGAGAGTGGCGCCGAGGTGGCGGTGCTCGCGAGCACGCCTCCGGAGGGCCTGGACCAGGACGACGTCGTCCAGATCACCGGAACCGTCCACAAGGTCCAGCGCGACTCCTTCGAGGACGACTTCGGCGTGGCGGAGGACGACCTGTTCGACGACCCGGACGCGTTCTTCGAGGACGCCGAGGGCCAGCTGGCCATCGCCGCGACCAGCATCGAGGTGCTCGAGGAGCAGCCTGACGAATGACGACCTGGCGGACGAGGCAGCCGGGCGGTCCGGCGACGGTGCTCATCGGCGTTCGGACCGCCCGGCACCCGGTCCGGGGCCTCAGCCCGGCTCTGCGTCCTGATCGGCGTCCGGGTCCGCGGGCGCCACGCTTCGGTAGTCGGCTCGGGTCACGGACCTGCCGGTGAGGCCGCGGTCGGTGGGCAGCTCGATCGGCCGCCCGTCGGCCTCCATCCGCACCCGGGCCGACTCGCGCCAGGCGGTTACCGTCCAGACGACCTGGGCGGCGGCGAGCAGCTGCTCGTCGCCACCGGTCGCGAGGAACTGGGACGGCACGCTGACGACGACGACCACGGGTCCTCCGGGCCGTTGCGACCGCGCCAGACGGGCATCGAACCGCCCCGCGCCCAGGGCCGTGCTCAGGCCCTGCTCGCGCTCCTCGCGCGTCGGACCCGCCGCCAGGAGGTCCAGCACCGACCTGACCGAGCGGTCGTCGGTCTCCCGCACCACGGGGGCCAGCGCGTCGCCCGACACGAGGAAGACTCGCGCGGTGTAGGCGGCGCCCCCGGCATCCGTCTCCGGCTCGAGGTCGGCCGATCGCGTCGGCACCGGGTGCGGCTCGTCCTGCAGCGGCACCCCGCAGGCGCCGAGCAGCACGGTCGCCAGCACGGCGACCAGGACGCTGATCGGGACGGTGACCGGACCTCGGACGCTCAACACGGTGCCTCCTCGACGGCCCGCGACCCGCGCTCGACCGCGGGAAGCTCCACGACGAACTGCGCCCCGCCGCCGGCGCGGTTGCCGGCGGACACCCGGCCGCCCATGGTGGCGACGTGCCTGGCCACGATCGCCAGCCCGAGGCCGGCGCCCTCGGAGCGACCCCGCTCGCTGCCCTGTCCACGGGCGAACCGGTCGAACACGCGCTGCAGGTCGTCCGGCGCGAGGCCCGGCCCGCGGTCCTCGACGACCAGGCGCACGACCGGACCGTCCTCGCCGGTCGCACGGTGGACCAGCACCCCGGTCAGCCCGCCTCCGTGGCGCTGCGCGTTGTCGACGAGGTTCGAGAGCACGCGTTCGAGCCTCCGCTTGTCGCCGCGCACCACGGTGTCCTGCGCCTCGGGCGCGACCGTCACCGTTGCGCTGCGCTCGTCGCCGAGGACCTGCCGGACCAGCTCGGCCAGCGCGATCTCACCGGAGTCGGTGACCGCGCTCCCGGCGTCGGCCCTGGAGATCTCCAGCAGGTCCTCGACGAGGCGACCGAAGGCGTCGACCTCGCGCTGCAGGAGGCCGAGGGCCTTCCGCCCGTCTGACGGCAGGAGCGAGCGGTGCTCCTGCAGATGGGCGACCGTGGTCAGCATCGTGGTGAGCGGACTTCGCAGCTCGTGGCTCACGTCCGCAGCGAACTGTGCGTCCCGACGCACCCGCCGCTCGAGCGCTGCCGCGGTCGCGTTGAAGGACGAGGCGATCGACAACAGCGCGGGATCCGACCGGGGGTCCAACCGTGCCGAGAGGTCGCCGGCGGCCATCGCGGCGGCCGCCTCGGCGACCCGGTCCAGCGGGCGCAGGGCCGGTCTCATCGCCCACCAGCCGGCGGCGATGGTCAGCAGCGGCACCAGCACGCCACCCGCCAGGAGGACCAGTCCGAGGGCATGGAGGGTCTGGTCGAGCTCCTCGAGGCTGAACACCTCGAAGTAGGCGTTGTCACCGGGGAGCGGCTGGCCGACGATGAGCACCGGACGACCGTCGAGCTCGACGCGCTGCCCGACTGTCCGGCCTCGGCGGACCTGTTCGACGATGTCGGCGGGGATCGCGGACCGGGTGACTGCGAGATCGCTGGAGAACCACTCGCCGGCGTCGCTCCTCAGCAACGAGGTCGAGGCGAGCGTGCCGGGCAGCCGGGCGAGCAGCTCGCTCGAGGAGAGCCCGTCGGCGTCGACACGTGACTCGACCTGCGCCGCGTTCTCTCCGGCCTGGGTCACGGCCGCACGCTCGCGGTGGGTCAGCAGGTAGCCGCTGACCGAGAACCACACCGCGAAGCCGGAGACCATCGAGCCCACGAGGGCGACGGCGACCAGCACCATCGTGGTCCGGGCGCGCAGGCTTCGCATGCCGACCAGCCTGCCGACTGGGCCGTCCGGTTCGGTGCTCGACGTGGTCGCGGCCACCGTCCCAGTCTGCCCGCCACCGCGCACTCCCGTCCGCCGGCCCCGGCCTCGGCTACCCGGACGGCTGTGGCTACGGGACACTGTTCGCATGCCGCGCACCGTGCTGTTCATCGAGGACGACGAACGCATCCGCCAGGCCGTCGCACTGTCGTTGCGTGCCGAGGGCTTCGAGGTGGTGGAGGCGAGCACCGCGGCCGACGGTCTCTTCGCACTGGCCGAGGCAGCGGTCGACGTCGTCCTGCTCGACCTGATGCTTCCGGACCGCGACGGCTTCGACGTCTGCCGCGACATCAGGCAGCGGTCCCACGCGCCCGTGATCATCGTGACGGCGCGCTCCGACAGTCACGACGTGGTCGCCGGTCTCGAGGCGGGCGCGGACGACTACATCACAAAGCCGTTCGTCGGCAAGGAGCTCTCCGCCCGGATCCGTGCCCTCCTGCGGCGCACCTCCGGCTCGGGCGACACCGAGACCGTGGTGGTGGGACCGGTGGCGATCATGCCGCAGCGAGGCGTCGTCGAGCGTGACGGCCAACCGGTGCCGGTCACCCGCACGGAGTTCAAGCTGCTCTGCGAGCTCGCGGCCGATCCCGGTCGCGTCTTGACCCGGGAGGAGCTGCTGGAGCGGGTGTGGGGATACGACTACTTCGGCGACTCGCGGCTCGTCGACGTCCACGTGCGCCGGCTGCGCACCAAGATCGAGCCCGATCCGGCCCACCCCTCCGTGCTCGTGACGGTTCGTGGCCTCGGCTACCGGCTGCTGCCCGAGACCGACCCACGGGATGAGGCGTCCCCCGACGAGGTGACTCCCGCCTGATCGGACCGGCTCCACGCCAGCACCAGCACGCCGGCGACGACGGATCCCACGGTGCCGGCCGCCAGGTCGAGAACCGTGTCGGTGTATCCGACGATCATCCCCCGCGGACTGATCTGCTCCACGACCCACTCGTAGAACTCCCACAGCACCGCGGCCGTCACCCCCACGACGGCGACCCAGAGCACCGGGCTCCAGGACCGGAGGCGCCGCGTGCCGGTGCCCCACCCCGGCATCAGGTCGAAGTGGACGAGCACGAAGTACGCCGTCGCAGCGAGGCTTCCGGGCGTCAGCACGTGGACGACCTCGTCGGCCCAGGCGATGTCGCGGTACCAGTGGTGGACGGACGCCCAGGTGGCCAGCAGCATGAGCAGGACGAAGGCGGCGGTGAAGGTCGGCGGCACCTCGGCACGCCGGATCGCGAACAGCAGCACCGTCAGGAGCACGAACCGGACGCCCGGCTCCCCCTCTCCCATCACCAGGTGCCACACCGCGCTCGCGAGCGTCACGGCGGCCGCCACGGCCAGCATCCAGTGGCCGCTGGTGCTGCCCGCGGACCGAGCCTCTTGATCAGTCGTCATTCCCGTCGTCCTCCTCGGGGCCGTCCCGGTCGTGCCGGAGCTGTCACGACGGCTGTACCCCGGGGACGCCCGTCGAGGCTCGCCGCGGCGGATCGCAACAGGAATGTCATGTTCCGGCCCAGGGGCGCCCCTTCCGCGGCGGGCAACCAGGCCCGCCAGGTGACAGTCGCGTGGCGAACACCGCCGTCCACGCATCGGGCGGCCTGGCACGGGTAGCGCGACGGCATGGGCAAGCAGAGCTCGGCCATGGAACGGCGGCGGTCGCCGGACGGCGACGGCGTCGAGGACCAGCTGGCCACCGCTGGACGGTTCGGTGCCCGGTCGGTCGCCGGCTGGCTCGCCGTGGTGATGGCGGTGCTGCCGGTGCTGGTCCTGTGGCTGCTGATCCGTGACTCGGACTCGGGCGTGGTCCGGCTCGACCAGAGTGTCGTCGCGGACCTCAACGAGGCCGTGCACGACTCCGACCGCGCGATCCGGCTCCTGGAGACGGTGACCGATCTCGCCGGGACGTGGGTCTCGGTCCTCGTCTTCACCGCCACGACGCTGTTCCTGGCGCTCCGCCGACGACTTCGCCCAGCCCTCTTCGTCGCCGCCACCGCCATCGGGCTGGCCGTGCTGATCCCGGTGTCGAAGGCGATCGTCGGACGCGTCCGCCCCGTCGTCGAGAACCCGGTCACCGAGACCCCGGTCAACGACAGCTTCCCCAGCGGCCACGCGATGACGGCGGTGGTGCTGTGGGGCACGATCGCGGTGCTGACGGCGCCGGCACTGGGCCGCCGCGGCCGGGCGCTGCTGGGCCTCGGCTGGCTGGCCCTGGTCGGCCTGATCGGGTTCACGAGGCTGGCGCTCGGGGTGCACTTCCTCTCCGACGTGCTGGCCGGGTGGGCCCTCGGGCTGGCCTGGCTCGCCGCGATGGTCGTGGCCTTCGGCGCCTGGCCCGGCGCTCGTACCTCCCGGAACCGACCCGGAGGCACGGCGGGCGAGACGGTGGGCCGCCACCGGTCCGACGCCGGGCGCCGGGTCGCCGCGCTCGTCCTCGCAGCCGTGACGGTCGCCGGTGCACTGGTCGCGCTCGGCCAGCTGCTCGCCGGTCCCGGCGCGGACAGCGCGGTCGTCGGTTGGGACCGCGCAGTGGTCGACGCGCTCGTCGAGCGGCGCACGGACGCGCTGACCGCCGTCGCCGACGCGGCGCGCTCGGCGTCGTCGGCGGCCGCGGTGATCGCCGGGAGCATCACGGTGTGCTGCCTGGCCTTCGCGGCGACCCGGCGCTGGGACGCCGTGTGGTTCGTGCTCGCCGCCACGCTGGGTGAGACGGCGCTCTACTACGTCGTCTCCCGGACTGTCGGACGCGAGCGTCCCGAGGTGCCGGACCTGACCAGCGGCCTTCCCGACGCCGCCAGCTGGCCGTCGGGGCACGTCGCCGCCGCCGTCGCCCTGTACGGCGCCGCGGCGGTGCTCTGCGCGCGGCGCTGGTCGCCGACAGCCGGCCGCATCGGCTTCGTCCTCGCAGCCGTCATCGTGCTGGCTGTCGCGAGCAGCAGCATCTACGTCGGCGCGCACTACCCGACCGACGTCGTCGCCGGGCTCCTGCTCGGCTCGGCGTGGCTGCTCGCGTGCGAACGGCTCGCGCTCCAGTGCCCGCCCAGCTCTCGACCGTCAACGACCCCAAGGAGGAACGACCATGTCTGACCACGGGGCCCTGCATGGGCGCCGCACGCCCGAGACCGGCGACGCCACGGCGGCGACCCGCTCGACCGCCCGGAGGCCCGCCCTCGCCGTAGCCCTTCTCGCTCTCGCGGTATGGCTCATCGTCGGCCACATGATCATCGGATACCCGCCGCTGGAGAACGCCTATGACGCGGCCAACCGCGCGACCGGGGCCGGGATCGTGCTGTTCTGCACGGGTCTCTACCTGTTCCTCGTGAGGGTAGGCAGCGTGGCGCTCGGCATCAGCCTCGCCACCGGGCTCCTGCTCGGCATCTCGGCGGTGTTGCTGCCCACCGGCACCGAGGCGGCGCTGTGGCACCACCTGCTGTCGGCCGCCGCCGTGTGCGCGGTCGTGGTGACCATGATCCTCAGGAGGCGATGACCCGACCGCGAACCCTCACGCGGATCTCACTCGGCCGCCATCGCGGCAACGGACGCGGCCGGGGTGAGGTCGACCTCCGGCTCGGGGTCGTGCCACTGCTGGAGCACCACGACGCTGCGATGCGGCAGGGTGAACGTCGTGCCCGGCTCGAGCCGGCTCTCCGGGTCGCACTCCCCGGTGGTGTCGACCACGACCTGCCAGCCCGCGGCGAACTCCTCGTCCGGCACGGTGAACTCCGCACGGTCGCCACCGTTGAACAGGATCAGGAAGTGGTCGTCGCGGATCGGCTGCCCGTAGCGGTCCCGACCGGCGATCCCGTCGCCGTTGAGGTACATGCCGAGCGTCCGCAGGCCGCTGGTCCAGTCGCCGTCGTCCATCGGACGACCGTCGGGATGCAGCCAGACGATGTCGTTGAGCCGCTCGCCCTCCCCGACCCGCACCGTCGTGCCGGTGAAGAAGCGCTGCCGTCGCAGTGAGGGGTGCTCGCGGCGCAGCCGGCTGAGCTCGGTGGCGAACTCGAACAGCGGCCGGTCGACCCGGTCCCAGTCCACCCAGCTGATCGGTGAGTCCTGGGCGTAGGTGTTGTTGTTGCCCTCCTGGGTCCGGCCGACCTCGTCGCCGTGCAGGATCATCGGCACGCCCTGGCTCAGCAGCAGCGTCGCGAGCAGGTTGCGCTGGTCGCGCGCCCGCGCCTCGTTGACCTCCGCGCGGTCGGTCGGCCCCTCGACCCCGTGGTTCCAGGAGCGGTTGTCGTCGGCGCCGTCGCGTCCGTCCTCGCCGTTGGCCTCGTTGTGCTTCTGCTCGTAGGAGACCAGGTCGCGCAGCGTGAAGCCGTCGTGGGCGGTGACGAAGTTGATGCTCGCGACCGGTCGCCGGCCCGAGTGCTCGTAGAGGTCGGCCGAGCCCGCGAGCCGGCTGGCGAACTCGCCGAGGTTGGCCCCGCTCTGCCAGAAGTCGCGCACGGTGTCGCGGTAGGCGCCGTTCCACTCCGTCCACTGGGGCGGGAAGTTGCCGACCTGGTAGCCGCCCGGTCCGACGTCCCAGGGCTCGGCGATCAGCTTGACCTGGCTGACCACCGGGTCCTGCTGGACGAGCTCGAAGAAGGTGGCCAGGCGGTCGACGTCGTAGAACTCCCGCGCGAGCGCGGACGCGAGGTCGAACCGGAAGCCGTCGACGTGCATCTCGGTGACCCAGTAGCGCAGCGAGTCCATGATCAGCTGCAGCGAGTGGGGGTTGCCGGCGTTGAGGGAGTTGCCGGTGCCGGTGTAGTCCATGTAGTACTGCCGGTCGTCGTCGACCAGCCGGTAGTACGACGGGTTGTCGATCCCCTTGAAGCTGAGCGTGGGGCCGAGGTGGTTGCCCTCGGCGGTGTGGTTGTAGACCACGTCGAGGATGACCTCGATGCCGGCGTCGTGGAGCGACTTCACCATCGCCTTGAACTCCTGCACCTGGTGCCCCGCACCGGTCGCCGGGCCCGCGTAGTCGGCGTGCGGGGCGAAGAAGCCGATCGTGTTGTAGCCCCAGTAGTTGCGCAGCCCCCGCTGCAGCAGCACGTCGTCGTGCACGAACTGGTGGACGGGCATCAGCTCGATCGCCGTCACGCCCAGCCGCTGCAGGTGCTCGACCACCGACGGGTGTGCGAGCCCGGCGTACGTCCCACGAAGCGGCTCCGGGACGTCGGGGTGGGTCACGGTGAGGCCCTTGACGTGGGCCTCGTAGATCAGCGTCTCGGCGTACGGCGTCCGCGGCGGCCGGTCACCCTCCCAGTCGAAGTACGGCTGGATGACCACGCCCAGCATCATCCGGTCCAGGGAGTCCTCGTCGTTGCGGGTCTCCGGGTGGTCGAAGTCGTAGCCGAACAGCGACTGGTGCCAGTCGATGTCTCCGGTGGTCGCCTTGGCGTAGGGGTCGAGCAGGAGCTTGTTGGGGTTGCACCGAAGTCCCTGGGCGGGGTCCCACGGACCGTGGACCCGGTAGCCGTAGTGCTGTCCGGGCTGCACCTCGGGCAGGTAGGCGTGCCACACGTAGCCGTCCACCTCCGCGAGGTCGACGCGGGTCTCGGAGCGCCGCCCCGACTCGTCGACGTCGACGAGGCACAGCTCGACCCGCTCGGCGACCTCGCTGTAGATCGCGAAGTTGGTGCCGCTCCCGTCGAACGTCGCACCCAACGGGTAGGCCGCTCCCGGCCATGTCTCCACCACTCGAAGGCACCTCTCCAGATCGTTGCACTGACCGACCGCTCAGTACCCGAAGTCCGGCGGTTCACCGTGCGAGCGGGCTCACCCCGGCGCGTCGAGGAGACGACGTGAGGACTCGATGGCCGCGGGCAGGGGCCTGCGCGCCCGCAGCGCGCGGGGCACCGCCGGCAGGGCGCGGGCGATGCCCCTCTGCCCGCCGCGACCCTCGGTCGCCAGCGCGTACGCGGTCCGGGTGACGACCGGCCAGGGCCGGCGGAGCAGGGCGGTGAGCAGGCGATTGCGCGCGGCCCGTGCCCGCCGGTCCACCGAGTCGCGCACGGGAGACGGGTGGTGGTGCGCCACGACGTCCTCGGCGTAGGCCTGGCCCCAGCCGGCGGCCGCCAGGTCGAGGGCCAGCCGCTCCTCCTCGCCCATGAAGAACACCACGTCGTCGAAGCCGCCGGCTTCGAGGAACGCCTCGCGGCGCACGACGGCGCCACAGGCGAGGAAGCCCAGCACCGACGGCCCCGGCAGGTCCTCGTCCCGGCCCAGCGGCGACTCGGCCATCTCGGCGCAGATGCCGTCCTCGCGCTCCTCGGGTCCGATGAGCATCCGCCCGGCGACGACCCCGAGCCGGGGGTGCGTCTCGAAGAGCTCCGCCGCCTTCCGTAGCGAGCCGGGAGCCCACCAGGAGTCGTCGTCCGCGAACGCGACGTACGGCGTCCGGGCGCGCTGCACACCGATGTTGCGGGCGACCGCGCCCCGGTTGTCGCCGAGCTCCACCACGGTCACGTGCGGGAACCGTTCGCGGACGCGCTCCGGCGTGCCGTCCCGGGAGCCGTTGTCGACGAGGATCACCGGCGCCCGGTGCCGCGGCAGCGACTTCTCCAGGTCCGGCCACCGGTCGCGGGTCATCACCACGATCGTGACCTCGTCGGTCTCGACCCCTGCATCGCTCACTGGAGCCTCCACTCCTCGAGTCGGTCACCGAGCAGGTCGCGCAGCTCCTCGACGTCGTCTGCCACCTGCCTCGCGAACGCCGTGCGGACCTCCGCGCCGACCGGCGGCGCCGGGTCGCCGCGGTGGACGACCTTCCGGAACGCCTCGGCCCGCACGGCGCTCGGATCGACGCCGACATGCTCGAACACCCGCGCCATCTCCGGGCCGGGCCGCGTGAGCAGGCGCTCCTGGACCACGATGTGCACCTGCTCGGGACCGAAGACGTCGAGGAACGGACGGAGCCGTTCGACGTACCGGCTGCGGGCGACGTACTGGCTGGCCGGGTCGAGGAGTGCCTGGCCCGGCGGCCGCGGCTCGCTGCCGTCGCGCCGGTGATGTGCGTACTGGGAGAGCGCCCGAGCCAGCGGGTCGCGGACCAGGTAGACCAGGCGGACCCCCGGCAGCACGGCCGCCATCCGCTCGGCCACCTCCGGGTGGCTGGGCGAGGTGTAGCCGGGGGACGACTCGCCGCGCGCCGGCACCGTCGGGTCGAACTGCTCGGCGTACCAGCCCACGCCGCGGTGCCACTGCCCGTCCTGCCACCACCGGGCCGCGTCGTCGTGCGGCGGCCGCGTCGGGCCGTTGAAGAAGTTCAGCTCCTTGGGTCTCGACATCGCGACGTCGGGGTGCTCGTCGATGTGCTCGTGCAGCGCGCTGGTGCCGCCCTTCATGGCACCGACCACGACCACCGTCGGCAGGGCGCCGGCGACCTCGACTGCGCGTCCCCGAACTCCCATGTCCGTGCGGTACCACGACGACGGCGATGTATGCGGGAACGCAACTGATCGAGCCAGCCGCACCGACCCGGCACCGCGAGCCCTCCCTTGTGACGCGGTGGGAAGCGGGTACCTGACGACCATGCCTGACACCCCGAGTGCGCCGCCCCTCACGTCGTACGACGCCGGCCGCCCCGGGCGGGTCCGCGCCGAGCGCCTGTCCACCGGGCTGCGGTGGCTCGGCGCCTGGTCGTGGCGCTGGGTCGGGATCGCGTTGGCCGCCGCCCTGGTCGGCTGGTTGATCGGGGTCCTGTGGGTGGTGGTCCTTCCCGCGTTCCTGGCGGTCATCGTGGCCTCCGTCCTCCAGCCCGTGCACCAGCTCCTCGCCCGGCGCGCCAAGCTCCCGTCGGCGATCGCCGCCCTCCTCACCCTGCTCGGCGCGTGCGGACTCCTGGTGGGCGCCGTCGCGGCCCTCGCCCCCTCGGTGGCCGGACAGTGGGACGAGATCGTCTCCGACGCGGGTGAGGGGGTCCGGCAGCTCCAGACCTGGGCGGAGGAGCGTGGGCTGATCTCCCAGGAGCAGGTGGACGACGCCGTCGACCAGCTCCAGGACCGGCTGCGCGACAGCGCGGGCTCCATCGCCAGCGGCGTGCTGGTCGGGGTCAACGCCGTCTCGTCGGGGCTGCTGACCCTGGTGCTGACCCTCGTGCTCACCTTCCTCTACCTCAAGGACGGCGAGCGCTTCCGGCCCTGGGTGGCCAGGACCGTCGGCAGCAAGGCGGGCCCGCACGTGGATAAGGTGCTCGACCGGATCTGGCGCACGGTCGGCGGCTTCGTCCGAACCCAGGCCGTGGTGAGCCTCGTCGACGCCGTCCTGATCGGGATCGTGCTCGTCGTGGTGGGGGTCCCGCTGGCGATCCCGCTCGCCGTGCTCACGTTCATCGGCGGCTTCGTCCCGATCGCCGGCGCCTTCGTGGTGGGTGGCCTCGCCGTCCTCATCGCCCTGGTCTCCGTGGGCGTGCAGGGCGCGCTCATCGTGCTGGTCGCCATCATCGTGGTCCAGCAGGTGGAGGGGAACCTCCTGCAGCCGTGGCTGCAGTCCCGCGCCATGGACCTGCACGCAGGAGTGGTGGTGCTGGCGGTGACCGTCGGCTCGGTGCTCTTCGGCGTGGCCGGTGCGTTCCTCGCCGTGCCGGTCGCCGCGACGGGCGCCGTGGTCCTCCGGTACCTGTCGGCCCTGGCCGACCCCGCGTCGGTCGACGACCGCGACGACGGCGACGACGGCGACCCCGGCTGACCCCAACCCTCAGCGGGGCACGTCCTCCAGGGCGGACAGGTTGCCGCTGCGGGACCGGGGGATGACGCTCAGCGTCCCGTCGGTCTCGAGCACCACGGCGGCGACGTCGCCGAGGTCGCCGCTCCCGGTCGACCGCACCGCCTGGCGCAGCGCCTCCAGGCCGACCCTGTGCTTGGTGAGGGCGTCGGGCCGGGGGCGACCGTCCCACAGCAGCACGGACGGGCCGGCGGTCACAGCACGTCGGGCGGCACCCACGCGCGAGGTGACCAGGGCGACCACCAGCTGCAGGAGCACGAGGGTCGCCAGCGCCACCGCACCCTCCAGCCAGGCCACCCGGCTGTCGAGAAGGATCGAGGACAGCGTGGACCCGAGGGCGACGGTGACCACGAAGTCGAAGGCGTTGAGCTTCGCGAGCGTGCGCTTGCCGGTGATGCGCAGCAGCACCACCAACCAGGCGTAGGCGGCGCAGCCGACCACGAGGATGCGGAGGACATCGGACCAGGAGTCGAACCACATGCTCGTGGCAGTACCCCGAGAAGCCGCCTTCCCACGGTGCCGCTACGCGTCCGTCCCAGCGGAGGCCTCGCGCCGGTCTCCGTCGCCACCCTCGCGGCGGCCGGCCCCGTCCGTGCCTCCCGACCCGGCGTCACTCCCCCGGGCGCTGCTCCGCGCCGCCATGTGAAGCAGCACCAGACAGGCGACCGCGAGGATCGTCCACCCGAGCACCACGGCCTCGCCCGGCGTCATCGACCGCGCTCCCGCACCTGGATCCGCCCGCCGTCGTCCCACGCGACGACGTCGTCGACCGGCACCTCGCACGCCGCGCGCCACGCGCCACCCAGCACGGCGGCGAAGAGCAGCGGACCGCGCGTCCGATCCTGGCCGTACCCCCAGGCGAACGCCAGCCGGCACCGCCTCGTGCCGGGCCCCACCACCAGGCTGACCACGATCGGCACCTCGTGCGGTGGTGGGGGCGCATCGGGGTGGCGCGCCGGGAGGTCGCCGTCCGGCACTGCGACCCGCACGTCGTGCACGAGCCCGAGCTCCTCCCCACGGCCGTCGACGACCGCACGGCCCAGCAGCTCACTTGCCCTCATCGTCGGCTCCCGGCAGACGACGTACGACGTTCGCCCTCATCCACGTCTCGAGCCCGGCCGCGGGCAGCTCGTCCAGCTTCCGCCGCAGCCTCGGCATCTCGGTCCAGGTGCGGACCTCCGCGACGCCGAGGCGGCCTGCGTCGGAGTCGTGGGTCAACCGCTGCGTGAGAGCGGTGAGCAGGCGGCCGCTGACACCGCCCATCCTGGCGCCCAGGTGGCTCTGTCCGACCAGCAGCGCCGCGACCGCCAGCCCGGCGCCACCGTCCCCCGGCGCCAGCTCCAGGTCGTCGATCCTCCCCACGGGCTCGTCCTCGGCGTCGACGACCTGCTTGTCGAGCAGGTCCAGCCGCAGGCTCACCACCTTGCGGCCATTCTGGTCAGCCATGCCTGCCGTGCCTGCCATGCCCGTCATGATCACCCTCCTGCCCTGGTCCACACGAGGAGTGGGATCGCGATGACCGCGATCACCGAGCTGAACACCAGTGTGGCGGTGCCCAGCACGTTGGAGAGCCGTCCGTTCACCAGGTCGCCCATCAGCTCGCGGTCGTTGGCGACCAGGAGCACCGGCAGGAAGGCGAACGGCAGCAGGGCGGCGCTGCACACGACCGCGAAGATGGTCACCGTGATCGGGTTGACCGCGGTCAGCGCGAACGCGGTCGCGGCGAGCAGGATCAGCATCATCACGACCGTGAACCGGGCCGCCTTGACCGGCGGCTGGACCTCCCCGTAGGACCAGCCGAAGTACTGCGCGATGTCGTAGCCGGTGGCGAAGAGCGTCTCCAGCGTCGCGCCGAACGTCGCCGCGAAGACACCCACGATGGCGATCACCAGGCCGACCTTGCCGAGGGCGACGGCGACCGGGAGCACGGTCTGGCTCAGGTGCTCGACCTGGATGCCCGCCTCGTAGAAGACCAGGTAGGCGACAGCCTGGATGGCGATCGCGAGCAGGCCGCCGAGGGGGAATCCCACCAGCACGTTGACCCGCATCTCGGTCAGGTTCTTGCGCGTCCACCGGCTCTCGATGGCCCCGGAGGAGAAGAAGTACATCTCGTACGGCGTCATCTGGGCGCCGACGAGCGCGACGGCGTAGAAGGCGTAGACCGCCCACGTCTCCCCCGGCGTCGGCATCAGGGTGGTCGCCGACTGCGCGAGCTGGACCCAGTCGGGCCCGAGCTGCCACACCGCCACCACGTAGACGAGCATCGCCAGGCCGAGCAGGCCGTAGGCCTGCTCCATGTGCTCGAAGGAGATGGTCCACACCAGCACCGCGACCAGCACGGCGGCCACCGGCACCCACGCCAGGTAGTGCACGCTCGTGGCGATCTGGAGGGCGAGCCCGACGCCGGAGAGCTCCGCCATCACCAGCAGCACGGTGACCCCGAGCGAGCCGGCGAGACCGCCGAGGGCGTAGCGCGGCCCCAGGCGGGAGCGCATCGCGGAGAACGCCGGACTACGGGTGGCGATCGCGACCCGGCCGGCCATCTCCGAGAAGCACGCGATCCCGACCACCGCCACCCCGGTCACCCAGGCCAGCCGGAGGCCGAAGCGCGCGCCGACCTGGGCGTCGGTGACGAGGTCGCCGATGTCGATGAAGCCGCCGATCGCCGACAGCGTGCCGAGCGTGAAGCTGAGCAGCATCTTGGGGTTCACGGCGCCAGCTCCCGGTGCAGCGACCGGAGCTCCTTCAGGAGACTCCGCAGGGTCGTGCGGGCGGCCACGGCGTCCCGCCACCGACCGGCCTCGGCGGCGACGCGGATCGTGCCGAGCTCGGTGACGACGCGGTCAGCCAGGGCGGTGACCCGGACGCGGAGCTCGCGTGCCTGCGCACTCGGCGGCTGGTAGGAGGCGTAGGCGCTGGCCGCGTGGTCGGCGTCCGTCTCGGCCTCGCGCAGCGCCACCGACGCCGCCGGCGCGGTCACCCGGCCGTCGCCGAAGGAGCGCAGCCAGAGGTCCGCCGTACCGACGTGCGAGCGGAGCAGCTCCACCGTGCCGGCCGACTCCGATCGGTAGGCCTCCTCGGTGCGCGGCGGATGGATCCCCCACCACAGGCAGGCCGCAGCGACGAGCACCACGACCCAGGCCGCAGCGAGCCGCGTGCTGATCCAACGCGGCACACCGGTCCCCCGCGACCTCACAGCAGCCACGGGATGATCCGCTCGTCCGCGAGGCCCGTCGTGTCCTCCACCGGCGCGGCCGACACCGCCCGCGAGAAGGCGACGAGCCCCCGCTCCAGGAGGTCCTGTTCGTCGGCACTCATCCGCCGCACGAGGTCGTCGATGATCCGGCGCCGGGCGAGCATCAGGCCGTCGACCAGCCGCTCCCCCTCCGCGGTCAGGGAGAGCACCACGTTCCGGCGGTCGCCGGCGTCCTCCCCCCGCCGGATCCTGCCGCCCAGGACGAGGCGCTCGCAGGTCCGGCTCGCGTTCGACGGGTTGACGCCGAGCTGCTCCGCGACCGCGCTCAGGTTCAGCGGCCCGCGCGAGCTCAGCAGCACCAGCACCCGCAGCTGGGGGACGGTGATGTCGTCCTCCAGGTCGCTGAGGGTACGGGCGACGATCGCGGTCATGGTCCGCGAGACGGCCAGCACGGCATCGGTCGCCCGGTCCCGGCGCTCGGCGTCGGTCCGCTGGACCGCTTCCTCGTCCATCTCCGCTCCCCTCAGAGCTGGCGCCGGACGCCGGGGTGGGTGTGGTGGCCGCCGGAGGCCGCGGAGACGGAGCTGTTCATCCCGCCGCCCGTCAGCCGGTGACCATGACCTGGGCCGAGGCTTCCTTCACCTTGGCGTTGGCCCACCGCATCTGGCGCAGGGTCTCGGGGTGGCAGCTCTGCGTGACGGCCAGGAGCTCCCGGTCCTTCATCGCCTGGGCGGTCTGCGCCAGGACCTCCCAGTCCAGCGAGACGCCCGCCGCCATCCGGTGGATGTGGCGAAGGTCGGCGAGCAGCAGCAGCGTCGGCTCGTGGAACCGCCCGGCGAGCTCGGCTCCCTTCTGCTTGACGCGTGCCAACAGCGTGGCCTCGTCCTCCGGCTCGGGATCGAGCTGCAGCCCGTAGTCCGTGCCGATCTCGGCGAGCCGGCGCACGTGCTCCTGGGACCAGCGGGCGATGTCCCTGGCCACGTAGAAGACCTCGTGGTCGACCTTCTGCTGGTCGGAGAGGTTCAGCAGCGCGCCGGCGAGGTCGTTCTCCGACCGGTGCAGCTCCTCGATCGCCGCACCGACCTTGTTGCCGTGCAGCGAGCGCAGGGTGGCGGTGATGCTCATCGGCCCGCTCCCGTCGTCTCGAAGTCCTCGCTGGCCATGGCCGGTGGTCCACCGACCGTCGGGGGTACGGCGCCCGCCACCGGCCGGGAGGCGGTCGTGGTCGGCGCCGCCGACGGCGTACCGGACGACGTCTCGACGCGGCTGGCGGCCGCTGCCGCCGTCTTGTAGATCGGCTGCTTCGACGCCGGGTCCCAGTCGGTCAGGGTGAGCTCGTTGGCCGCTCGACGGTGTCCATCCGGCTCCGCCCCGTGGTCGGTGTCCCAGTAGCCGTAGTGGAAGGGCAGGAACAGGACGCCCTCCCGGATGCCGCTGACGCGAAGGCGCGCGGTGACCTCGCCGCGCGGGGTGGTCACCTGGATCAGGTCGCCCTCGGCCCATCCCTGCTCTGCGGCGTCGGCCGCCGACGCCTCGACCCAGACCTCGGGCGCCGCGCCCTGGAGCTGCGGCGCGCGGCCGGTCTTGGTGCGGGTGTGGAAGTGGTAGAGCGTCCGACCGGTGATCAGCTGGAAGGGATAGTCCTCCGACGGCATCTCGTGCGGCGGGAGGTACTCGGCGGCCTTGATCACCGCCTTGCCGTCGGGGTTGAGCGCCTTGTACTCGGTCGGCTCGACAGGCGCCCCGGTCACCAGGTCGCGTCCGTAGCTCTCGCAGTAGCCGGGGTCGGCCCAGAACTCGCCGTCGACGTAGATCCGCTCCGCGCCGTCGGGATGCTCGTCGTTGCAGGGCCACTGGATGCCGCTGCCGCCGCGGAGCTTGTCGTAGGTGATGCCGGTGTAGTCGCACGGCCGCCCGCGGGTGCACTCCTTCCAGCCCTCGAACGCCTCCTCGGGGGTGGACCACTTCACCAGCGGAGCGCCGTCCTTGTCGCGCAGGTCGAGGCGACGGGCGTAGTCCAGGAGGATGTCCAGGTCGCTCCGGGCCTCCCCCGGCGGATCCACCGCCTTCTCGGAGAGGTGCACCGTCCGGTCCACGTTGGTGAAGGTGCCCGTCTTCTCGCCCCACGTCGCCGCGGGCAGCACCACGTCGGCGAGCTGAGCGGTCTCGGAGAGGAAGATGTCCTGCACCACGAGGAACAGCCGCTCCTGGGACAGCAGGCTGCGGATCCGTTGCAGCTCGGGGAGCGACACCGCGGGGTTGGTGGCCGTCACGTAGAGGAACCGGATCGAGCCGTCCTCCACGTAGCGCATCATCTGCATCAGGTGCGTCGGCGAGGTGTAGTGCGGGATCTGCATCGGGTCGATATTCCAGACCCGGGCGAGGTCCTCGATGTGGGCGTCGTTGGACCAGTTGCGGAACGCGGGAAGGTCGCCGTCGGCTCCGCACTCGCGGGTGTTCTGCGCGGTCGGCTGGCCGTTCATCTGGAGGATGCCACAGCCCGGCTTGCCGAGCATGCCCCGGACGATGTGCACGTTGTTGACCTGTACGGCGGCCGCCGTCGCCTGGTGCGACTGGTAGAAGCCCTGCAGCACCGTCGACATCAGCCGCTCCGCGGTGCCGATGAGCCGCGCCGCCGTGCGCAGGTCCTCCGCCGGCACGCCGCAGACCTCCGCGGCCCGCTCGACGGAGTAGCCGTCGAGCATCTTCTGCAGCTCGTCGAAGCCGACGGCGTGCGCGTCGACGTACTCGTGATCGACCCAGTCGTTGCTCAGGATCTCGTGCAGCAGGGCGTTCATGAGCATCACGTTGGTGCCCGGCCGTGGTGCCAGGTGCACGGTGGCGGCGTCGGCGACCGGGGTCTGCCTCGGGTCGACACAGATCACCTTCGGAGGCTGGGGTCCGGCGAGCCGGTCGAGGATCCGCGACCACAGCACGGTCTGGGTCTCGGCCATGTTGTGGCCGTAGAGGCAGATGACGTCGGCGTGGTCGATGTCGGTGTAGGAGCCGGGCTGGCCGTCGCAGGCGAACGACTCCTTGAGCGCGGCGGCCGCCGTGGCCGTGCAGAGGCGGGTGTTGCCGTCGACGTGGTTGGTGCCGATGCCGCCGTGCGCGAGGAGGCCGAGCGTGTAGTACTCCTCGAGGAACAGCTGGCCCGTGGTGTAGAAGGCGATCGAGCTGGGTCCGCGCTCGGCGAGGAGCTCCGTCGTCCGGCCCGCGACGGCGTCCATCGCGGTGTCCCAGTCGGTCTCCACCAGCTCGCCGTCACGGCGGATCAGCGGCCTGGTGAGCCGGTCCGGCGAGCTGTTCGCCTGCCAGCCGTAGAGGTCCTTGGGGCCGAGCCGGCCGTGGTTGACCCGGTCCGCGGCCCTGCCCCGGACCCCCACGATCCGGTCGTCCTTCACCGCGATGTCGAGGCCGTCGCCGTTGGAGTGCAGGATCGAGGCGGACTGGACCCACCGGTCCACGTCCTCCACCGCGACGTCCTCATGCAGGTGGGTGTCGACGCGGACGGGCCACGGCTCGCCGGCGGTGTAGGGGGTGCGGGTGCCCCATGGCTCGGCCACCCGGTCGACGTCTCCCATGCCCACGCTCCTTCGTGCCGCTCCACGGAGGTGCCGCCGGTCGGATGGCACCGTCCCTTGGTCCGGCGGTACCACGTGCACCGATTTGTATGCGCCAGCGCAACGATTCCGGTGGCGCACGTTCTATTGCGCACCACCCGGAGCCGGTCGAGGCCGGCGCGCCGGTCCTCAGCCGAGCGCAGCGAGCACCCGGTTGCACGCCTCCTCGCACCGGCGGCAGGCCTCGGCGCAGATCCGGCAGTGCTCGTGCATGTCGGCGTGCTGCTCGCACTCGTCGGCGCACGACTTGCACGCCTGGGCGCAGGCCTCGAGGATCGCGCGGGTGATGTTGGCGTCGTAGCCGGTGTGCCGCGACAGGACCCGGCCGGTCGTCTCGCAGATGTCGGCGCAGTCGAGGTCGGTCCTGATGCACTTGCGCAGGTCGGCGACCATCTCCTCGCTCAAGCAGGCGTCGGCACAGGCGGTGCACGCCTGTGCGCACTCGACGCAGGCCGCCACACAGGCCGCGAGGAGCTCACGGTCGTTGTTGATCTCGGCAGGGTAGGTCTTCAGCATCTTCGTGATCGTGTCGGTCATCAGCAAGTTCCTTCCGTCAGCAGGCCCGTTCCCTGTCGCCGTACCCGCTGGCCCTGCCGGCACACGCCCCGCTGCTTGTCAGGCGGCGTCGCGCTGACCGGCCTCGGCGAGCGAGAGGCATCGTCGGAACGACTCCACGACGTACGACGGCGCACCGAGCCCCTCGTCCTGGGCGGCCAGCAGCTCCCGTTCCAGCCTGGTCACCGCGCCCGCGAACCGGACCACCTGCTGCGGTGTGCCGAGGTCGAAGGCCTGCATCATCTCCCCCACCTGCGCCAGCTGGGCGGTGGAGTCGGCGCCGACGGGTGCGAAGGAGACCGAGCGCAGCCGGCGGGTGAGCCACTGCTGCCAGGGCGACATCGTCCGCCACAGGTCGCGTGCCGACAGCTGGTAGTAGGCGTAGTGCCCGGGCTCCTGGCGGCGGATCGGCGCCACGGCCGTCTCCGCGACCGCCGTCTCGCCCATCTCGCGCAGCCCGTCGTGCAGGTGGTGGTAGGCCAGCAGCGCCGACCGCTCGGTCGTCGCGCCGGTCAGGTAGTAGAGCATCCGGACCACGTCCTGCACGGCCGGGAGGTGGGCGATGGCACCGAGGACCCGCAGCTTCACGGGGACGTCCGACATGTTGGGCTCCGACGGCTGCAGGCCGAGCTCGACCTGGAGGCGGTCCAGGATCAAGCCGTGCTGCAGCTCCTGCGGGCCCCACACGTCGCGGTAGAAGTGGCGGTCCAGCTCGGGCGGGTCGGGCAGCAGGACGTCGAGCTCGAGGACGTTGCGCTCGACCTCGAGCTCCGCCCGTGCCATGTAGTCGAGCACCCGCCCGTACCTCTCACGGACCGCCCGCGCGTCGCGGACGGTGAGGTCGACGCTGTTGCTGTCGAGCGGTGGGTGCTCCTGCTCGAGCCGGTCGACGTGGTCGCGCAGCCGCGCTGCGAAGCCGTGGTGGGTCGTCGCGGAGGTCACACCGGTGGTTCGGTGCGGCCGTCCCGCCGGATGGGCGCCGGTGCATTCTCAGGCGCGCTGCTCCAGCACCGACGGCGGCAGGTCGAGGTCAGGCACGAGGTCGGCGAGCATGCTCCGCACCCGGGCGTCGATGTCGGCGATGATGCCCCGCACCGTGGCCTCGTCCTGTCCGCCGGGATCCGCGACCGGCCAGTCGACGTACTTCACACCGGGCACGTAGGGGCACTCCTCGCCGCAGCCGAGTGTGATGGCGAGGTCGCTGGCCGCGACGGTCTCGTGGGTGAGCAGCTTCGGGTGCTCCGCCGAGGTGTCGAGGCCCAGCGCCGCCAGGGCCTGGGCGACCTCGGGGTGGATGTGCTCACCGGGCTGGGTGCCGGCGGACAGGGCGCGCACACGGTCGCCGGCGTAGTGCTCGGTCAGCACGCGGCCGATCACGGATCGGCCACCGTTGCGCACGCAGGCGAACACGACCTGCGGGACCTGGTCCGGGCTGCCGGGACCGGCGCCCTCGGGCTCGCTGTCGTGGGGCTTCGTGGTCATGGTCGTGCTCCTGTCGTCGAGGGTGACGTGCGAGTCTCCCGGAAGAAGCGGCGGGCCCAGAGGCTGACGTAGACCAGGCCCACCAGGACGGGCACCTCGATCAGCGGGCCCACGGCTCCGGCCAGCGCCTGGCCCGAGGCGACGCCGAAGACGCCGATGGCGACCGCGATCGCGAGCTCGAAGTTGTTGCCGGCGGCGGTGAACGAGACGGCGGTGGCGCGCTCGTAGTCCATGCCCATCGCCCGGGTGAGCAGCATCGAGCCGCCCCACATGAGCACGAAGTAGGCCAGCAGCGGCAGCGCGATCCGGGCGACGTCGAGCGGCCGGTCGGTGATCGTGTCGCCCTGCAGCGCGAACAGCAGGACGATCGTGAACAGAAGGCCGTACAGCGCGGCCGGCCCGATCCGCGGCAGGACGGTCGACTCGTACCATTCGCGCCCCCGGGCCCGCTCCCCCAGGGTGCGGGTCAGGTAGCCGGCGACCAGAGGGATGCCGAGGAAGATCAGGACGGATCTGGCGATCTCCCACATCGACACGTCCAGAGCCGCCTGGTCGAGGCCGAGCCAGCCGGGGAGGACCTCGAGGTAGAAGTAGCCGAGGACGGCGAAGGCGAGGATCTGGAACACCGCGTTGAGGGCGACCAGGATCGCCGCCGCCTCGCGGTCGCCGCACGCCAGGTCGTTCCAGATGAGCACCATCGCGATGCAGCGCGCCAGGCCGACGATGATCAGGCCGGTGCGGTACTCCGGGAGGTCCGGCAGCATGAGCCAGGCCAGGGCGAACATCAGCGCCGGGCCGAGGACCCAGTTGAGCGCGATCGACGCGCCGAGCATCCGCCGGTCGCCGGTGACGTGGCCCAGCTCGTCGTAGCGGACCTTGGCCAGCACCGGGTACATCATCACGAGGAGCCCGATCGCGATCGGCAGCGAGACCGACCCGAGCTCGACGGCCGCGAGGGCGTCGTCGAGGCCGTCGACACCACGGCCGAGGAGCAGGCCGACCAGCATGGCCACGCCGATCCAGACCGGCAGGAACCGGTCGAGGGTGGAGAGCCGCCGGAGGACCGGCTCCTCCGGTGGGGCGGTGGCGGCCTCGCGGACGAGATCGCTCATGCCCGCACTCCCTCGACGAGCTCGACGGTGAACAGGGAGGCGAGGGCCGCCATCGCCTCCGGCCGAGCCTTGTAGAACACCCAGCTCCCCCGCTTCTCGCGGTCCAGCAGTCCGCTCTCGTGGAGGATCTTCAGGTGGTGGCTGATGGTCGGCTGCGACAGGTCGAACGACGGCGACAGGTCGCACACACAGGCCTCACCCCCCTCGTGGGACAGCACGAGCGACAGCAGCCGGAGCCGCGCGGGGTCTGCGATCGCCTTGAGCAGGGGTACGACGCCCGCCGCCCGCTCGACGCTGAGCGGCTCCCTCGCCAGTGGCACGCAGCTCGCCAACGGGTCGTCCGCAAGGGGCAGCTGGCGGGTGGCGAGAGAAGACTTCGACATACGTCGATATTGACAGCCATCGAAGTCCGCGGTCAAGCCACGGCCGGGAGTGCCCCGCCGGCCGCTCAGCAGGCGGGGCTGCGGCGCTCGAGGAGGACGGTGTCGCGCCAGACCCCGTCGAGCTGGGCGATCCTGGTGCGCACCGCGAGCGTGCGGTAGCCGGCCGAGTGGTGCAGCGCGAGGCTCGCCCGGTTCTCCGGGAAGATCGACGTCTGCAGCGTCCACATCCCCGCCGCGTCGGCCTCGGTGACCTGGGTGAACAGCAGCGACTTGCCGACGCCGCGTCCCCGAGCGGCCTCGGCGACGTACACCGACGTCTCGCCGACGCCGCGGTAGCAGTCGCGGGTCGAGGTGGGCATCACCGCCGTCCACCCGGCGATCTCCCCGTCGACCTCGGCCACCCACGCGAGCCCGGGCAGCCACTTCGCCTGCATCTGCTCCGCCGTGGGCACCTCGGTCTCGAACGTGGCGTTGCGCGTCGCCAGGCCCTCCTCGTAGATGGCGAGCACCTGAGGCATGTCGTCGGGGACGACGGGCCGCGTGACCACATCGGCCGGCAGGTCCTCGGGACAGCACGGCGGCGAGGAGAGGGTGCCCATCACCACGTCGGCCGCGTGCGGCAGGCCGGTGCAGCAGGCCGCGTTGACCGAGACCATGCTCGAGGTGCCGACCTTGTCGACGACCACGAAGCCGACCTTCCGCAGCAGGTCGACGTGGTGGCTGCAGGTGCTCTGGCTGATCCCCAGGCTCCGGGCCAGGTCGCCGATGCGCAGGGCGCCGGAGCTCGACGTCGAGAGCTGGTGCAGCAGCCGCACCCGCGTGGGGTCCGCCAGCACCGCGAACCACTCGGCGTAGTGCTCGGCGTCGGCCTTGGAGAGCATCGTCGGCCGCCGCTCGTCCTCCAGGAGGGGCAGCTGCTGGCGCTGTTGACTCGTCGGCACGGGAGGCATGTCGGGCAGTCTATTGCATTCATCGACGTAGATCGATACTGTCCGCTTCATCGACGCCCGTCGATGAACATCCGGACCCTGAGGAGACCGCCGTGAACCACCCCCTCGCCATCATCGGAGCCGGCCCGGTCGGACTGGCCGCCGCTGCCAACGCCGCCGAGCGCGGCATCGACTTCGTCGTGCTCGAAGCCGGCCCGCACGCCGGTGCGGCCGTCGCGGAGTGGGCGCACGTGCGGCTCTTCTCCGCCTGGTCGGAGCTGGTCGACCCCGTCGCCCGCCGGCTGCTCGACGGCGCCGGCACCTGGACCGCACCGGACGAGACGGCGTACCCCACCGGAGCCGAGTGGCGCACGCAGTACCTCCAGCCGCTGGCCGACCTGCTCGACGCCACCGCCGGCGGATCCGTGCGCTACGGCTGCCGGGTCGTGGGCGTGGGCCGCGCCGGTCGCGACCTGATGGTCGACTCCGGTCGCGAGGACGACCCGTTCGCCCTCCACGTCGAGACACCGGCCGGCCGCGAGCGGCTGCTGGCCAGCGCCGTCATCGACGCCTCCGGCACCTGGACCAGCCCGAACCCGCTGGGCGCCGACGGCTACCCGGCCATCGGCGAGCGGGCGCACGCCGGCCGGATCAGCTACGGCATCCCCGACCTCACCGACGCCGCCACCGTCGAGCGCTACCGCGGCAAGCACGTGGTCGTGGCAGGCAGGGGTGCCTCGGCGCAGGGAGTGCTGGTCGGCCTGGGGCGGCTCGCCCAGCAGGAGCCGGAGACCCGCGTGTCGTGGCTGCTGCGACGACCGAGCGTCGGCGACGCCTTCGGCGGTGGCGACAACGACCAGCTCGTGGAGCGGGGCCGACTGGGCCAGGCGGCCCGCGCCGCGGCGTCCAGCGGCCGGGTCGCCGAGGTGACCCGGTTCCGGACCGCGTCGGTCCAGGCCCAGCCCGACGGCCGGCTGACGCTCACCTCGACCGACGGCCAGCGGGTGCAGGACGTCGACGAGGTCATCGTGGTCACCGGCTACCGTCCCGAGCTCGGCTTCCTCTCCGAGGTGCGCCTCGACCTCGACCCGGCCCTCGGCTCGGCGCGCTTCCTCGCGGCGCAGATCCACCCCGACCACCACTCCTGCGGCGACGTGGCCCCCCACGGTCACCGGGAGCTCGCCCAGCCGGAGCCGGGGCTGTTCCTGGTCGGCATGAAGTCCTACGGGCGGGCGCCGTCGTTCCTCGCGATGACCGGCTTCGAGCAGGTCCGTTCGGTGGTCGCCGCCCTCGACGGCGACCTCGAGGCGGCGGACCGCGTCGAGCTGGTGCTGCCCGAGACCGGCGTCTGCAACGGCGCCGGCGCCTTCGACGACCCGCACGCCACCGCCTCGGTGGGCGGCGGCTGCTGCGGCGCGCCGGCCGAGCCGCAGGTGGTCGAGCTCGGCGGCGTCGGCGTCCGATGACCGGCTCGCGACTGCTGGTCGTCGGCGGCGGCCAGTCCGGGCTCGCCGCCGCCCGGGTCGCCCGCGACGTGGGGATGGAGCCCGTCGTGCTCGAGGCTGGGCCGGAGCCGGTCGGATCCTGGCCCGGCTACTACGACAGCCTGCGACTGTTCTCACCCAGCGAGTACAGCGGTTTCCCCGACTACGGGTTCCCCGGCCACCACGGTCGCTACCCGACCCGGGACGAGGTGGTCGAGTTCCTCCGGGGCTACGCGAACTGGCTCGCTGTCGACGTACGGACGGACGCCCGGGTCGACGACGTCACCCGCGACGGCGCCGGCCTCGTCGCGCACCTGCACGACGGGTCCGCGGTGGAGGGCGACGCGGTGGTCGCGGCGTCGGGGTCGTTCGCCAACCCGTACCGGCCCGCCGTTCCCGGCCAGGGCTCCTATCGCGGCCGGCTCCTGCACGTCGCCGCCTACCGCTCGCCGGCGACGTTCGCCGGGCAGCGGGTCGTCGTGGTCGGGGCGGGCAACTCCGCGATCCAGGTCGGCTACGAGCTCGCCGAGGTCGCGGAGACCACCCTCGCCGTGCGGTCCCCCGTCCAGTTCACCGCCCAGGTGCGCGGCGGCCGCGACATCCACTACTGGCTGGACCGGCTGCAGCTGGACAGGCTGCCACCTGCGGTCCTCTCCCGGCTCCTGACCGGAACACTCGTCATCGACACCGGCCGCTACCAGGCCGCGGTGGCCTCGGGGCGGCTGCCGCAACGGCAGATGTTCACGTCCTTCACCGACGAGGGGGTCGTGTGGGCCGACGGGGACCACGAGCGGGTGGACGCCGTGATCCTGGCGACCGGCTACCGGCCACACCTGCCCTACCTGGCCGGCCTGGGGGCCCTCGGCCCCGACGGCGCGCCCCGCCACGTCCGGGGGCTCTCCACCACCGAGCCGCGACTGGCCTACCTCGGCCTGGAGTTCCAGCGCTCGTTCTCCTCCAACACCCTGCGCGGCGTCCACCGTGACGCGTCGTACGTCGTCACGGCCCTCGCCTCCCGTCGACGCCGGTCACTGGTCCGTGGATGACCGCGCCGCAGCGTCGACGCCGCCTGCGGACACCGCGCGGCCGGCCCTGCACGCGGTGCTCGCAGGCCTCTGCCTGACCGAGGTCGTCAGCTGGGGGGTCCTGTACTACGCGTTCCCGGTGCTCGCCCCTGGGATCGCCGCCGAGACGGGATGGTCCCTGTCGGCGACCAGCGCGGCGTTCTCCGCGGGGCTGGTGACGTCGGCGGTCGTCGGCATCCCGGTCGGGCGGGTCCTGGACCGCAACGGCCCCTGGGCGGTGATGACGGCCGGCTCGGTCCTCGCGGGGCTCGCCGTGGGGCTGATCGCGTGGTCGCCGAACCTGGCGGTCTTCGCGCTGGCGTGGGCGGTGGCGGGGGTGGCCATGGCGGGCGTGCTCTACCAGCCCGCCTTCGCCGCACTCACCCGGTGGTACGGCCCGCGCCACCTCCCGGCGCTCGCCACGCTGACCCTGGTGGCGGGCCTGGCCAGCACCGTGTTCGCGCCGGTGACGGCCGCGCTGGACGCCCGGCTCGGCTGGCGCGAGGTCTACCTCGTCCTCGGGCTCGCGCTCCTGGTGATCACGGTGCCCGCCCACGCCCTCGCCCTCCGCCGGCCGTGGCCCGCAGACCCGGTGCGGCACGACGACGCGCAGGACGCCGGCGAGTACGCCGCGACGGTGCGCTCGGACGCACGGTTCCGCCTGCTGGTCCTGGGCCTGACCACCGCCTCGCTGGCCATGTACGCGGCGCTGATCAGCCTGGTGCCGCTCCTGCTCGAGCGCGGCATCTCCGCGCCGGTCGCCGCATGGGCGTTGGGACTCGGCGGCGTGGGGCAGGTCGTCGGGCGGATCGGCTACACGGTCACCGCCCACCGGGTCGGCCTCCGCTTACGCACGGGGCTGGTCTTCACCCTGTCCGCGGCGAGCATCGCGGCCCTCGCCATCGCGCCGGGCGACCCCGCCGTGCTGATCGCGCTGGCCATGGTCGCCGGCGTGGCCCGGGGCATCGCCACGCTGCTGCACGCCACCGCGATCACGGACCGATGGGGACCGCGGGCCTACGCGCGACTGTCCGGCCTCCTCAGCGCCCCGGTCGTCCTCGCGTCCGCGCTGGCGCCGTGGGCGGGCGCCGCCGTCGCGGACCTCACCGGCAGCTACGCCACGACGTACGGGCTGCTGGCGGCGATCGCAACCGTCGGCGCGGCGCTGATGATCGCGAGCACCCGGGCACCCGCGTCCGCCGAGGCGGTCACGCCGGGCCGCCGAGCAGGGCGTTGACGTCGGGCAGGTCGACCAGCCGGGACACCGTGCCGTCCTCGGCGAGCTCCCGCGCCGCGGCGAGGAAGCCGCCCCAGGCAGCCCGGGCGAGCGCGCCGCCCACGCTGATCCGGCGTACGCCGAGGGCCGCAGCCTCCGCGACGGTGATGAACGGCGAGCTCACGAGCAGGTTGACCGGCTTCGGAGCCACCGCCTCGACGACCGCGGCGATCTGCTCGCGCGAGCGGATCCCCGGCGCGTAGAGGCAGTCGGCGCCGGCGTCCGCGTAGGCGCGCAGCCGCCGGATCGTCTCGTCGAGGTCCGGGCGGTCCCAGATGAAGCCCTCCGACCGGCCGGTCAGCAGCACACCGGTGCCGGCCGCGTCGATCGCCTCCCGCGCCGCGCGCACCCGCTCGACGGCGAGGTCGCGCGCGAAGAGCGGCGCCTCCGGGTCGCCGGTCGAGTCCTCGATCGACAGACCGGCGACGCCCGTGGCGGCCGCGCGCGCCACGTTGCCGGACACCCGCTCGGGGTCCGTCGCGAAGCCGCCCTCGAAGTCGGCGTTCACCGGCACCGCCACGGCGCCAGCGACGGCCGTGAGGTGCTGGAGGGCGGTCTCGAGGGTGATCGTGTTGTCCGGTCGCCCCGTCGACCACGCCGCGCCCGAGCTCGTGGTGGCCAGCGCCGGGAAGCCCAGCTGCTCCAGCGCGCGGGCGCTGCCGGCGTCCCAGGGGTTCGGCATCACGAAGCAGCCCTCCGCGTGCAGCGCGCGGAAGCGCGTCACCCGCTCGTCCGGCCCGTCCATCGTCCACCTACCTCCTGCGTGATCCGGTGGTCGACGCTAGCCGCGACCGCGGACAGCCGCCGTCACCGCCCTGCTCCCCGCCGGGTCACCACCGGGTCACCCCCAGGGGACGGTCGCCTGAAGGACCGCTTCGCTGAGCGCCTGCGTGCGAAGAGCGGTGACCTCCTGGTAGTCGGGGTCCGCCACCATCTGGCTGAACGCCGCACGCGAGGGATAGCGCACGATGATCACGGCGTCCCAGTCCTGCCCGTCCTCGGCCACCAGCGTCGTCGAGCCGTCGCCGGCGTAGAGCACCTCGCCGCCGTACTTCGGGAGGAAGGTGTCGGTGAGCGCCGCGGCGTACTTCGCGTACGACTCGCGGCCGCCCTCGACGAAGCGGAGGAGGTTGAGCATCACCACCGGCCCGCCGGGGTCCTCCTCGAGGTAGCGCTTGATGTCCCTGCCACGTGGATCGATCGCCATGGCCCGATCGTTCCATGAGCAGGAGCCGACGCACGTCCGGCCCTGTTCTGCGTTGTAATCGACTGTGTGTTCGATTACAATGGCGCCATGTCGTCGGTCCCCGTGCTCCACCCGCTCACCGCCGTGGTCGAGCGCGCGGCGGGGCTGGCAGATGTCGACTGGGACGGCGTGGAGCCGAGCGCTCTGCCCGAGTGCGCCGTCGCCCTGGCCCGCACGAAGGCGATGCTCGATGCAGCGCTCCTCGAGGTCGCCGACCGCCTCCAGTCGAGCGGCGCCGTGACCGAGCAGGGCTGGGCCTCGGCCAAGGACTTCCTCACCCACGTCACCGGAGGGCGCAAGGGGGCGGGCGGCAGCTTGGTGAGGGCCGCCGAGCAGACGCGCGAGCTGCCCGAGGTCAGGGACGCGGCGCGGTCAGGAGCGGTGTCCCAGGCACAGGCCCGGGTGATCGCCGGCCGGGTGGCGACCCTCCCCCGGGTGCCGGAGCTGCGCAGTGCCGCGGCCAGCCGCATGCTCGACCTGGTGGCGACCCATCGCTACGACGCCAGTGACCTCGAGCGGTCCTTCGGTGCGGTCGTGCGGGAGCTCGACCCCGACGGCACGCTGCTCGGCGACGACCGCGACCGGCCCCTCCGAGAGAGGGGTGCCCACGGCGCCAGGTTCCTCTCGTTCGCCGAGGACACCGTGGGAGGCGTCCGGGTCCGAGGCTATGCCTCCCTGGAGGAGGCGGAGTGGGTGAAGACCTGCCTGATGCCGCTCGCCGCGCCTCGGACCACCGCGCCAGGGGCGTGCGGGGGTGAGCCAGGGACCGTCGGTGAGCGCGACGACCAGGGTCGACGCGTCTCCCGCGGATGTCCCGACCCGGTGTGCGCTCACGACGGCAAGGACCCTCGTGACGCCGGCGCGCGGATGTGGGATGCGCTGGTCGACGCCTGCGACCGGCTCAGTGCCACCGACTCACTCCCCCACGTCCACGGCTCCCGTGCGCGCGTCATGGTCACCATGGACCTCGACCGCCTCCGGGCCCAGGTCGACGACGCCCAGCGGGCGGGGCTCGCCCGGCCCGCGGACGGACACCTCGGCTCGGGCGCACCACTGTCGGCCACCGCGGTCCGTCGGCTGGCCTGCGACGCGGAGGTGATCCCGGCGGTCCTCGGGACCGCGGGTCAGGTGCTCGACGTCGGGCGGAGCCGGCGACTGGTCACGTCCGCGATCTTCCTCGCCCTGGTGCTGCGCGACCGGCACTGCGCCTTCCCCGGCTGCGAACGCCTGCCGATCGCCTGCGACGCCCACCACGTCGTGCACTGGGCCGACGGTGGACCGACCGCGGTCGACAACCTGGTGCTCCTCTGCCGCCGGCACCACACCCTGGTCCACCAGTCACCGTGGACGGTCGCCATCGACCCCGACACGCGCCGCCCGGTCTGGCACCCACCGCCTCCCGTCGACGACCGTGACCGGTTCACCTTCCTGCCGCGCTCACGGCCCCCCGACCCACCGCGCCACCCGCTCGTGGCCTGACGCGCCGGCACCGGCGGGCTTCGGCGACCGCCAGCGCGCCGGGCACCCGACGACCTACCCTCTCGTCGTGGAGCCCCTCGGTCAGTACCCCGACCCCTCGCACGTCGTCGCCCACCTCAGCGACCCGCACCTGCTCGCCGACTCGCTGCAGTACGGCGCCGTGGACACCGCCGAGCGCCTCGAGCGGGCGCTGGCCCGGCTCGGGCGGCTCCCCACGCCGCCGCAGGCGCTGGTGTTCACCGGCGACCTGGCGGACCGGGCCGAGCCGGCCGCCTACGCGAGGCTGCGCGAGATCGTCGAGCCGGCGGCCGCCGCGCTCGGCGCCGAGGTGGTCTGGGTGATGGGCAACCACGACGAGCGTCGCGAGTTCTCCCGCGGCCTCTTCGGCGTGGAGAGCGAGGCGCCGCAGGACCGCGTCCACGACGTCGCCGGCCTGCGCATCGTCGCGCTGGACACGAGCGTGCCCGGCTGGCACCACGGCGAGCTCACCGACGACCAGCTCGACTGGCTCCGTGACGTGCTCGCCGAGCCGGCGCCGTACGGCACGCTGCTCGCTCTGCACCACCCGCCGATCCCGGTGCCGATGCTGCGCCTGGCCGAGCTGATCGAGCTCCACGACCAGCCGCGGCTGGCGGAGGTGGTGGCGGGGACGGACGTGCGGGGCATCCTCGGCGGCCACTTCCACTTCACGTCGTACTCGACCTTCGCCGGCGTGCCGGTCTCGGTCGCCTCGGCGACCTGCTACAGCTCCGAGCTGGCGCCCGACCAGCGGCTCCTCTCGGCGGTCGACGCCCACCAGAGCTTCACCATGCTGCACCTGTACGACGACCGGGTGGTCCACTCCGTCGTCCCGACCGCCGACGCGGCCGAGGTCGACGGCTACGGCCTGGAGATGCTCGAGCCGTTCCGGTCGCTCACGCCGCGGGAGCGCTTCGAGATGGTCGCGAGCAAGGACTCCCCGCTCAACCGGCCGCCCGACCCGATCGCTCTCTGAGCCGCGCTCAGCACCAGTCGCGCAGACCGTCGCGCCGCAGCGCCCGGTCGCGGAGCACGATGCCGAGCCGGTCGCCGTAGGCGTCGCACGCCTTGCGGAAGTCGGCGCGGCGGTACTCCACGACCAGGACCCGCGAGCCGTAGGTCGCGACGTACTCCCCGCACTCGGCGTAGCGGCCGCACTCCTCGGCGACGGCGAAGTCGAACCCCAGCCGCCGCCCGTCGAGCTCGGCCCAGTTCTTCTGGCCCACGGCGAGACCCGCGCGGTGGGCGCGCCGGACCAGGTGGCGGGCGAACGCCCGCGCCTCGGCCCGGGTGATCAGGCCCCGGCTCCGCGAGAAGGAGTCGAGGTTGTCGAGCTCGACCGCGTCGAACCCGTCGCGAGCACAGCCGTCGATCCACCGGCCGACGATCCGGGTCAGCGCGACCCGCTTACGAGGCGTGCGGATGTCGAGCAGCCACTCGCCCCACGCCTCGTCGACCACCGGCCGGCCGCCGCGCTTGAGCACGAGGTGCCACCGCTTGCGCCAGAACCGCCGCTCGTCCGGTTGGGTCTGGAAGCCGTTGACGTAGCAGACGTTGTAGCGGCCACCGGCCGGGGCGGCGCTGCGGTCACGCACCACCACCTCGACGTTGTCGGCGGGCCGGCTGGCGCCACCGAGCTGGTAGTCGAGGTCGGCTCCGCCGGGCGGCGGCGTGACCGCCGGGGCCAGTGCGAGGGCGACGGCGAGGGCGAGCGCGGCGATCACCGGGCCAGTGTGCCAGCGGCGGCCGGCCGCCGCCGAGGACCTACGATCACGGGCGTGGAAGCCACCGACCGCCGGCGCCGGCTGCTGCTGGCGGTCGACGCGCCGTCGCTCCTGCACCGGCACCACCACGCGAGGGCGCACACCCGGCTGCGGGACCGCACCGGGCGGCCGGCCTGGGCGCTGCACGGCATGCTCCGCCAGATCCTGGAGGCGATCGACGCCTTCGCGCCGGATGCGGTCGTCTTCGGCCTCGACGACCGGACCGCGTCGCACCGCCGCGACCTCTACCCCGACTACAAGGCCGGCCGGGCCCCGAAGGACGCCGACCTGGTCGACCAGCTCGACCGAGCCGGCGCCCTCCTCGACGCGCTCGGCCTCGCCACCGTGACGCCGCCCGGCCTCGAGGCCGACGACGTGAACGCCTCGGCGGCCACCTGGGCGGGTGCGCACGGGTGGGACTGCGTGGTGATCACCTCCGACCGCGACTCCTTCGCGCACATCAGCGAGCACACGCAGGTGCTGCGCCTGATCGACGGCGGGATCAACGGCTCGCCTCTGCTCAACCCGGCCCGCCTCGAGGCGATGTACGGCGTCCCGGCCGACCGCTACCTCGAGTTCGCCGCCGTGCGGGGCGACGCCAGCGACAACCTGCCGGGCATCCGGGGCATCGGGGAGAAGACCGCCGCGGTGCTGCTCCGCCGGCTGGGTTCCATGCGTGCGGTGTGGGCGGACATCGAGCACGACGCCGGCCGCTCCGTGGTCGCCGCACTCGACTCCTGGTGCGCGGAGACCGGCGCGCGACGCATCGGCGGCGGCGTGGTCAGGCGGCTCTCCGCCGCCGACGCCCGCGAGCGCTACGAGTTCAACCTGCGGCTGATGCGCGCCCGCACCGACCTCGACCTCGGCCTCACCCCGGACGTGCCCGGCACTCCCGGTCTGCTCCCGCTCGACCTCGACCGGGTGACCCGCGTGGTCGGCCACCTCGACGTCGAGGCCACCACCGCACTCGCGGTCCGGGTGCTCACCGGCACCCCGAGCTCGGCCCGGGTGCCTGCGCCATGATGAGCCGGTGACCGACGACGCACCGGCCCAGGGACTCACCGAGCTGCTCGCCCGGCGCTTCCTGACCACCGACGAGGCCCGTCCGGAGAAGGTCGAGCGCTGGCACGCCCGTGGGCGTCGTACCGCCCGGGAGAACATCGCCGACCTGGTCGACCCGGGCTCGTTCGTGGAGTACGGCCGGTTCGTGACCGCCGCCCAGGAGCAGCGCCGCGACCTCGCCGAGCTCGTCGTGGAGACTCCCGCCGACGGCATCGTCGGCGGCACCGCGACGGTCGGCGGCAGGCCGTGCGCGGTGCTCTCCTACGACTACCTGGTGCTCGCCGGCACGCAGGGCATGCGCGGCCACCGCAAGTCCGACCGCCTGATCGAGCTGGTCGCGCGGATGCGGCTGCCCGCCGTGTTCTTCACCGAGGGCGGCGGCGGCCGTCCGGGCGACACCGACTTCCCGATCGTCTCCGCCCTCGACGTCGGCTCCTTCGCGCTGTGGGGCGAGCTGGAGGGCGTGGTCCCGCGGATCGCCGTCGTGTCCGGGCGCTGCTTCGCGGGCAATGCCGTGCTGGCCGGCTGCGCCGACCTCCGTGTCGCCACCCCCGGCGCCAACCTCGGCATGGCCGGCCCGGCGATGATCGCCGGTGGCGGCCTCGGCCAGCACGCCCCGGAGGAGATCGGTCCGGTCTCCGAGCAGGCCGCCAACGGCGTGCTCGACGTGGTGGCGGAGGACGAGGCCGACGCCGTCGCCGTCGTACGACGCCTGCTCTCCTATCTCGACCCGGCGCCCCCGGCGGGCCCGCAGGCGGAAGCCGCCGACCAGGCCGCGCTGCGGTCGATGCTGCCCGAGAACGACCGTGAGGCCTTCGACGTCCGGCCGGTCGTCGAGGCGCTCGCCGACGTCGACAGCGTGACGTGGCTGCGGGAGGGATGGGCCGCGGAGCTGGTGACCGCGTTCGCCAGGATCGACGGCATCGCCGTCGGCGTCCTGGCCAACCAGTCGACGGCGCTGGCCGGGGCCCTGACCTCGGAGGCGTCGGCCAAGGCCGCCGACTTCCTCGACCTCTGCGAGCGGTGGCGGCTGCCCGTGGTCTCGCTCGTCGACACCCCCGGCTTCATGGTGGGTCCCGAGGCGGAGCGCACCGGGCTGGTGCGGCACGCGTCGCGGATGGTCACCGCCGGAGCGCGGCTCAACGTGCCCCTGGTCGGGGTGGTGCTGCGGCGCGGCTACGGCCTGGGCGCGCAGGCGATGCTCGGCGGGAGCACGCACCGGCCGCTGCTCACCGTGGCCTGGCCCGGCGCGCACCTGGGTCCGATGGGCCTGGAGGGCGCGGTGCGCCTGGCGCTGGCCAAGGAGCTGGCGGCGATGCCCGAGGCGGAGCGCGAGGCGGCGGTGGCACAGCACACCGCCGAGTACCGCAAGCACGCGAGCGCCCTCAACGCCGCCCGGGTCTTCGAGATCGACGACGTGATCGACCCCGCTGAGACCCGGTCCGTGGTCGCGGCGACGCTGCGGGCCGCCGCCGCCGAGCGCCGCTGATCGGGCGGACGGCCGCCCGTTTCCACCGGACTTCCCCGGGTAACGCCTCGCTTGAGACGAGAGCAGAGGAGAGACTGGTGAGCGACACCGAACGCGACGCACTGCCGATCCCCGACTACGACCACCTGCCCACCGGGTCGCTGGGGTCCCGGATCCGCAGCCTCGACAAGGCCGGCCTGGAGGCGCTGATCGGCTACGAGCAGTCCCACGGCGACCGCGCACCCGTCCTGCAGGTGCTCCGCCAACGGCTCGAGGAGCTGGAGTCCGGCGCCGAGCCGACCGGCGGCGACCCGGAGGGCGACACCCTCCACGACGTGCGCGACGACGCCAGCCCGGAGCCGAAGGCACGCCCGGAGACCACCGGTCCGCCGATCAACCCACCGTCGCAGGGCGTGCCGACGAACCCGGCCCAGCCGCGTCGCTGAGCGAAGCAGGTGACGGGCCGCCATAGTGTGGCCATGACCCTTACGACCCGGCAGCTCGGGGCCGACGACCTCGGCGCCATGATGACCCTCTCGGCGGAGGCCTTCGGGGCACAGCCGCCCGGCACGCCCCTTCCCACCTGGCCGCGGCCGGGGCGCTCGTGCTGGGGCACCTTCGACGGCGACCAGCTCGTGGCCCAGGTCGTCGGCCGGGCGTTCCACTCCTGGTGGCGCGGCCGCGAGGTGCCCACCAACGGGATCGCGGCGGTCGCCGTCCGCACCGAGCACCGGGGCGCCGGGCTGCTGGCCGACCTGTTCCGCGAGGTGCTGGCGCAGGGGCGGGCCGAGCGCGCCGAGGTGATCTCGACCCTGTTCCCCACCGCCCCCGGCATCTACCGTGGGCTCGGCTACGAGCTGGTGGGCGCGCTCGACACCGTGGAGGTGCCCACCGCGGCGCTGGCCGCCGTGCGACCGGCCGAGGGCCTCGCCGTACGACGCGCGCAGCCGTCCGACATGGCAGCGATCCGCGCGGTGTACGACGCGTGGGCCGCCGCCCAGGACGGTCCGCTGACCCGCCGCGGGCCGTCGTTCCCGGAGACCGACGAGGAGATCGTCGGCGAGTTCAGCGGGATCAGCCTCGCCGTGACGGACGAGGGGCGCGTGGTCGGCTACTGCTCGTGGGAGCGCGGCACCGGCTACGACGAGACGCGGTCCGCGATCGAGGTGACCGACCTGCTGGCCGTCGAGCCGGGGGCTGTGCCCACGCTGTGGCGGATGCTGGGCACGTTCTCGTCGGTGGCGGGCCGGGTGCGGCTGCAGACCAGCGGCGCCGACCTCGCCCGCACCTTCCTCCCGACGCTGGCCTGGAAGGTCGTCGACAGCCATCCCTACATGCTCCGCGTCGACGACGTCGCCGGTGCCGTCTCGGCCGTCACGCGCTCCGACGCACCCTGCGCCTTCTCCGTCGCCGGCGACCGGCTGGGCGTGATGGACGGCGACTACACCGTCGACGAGGCCGGGCGGTGCGCGGCCGTCGCACCCAGTGAGACCGGCTCCCCCGGCGAGCGCCCGACCTACCACCCCCGCGGCCTGGCGCTCGCGTGGTCGGGCACGCAGGGCTCCGCCGCGCTGCGGCTGGCGGGACTGCTGACCGGGCCCGCGACGTACGACGACGCCCTCGACGCGACCTTCGCCGGACGGCCGCTGCACATCCGCGACTACTTCTGAGCCACCCGGATCCGACCGGAGGAGGCCTCAGAGCCGGGGCAGCACGTCGTCCACGATCGCCAGCAGCGCCTCGCGCAGCAGGAGGTGGGCCTGGTCGCGGGTGAGCGTCCCGTCGCGCGACCACTCGCGGATCGCTCCGCGCGCCAGCTCGCCGAAGGCACGCACCACGGCGCGCGCCGCCTCGTCGTCCGGGTCACCGCCCACCATCTCCAGGACCCGGCGGGCGGCGAGGTCGTGCGCGCCGTCGAGGATGGCGCGCACCTCCGCGTCCTCGCCCACCCCCTCGGCGGCGCGGACGGTGAGGTAGGTCGCGCGCTGCGGGGTGATCGAGCCGAGGAACCAGGTCACCGCCTCCTCCACCCGCTCCGCCAGCGAGCCCGTCGGCAGCGGGACGTCCTCGAGGCCCTCCAGGAGCGCGGCCCGGCGCACGACCTCGAGGTAGAGCGCGCGCTTGTCGCCGAAGTAGTGGTTGAGCAGCCCGCGGGCCACGCCGGCCGCCCGGGCGAGCTCGGTCGTCGAGACGTCGGCGTAGGGCCGCTCGGCGAAGAGCCGCTCGGCCGCCGTCAGGATCTGCTCGCGCCGCTCGTCGGGCGGGAGCCGGCGCCGCTGCGCCACCACGGAGGACATGGCGCGATCCTACTATTGGCAGGCTGCCAACAACAGACTAGCCTGGGTGCAGACCTGCGAAAGGACCTCCCCATGACCGCCACCGCTGACGCCGCTCCCCGGTCCCGGCAGCGTGACCTTCCCGTGCCCGAGGGCTTCGACATGGGCCGCTACGTCTCCGGCATCGGCGCCCATCTCGCCGGCCCGGCCAACGTGATCATGCAGCTGAGCTGGCCGGGGGTCGGCTACGGCGTGATGAACAGCCGGGTCCAGTCCGGCTCCGCCATGCGGCACCCGTTCAAGCGGGCCCGGACCACGTTCACCTATCTGGCCGTCGCGCTGCTCGGCACCGACGACGACCGCACCGCCTTCCGCAGGGCGGTCAACGTGCAGCACGCGCAGGTCTACTCCCGACCCGGCGAGCAGGTGCAGTACCGCGCGATGGATCCCCGGCTGCAGACCTGGGTCGCGGCCTGCCTCTACTACGGCACCGTGGACATGATCGAGCGGATGCACGGGCCCCTGCCCGACGACGAGGCGGACGCCCTCTACGCCCACTGCGCGCGGTTCGGCACCACCCTGCAGATGCCCGCCGACGCCTGGCCGGCGGACCGCGCGGCGTTCGACCGCTACTGGGAGGACTCGATGGCCGAGGTCGACATCGACCCGCACGTCGCCGACTTCCTCATGCAGCTCACCACGCTGCAGAACTTCCCCCGGCTCCTCCAGCGCACCATGGCCGGCTTCGTGGTCTTCGTGACGACCGGGTTCCTGCCGCCGCCCTTCCGCGAGGCCATGAGCCTCCCGTGGAACGCCCGCAAGCAGCGTCGGTTCGACCGGCTGCTGCGGGTCCTCGGGGCCGTCGAGCGCCGGATGCCCCGGGTGCTGCGGACCTTCCCCTTCAACTTCTACCTGCGCGACATGCGCCTGCGGCGGCGGCTCGGCCGGCCGCTCGTCTGAGGAAGGGACACCGATGGACTTCGACCTGCCGGAGACCGCGCTCGCCGTCCGCGACGGCGTCGCGGCCGTGGCCGCGAAGTACGACCACGGCTACTGGTCGCGCTGCGAGGAGGAGCACCGCTTTCCGCAGGAGGTGTTCGACGACCTCGGCGCCGGCGGCTGGTTCGGCCTGTGCGTCCCCGAGGAGTACGGCGGCGGCGGGCAGGGCCTGCTCGAGCTGGCCGTCGCGAACATGACTTTGTGCGCCTCGGGCGGCGTGGCCGGCACGTTCTTCTACGTCACCACCCCCGGCTTCGGGGCGATGACCCTGACCCGGCACGGCACCGAGGAGCAGAAACAGCGGATCCTGCCGGGCCTCGCCGAGGGTCGTCTCCAGTTCTGCCTGGCCCTGACCGAGCCCGACGCCGGCAGCAACGCCATCGAGATCAAGACCGCCGCCCGCCGCGACCCCGCGGCAGGCGCCGACGAGTCGGCGGACTTCCTGATCAGGGGCCAGAAGGTCTGGATCTCCAACGTCGAGAACGCCGACTGGATGGTCGCCGTCACCCGCACCATCCCCGCCCACGAGACGAGGGAGCGGGGCCTCCCCCGCACGGCGGGCTTCACCCTGTTCCTGGTCGACGTCAAGCAGGCGCTCGCCGACGGGACGCTCTCCTACACGCCGATCCCGAAGATGGGCAGCAACATCCTCCACTCCAGCCAGGTCTACTTCGACGACGTGCGGGTGCCGGCCGGCAACGTGATCGGCCGGGTCGACGAGGGCTTCGGCGTGCTGTGGGACGTGCTCAACCCCGAGCGGATCCTCGCCGCGTCCGGCGGCGTCGGCACCGCCGACGCCGCGCTGAAGGTCGCCTGCGACTACGCCCGCGAGCGGGAGGTGTTCGGCCGCCCGATCGGTGCCAACCAGGGCCTGCAGTTCCCGCTCGCCCAGCTCAAGGCGAAGACCGAGCTCGGCCGGCTGATGACCTACAAGGCCGCCTGGCTCTTCGACCGGGGCAGGCCCTGCGGCAACGAGGCCAACGTCGCCAAGCTCACCGGGGCGCAGGTCGGGTGGGAGGCCGCCAACCAGGCGTTCCAGACCCTCGGCGGGATGGCCTACTCCAAGGAGTACCCGATCGAGCGGATCTTCCGGGACGCCCGGATCGCCAAGAACATCCCGGTGGCCGAGGAGCTGGTGCTCGCCCACATCGGCACGCAGATGCTGGGCCTGCCGAAGAGCTACTGAGTGCGGGGCCCTGCCAGCGCACTGCCAGGGCACACCAAGGCGCTACCAGGGGGACGGCTCGTAGTCCTTCACGAAGCACCCGTAGAGGTCCTCACCGGCCTCGCCGCGCACGATCGGGTCGTAGACCCGGGCGGCGCCGTCGACGAGGTCCAGCGGCGCGTGCCAGCCCTCGGCCGCGATCCGCAGCTTCTCGTGGTGCGGGCGCTCGTCGGTGATCCAGCCGGTGTCGACGGCGGTCATCAGGATCCGGTCGGTCTCGAACAGCTCCCCCGCGCTGGTCCGGGTCATCATGTTGAGCGCCGCCTTGGCCATGTTGGTGTGGGGGTGGCCGGGGCCCTTGTAGCGCCGGGAGAACTGTCCCTCCATCGCGCTGACGTTGACCACGTAGGCCCGGCGCGCTCCTGCCTGCACGGCGGCGCGCATCGCCGGCCGCAGCCGCGACACCAGCAGGAACGGGGCGATCGAGTTGCAGAACTGCACCTCGAGCAGCTCCAGCGGGTCCACCTCGTCCACGACCTGCGTCCACGAGTTGTTGGTCTGTACGTCGGGCAGCAGCCCGCCCGCGTCGACGGCGGTGCCGGCGAGGTGAGCCTCCAGCGAGGCGTTCCCTGCCCGGAGCGCCAGAGCGGTCAGCGAGGCCGCGTTGTGGGCGGCCCGCGCCAGCTCCGGGGACTCGCCCTCGTGGTGGGCGACGGCGTTGGCCTCCAGCGCGCCGGCGATCGCAGCCGGGTGCGCCTCGGAGATCCGGTCGAAGGTGACCATCTCCGGCAGCTCGAGCTCGGCCGGGTGCGGCTCCAGCGGCGCGGACTCCATCTCGATCAGCTGGGCGTAGGCGCCCGGCGAGCGTCGTACGGTCTGGCAGGCGTTGTTGACCAGGATGTCGAGCGGGCCGTCCGCGGCCACGTCGTCGGCGAGGGAGATCACCTGGGTGGGGTCGCGCAGGTCGATGCCGACGATCCTGAGCCGGTGGAGCCAGTCGGCCGCGTCCTCCATCGCGGAGAACCGGCGGACCGCGTCCTTGGGGAACCGGGTGGTGATGGTGGTGTGCGCGCCGTCGCGGAGCAGGCGCAGCGCGATGTACATCCCGATCTTGGCGCGGCCGCCGGTGAGCAGCGCCCGCTTGCCGGTGAGGTCGGTGCGCTGGTCGCGCTTGGCGTGGCTTCTCGCCGCGCAGCGCGGGCAGAGCCAGTGGTAGAACGCGTCGACGAGGGTGAAGTCCTCCTTGCAGATGTAGCAGCCGCGAGGGGTGATCAGCTCCCCGGCGAAGGCACCCTGCGCGGTGGAGACGAGCGGGATGCCCGCGGTCTCGTCGTCGATCCGCAGCGGCGACCCAGTCGCCGTGGCCTCGATGATCTGCTGGTCGTGGCGCTGACGCGCCTCGCGGATCTCGGCGCGGCGCTGCTTCTTGATCAGCTTGTACATGTACGACGCCGCGCGCTTCATGGTGCGGACGTCGTCGTGCTCGGGGTGGAGGCGCGGGATCTCGCGCAGCACCTCGAGGGCGATGGCGAGCTTCTCCGGGTCGATCCGCTCGAGCCGGTCGTCGGGGCTGTGCACCGGCCGATCCTAGGCGCAGGGATCATGGGAAGCATGTTCCGCGCGACCGTGACCCTGGTGACCCTGCTCCTCGCGGTGACCGCCTGCGGCGGCGGGGACGGCGACGGTGGCGAGGGGGCGGTGGCGGTCGAGACGGCTCGCAACGGCGACGTCTTCAGCTCGGCGGACGTGGACTTCGCCACGACGATGATCCCGCTGCACGCCGAGGCGCTGGCGATGGTCGACGTCGCGACCGGCAAGCAGCTCTCCCCCGAGGCGCGTGCCCTCGCCGAGGAGATCCAGCTCTCGTCGACGCCCGAGGTGCAGGACATGACGACGTGGCTCACCAGCTGGGACCGCCCGATCCCGGAGACCGTCCGCGACCACGCCAACGCCGGTCACGGTGGCGAGGACGGTGACGAGCAGACCGACGAGCACGGCGACGAGCACGAGGCAGCCAGCGAGGAGCTGGCTGCACTGGAGGCGGCGGAGGGCGGCGCGTTCGAGCCGCTCTGGGTCGACCTCATGACCGACAACCACGAGGAGGCGCTCGCCGCAGCCGAGGCCGAGCGAGAGGAGGGCACCTTCGGCCCCGCCGTCGAGCTGGCCGAGTCGATCGCGACCGGCCACGCCGAGCGGCTGGAGACGCTCGCCGCGCTCGGCGACGGGTGACGCGAAGCCGGGCCGGCTACCCGGCCGGCGTCGACGTGGCCGCCCGGCTCGACGAGCCGGCGCCGCGCGCCGCTGCCGAGAACAGCCAGCCGTAGAAGGCCAGCAGCGCGAGCCAGGAGGCGATGACCAGCGCGTAGGCCACCGACCACAGCCACGCCGGCACGTCCGGCTTGCGCTCGCGCTGGAGCAGGAACGGCTCGTGCACGAAGGCGACGTCCGCACCGTCCTCGACCTGCACCAGGCCCGAGCTCGGCCCGTCGATCGCGGGGTCCTCCGGCATGTGCAGCGGGATCGACACCATCGTGGTCGGCGCCGTGTGCAGCCGCAGCAGCACCTTCCACTCGCCGTACAGCGGCAGCGGGTCGGCGCTGCGGAACTCGCCGGGACGCCCGGTCGGCTCCATCGCCGTGGTCAGGATGCCGGTCGGCAGCCGCTCGTCGTCGGTGTGCGCGCCCTGGTAGGCGATCGCCGAGATCCACACGGCGTCGTCGGCGGCGTCGACGGGGTCGAGCGTCACCGTCGGCGTCGCGTGGCAGTCCTCGGTGCCGATGCAGGCGCTGTCGTAGTCGACGCTGCCCATGATCACGTCGGTCCCCGGCTTCGGGACGTACGACGTCCGGCAGCCGTCGTCGTCGCACTCCTTGACCACCTCGACCTCGCCGGCCGAGGCGGGCGGCGCGAAGACCCCCATCAGCACGACGAAGAGGGAGACGCCGACGGTGCCGAGCCAGCGACCGCGGCCGGAGCCCTCCGGGCGCAGCGGCGCGGAGGCGGCGGGCAGGTCGGCGATCCGCTCGAGATGACGGCTCGTCGACCAGCCGAGGAGCCCGCCGCCCACGCCGGCGACGCCGCCGACGGCGAGCATCAGCGGGATCTGCTCCGCCTGGGGCGGGAGCGGGTAGGGCAGGAACAGGTCCATCCACCACCACTCGGTGGCGAGCCCGACCGTCCCGGCGAGCAGCCCGGCGACCGCGGCGAACACCGGCCCGCGGTTGCGGACGAGGAGCGCGAGCAGCTCGATGGACAGGGCCGCGCCGAGGAAGAGCAGCCACCGGGCCCGCTCGATGTCCGGGACGGGCAGCGTCATCGCGAAGATCAGCACCCGGATGACGACGTAGGTGATCCAGGCGACCAGCGCGCCACCGGGACCGAAGAAGAGGCGCCCGGCCACGAAGATCCACCCGGTGAGGAACCCGGAGATGATGAACATCGTCGCGGCCGGGAACTGCGGCACGCCGAGGTCGAACTCCATCAGGAAGGCCATCGGGACGATGCACATGCCGATCGCGATGGTCAGCAGCAGCCGGGTGGCCCAGGCGCTGCGGTCGGCCGTCACGGAGGCGGGCGCCTCACGTCGTACGGGCGGCAGGATCCGGCCGAAGGCCCGCAGGCCGCCGGTGGCGAGCCCGCCGAAGCGCTCGAGGGTGCGGGCGGGCGCACGACCCACCTGCGCGGACTCCGCGAGCAGGAGCGGGAGGGCCAGCATCACGGTGACGGCGCCGCCGATCATCATCACGTGCGTGGGGCCCCACTCGGTGACGTCCTGGCCGAAGAGGCGGTGCCAGACGTCGTCGGCCGGGAACCCGGTCGCCGCGATCGCACCGGCGCCCAGCATCACCAGCGTCCCCATCGGGACGTGCCATCCCTGCGAGAACCGGACGGTCCGCCGCGGCAACGGGTCGCGCGCCAGCCCGGCCGAGATCACGCCGGCCGCCAGGAACCCGAAGATGCCGAACATGATCGGGAAGTGGGACGGGTTGGCCAGCGGCCCCTCGTCGCGGCCGTTCTGCATGTGGATCGGCACGTCCCAGTAGACGCCGAACGCACACGCGAGGAGCGAGATCACCATCAGGTAGAGCGGGAGGCCGGCCCACCGCGGCAGACCGTCCTTGGTGGAGACCCAGTCGGCGAGCCGCCCGATGAGGGTCACCTTGCCGTCCCGCTCCCTCAGCAGGAAGATCCCGAGCGGGACGTAGATCGCGGCGAAGGCGGCCGCGGCGAGCATCACCTGGTCGAGTGCGGCGCCACCGGCCGGCGGGGACTGTTCTGCTGCGAGCAACACTGAAGGACCTCCGTCTCTCGGATGCCAAGGTACCCGTGACACGAGGTAACAGCGACAGTGTGTATCAGGTTTTTCGCGGGATCTGCGCCACACCCCGACTGCAGTCAGCCGAGCAGGATGCGCACGCCGATGCCGATCAGGATGAGACCGCCGGCGAGGGTCGCCCACCGGCCCAGCCGCTCGCCCACGCGGCTGCCGGCGAAGACCGCGACGATCGAGAGCGCGAAGGTGACCACGCCGATGAGCGCCACCGCGGGCGCGACGTCGACCTCCAGGACCCCGAAGGTCACGCCGACCGCCGCCGCGTCGATGGATGTGGCGATCGCCAGCGGCGTCACCGACCGGACGGTCACCACCGGGGCGGCGTGGTCCTCCGGCTCGCCCTCGAACGACTCCCACAGCATCTTCGCGCCGATCAGGGTGAGCAGGCCGAAGGCGATCCACGGCGTCGCGGCGCTGACCTCGTCGGCGAACCAGAACGCCAGCACCCAGCCGAGCACCGGCATCAGCGCCTGGAACAGTCCGAACATCGCCGCGACCAGGAGGGCGTCGCGCCACGACGGCCGCCGCAGCCGCAGACCTTGGGCCAGCGACACGGCCACCGCGTCCATCGCCAGGGCGAAGGCCAGCACCAGGAGGTCGAGAGGCGTCACGGACGACGATCCTCCCGTACGGCGACGCGCGAGCCGCCGCGGGGCGGGGGATCTGCCGGCATCGCCAGATCGACCGGGGAACCGACGAACCGGGAAAACGGGTGTCGGGCCGCGGCCTCTGGGGGGGTCGGCCGCGGCCCGACGTACCACATCATGACATACCGATGCCGGGTTGGGACCAATCGGGTCAGGTCTGGCTCACCTAAAACGGGTCACTCCCAGAAAACCCGGTCGACCACCGCCCGGGCTCGCCGCGTCGCGCGCAGGTAGTCGTCGAGGAGGCGGTCGGTCTCGACCAGCTGGTAGCCCATGATCCCGGCCACCGAGCGGCGCTCGAGGGTGGCCCGCGGGAACTGATCCCCCGGCCGGCCGCGCGCGAGCAGGAGCGCGTTGCGCACCCGCGTCGCCATCCGCCAGGCCGTGCCCAGCGTCTCCGCATCGTCGGCCGTCATCAGGCCGGCCTCCGCCGCGGCGGTGAGCGCGGCCAGCGTCTGCGCGGTCCGCAGCCCGGGCACCCGAGCCCCGTGCCGCAGCTGCAGCAGCTGGATCGTCCACTCGATGTCGGTGAGCCCACCGCGCCCGAGCTTGAGGTGCAGAGTGGGGTCGGCACCCCGCGGCAGTCGCTCGCGGTCCACCCGCGCCTTGATCCGCCGCACCTCCAGGATGTCGTCGTCGCTGAGCCCCTGCTCGGGGTAGCGCAGCGGGTCGATCAGCTCGGTGAACCGTCGCCGCAGCTCGGGATCGCCGACGACCGCGTCGGCACGGAGCAGGGCCTGCGCCTCCCACATCTTCGACCACTTGGCGTAGTAGGCGGCGTAGGCGTCGAGGGTCCGCACCAGCGGTCCCTGGCGCCCCTCCGGCCGCAGGTCGGCGTCCACCACGAGCGCGGGGTCCGGCCCCGGGGCGCCGAGCGCGCGTCGTACCTCCTCGGCGACGGCGCGCGCGAACGACGCCGCCTCCTGCGGGTCCGCGCCGTCGACCGGGTCGTGCACGAACAGCACGTCGGCGTCGCTGCCGTAGGAAAGCTCGAAGCCGCCGTACCGCCCCATCGCCACGATCGCGAACCGGGTCGGCGGCTCCGCCAGGCCGCGCTCGGCGCAGACCGCGTCGCAGGTGGCTCCCAGCGTCGCCTCCAGCGTCGCGTCCGTGAGCCGAGTGAGGGCGAAGCCGACGTCTGCCACGTCGATGAGCCCGAGCAGGTCGCCGGCGGCGATCCGCAGCAGCTCGCGCCGCCGTACGGCGCGGATGGCGCGGATCGCCTTGGGGTGGCTCTCCTGGCGGCGGGCGGTCGCCACCATCTCCTCGGTGAGCGCGTCGACGCCGAGCGGCTGGAGGTCGCCGGCCAGCAGCCGGACGCCGGCCGGCTCACCCTCGAGTAGGCCGGTGCAGTAGCGAGAGGTCGCCAGCAGGTGCGCGAGCCGCTCCGCGACCTGCCCCTCGTCGCGGAGCATCGAGAGGTACCAGGGCGTGCGGCCCAGGGCCTCGCTGATCCGCCGGAAGCCGAACAGACCCCCGTCGGGGTCCGGGCACTCGGCGAACCACTGCAGCATCGCGGGGAGCAGCGTGCGCTGGATCGCGGCGGTCCGGGTGACGCCGGCCGTCAGCGCCTCGAGGTTGCGCAGCGCCGCCTTCGGGTCGGCGTACCCCAGGGCGGACAGCCGGGCGCGGGCCGCCTCCGAGGACAGCCGCACCTCGTCGGCGCCGATGCGCGCCACCGCCGTGAGCAACGGACGGTAGAACAGCTTCTGGTGGAGCCTGCTGACCTCGCGCCGGTGGTGCTCCCACGTCTCGTCGAGCCGCTTCACCGGCTCCTTGAGGAAGCCCAGGCTGCGGCCCAGCCGCCGCAGCGACGGCTCGTCGGACGGCACGACATGGGTGCGCTGGAGCCGGTGGAGCTGGATCCGGTGCTCCAGCTGGCGCAGGAAGGAGTAGGCGCGGTGCAGCGCCTCCCCGTCCTCGCGACCGACGTAGCCCCGGCGGGTCAGCTCGGCGAGCGCGCTCAGCGTCGTGGGCAATCGGATGCGCTCGTCCGCCCGCCCGTGCACCAGCTGCAGGAGCTGCACCGCGAACTCGACGTCCCGAAGCCCGCCGGTGCCGAGCTTGAGCTGGCGATCGGCCTCCTTGACGGGGATGTGCTCGAGCACCCTGCGCCGCATCGCCCGCGCGGAGTCGACGAAGCCCTCCCGGTCCGCGGCCGTCCAGACCATCGGCGAGACGACCTCGACGAACTCCCGGCCGAGCCGGAGGTCGCCCGCGACCGCGCGAGCCTTGAGCAGCGCCTGGAACTCCCAGGGCTCCGCCCAGCGCTCGTAGTAGCTCTGGTGGCTGGCCACGGTCCGGCTCAGCGGCCCCGCCTTGCCCTCGGGACGGAGCGCCGCGTCGACCGGCCAGATGGTCCCCTCCGCGGTGTGGGCCGAGCAGACCAGCATCATCTGCGACGCCAGCTTGCCGGCGACCCGGCCGGCCGCTGCGGCGGCGGCCGGGTCGTCGAGGTCGTCGGGGCCGGCGGCCTCGTGGACGAACAGCACGTCGACGTCGGAGACGTAGTTGAGCTCGTGGCCGCCGCACTTGCCCATCGCGATCACGGCCAGCCGCACGCCCGCGGCCTCCTCGCCCACCCGCTGCCGGGCGACGGCGAGGGCCGCGTCGAGGGTGCCGGCCGCAAGGTCGGCGAGCTCGGCGGCAGCGTCGTCGACACCGACGTGGTGGGCCAGGTCGCGGGCCGCCAGGCGCAGCAGCAGCCGGCGGTACTCGACCCGCAGCGCGTCGACCGCGCGGAGGTCGTCGACGGTCGCGACCGGCTCGTCAGCCGCCGGGTCGGCGCCGACGGCCGCCATCAGCTCCGCCCGCAGCGCCCACGCCGGCGGGCGGGTCGACCCGAGGGTGGGGTCGGTCAGCTCCCGCCACTGCTCCGGGTGCGCGACCAGGTGGTCGGCGAGGGCGGAGCTGGCGCCGAGCACCGAGAGCAGCCGCATCGCCGTGCCCTCGTCGCTGCACAGCGCCTCCATCAGCTCGTCGCGGTCGGCGACCGCCTCGGCCAGCCGGCAGAGTCCGTGCAGCGCCCCGTCGGGGTCGGCGGTCCCGCCGAGCATGCCGATCAGCTCGACGGCGGGAGGGCCGAGCTCCTCGAGCCAGGCTTGCACCCGCTCGCTGTCGACGAAGCCCAGCCGCAGCAGCTCGGTGCGCTGGGAGGAGCGCGTCATCGCGGCCGCCGGGACGTCACAGCACCGGGAGCATCCGGTCCCGCTCGAACGCCGAGACCTGCCCGCGGTACTCGTCCCACTCGGCGCGCTTGTTGCGGAGGAAGAAGTCGAAGACCTGCTCGCCCAGCGTCTCCGCGAGGAGCTCGGACCGCTCCGCGATCTCGATGGCCTCGTTGAGGTTCTTGGGCAGCGGCTGGATGCCGAGGCTCTGCCGCTCACGCTCGCTGAGGGCCCACACGTCGTCCTCGGCCTCGCGCGGGAGCTCGTAGTCCTGCTCGATGCCCTTCAGCCCCGCGGCGAGGACGGCGGCGAACGCCAGGTAGGGGTTGCACGCCGAGTCGATGGTGCGCAGCTCGACCCGGGTGGACTGGCCCTTGAGCGGCTTGTACATCGGCACCCGGACCATCGCCGAGCGGTTGTTGTGGCCCCAGCAGATGTAGGACGGCGCCTCGCCGCCGAACATCATCCGCTTGTAGGAGTTGACCCACTGGTTGGTCACCACGCTGATCTCGCTGGCGTGCCGCAGCACGCCGGCGATGAACTGGCGCCCGGTCCGGGAGAGCTGGTACTCCGCCCCCGCCTCGTAGAAGGCGTTCTGGTCGCCCTCGAACAGCGAGACGTGGGTGTGCATGCCGGAGCCGGGGTGCTCCGTGAAGGGCTTGGGCATGAACGTCGCCCAGACCCCCTGGCTCAGCGCGACCTCGCGGATGACGGTGCGGAACGTCATGATGTTGTCGGCCGTGGTGAGTGCGTCGGCGTAGCGCAGGTCGATCTCCTGCTGCCCCGGCCCGCCCTCGTGGTGGCTGAACTCGACCGAGATGCCCATCGCCTCGAGCATCGTGATCGCCTCGCGACGGAAGTCCGAGCCGAACGAGTGGGCGGTGTGGTCGAAGTAGCCGCTGCGGTCGACGGGGACCGGCTCGACACCGGGCTCGGGGTCGTTCTTGAAGAGGTAGAACTCGATCTCGGGGTGCGTGTAGAAGGTGAAGCCCTGCTCGGCGGCCTTGCCCAGGGTCCGCTTGAGCACGTTGCGCGGATCGGCGTACGACGCCGAGCCGTCCGGCATCACGATGTCGCAGAACATCCGCGCGGTCGACGGGCCGTCGGTGTTGCGCCACGGCAGGATCTGGAACGTGGTCGGGTCGGGCATGGCGAGCATGTCGGCCTCGTAGACCCGCGCGAACCCCTCGATGGCGGAGCCGTCGAAGCCGATCCCCTCCGAGAACGCGCCCTCGAGCTCCGCCGGAGCCACGGCCACCGACTTCAAGAACCCCAGCACGTCGGTGAACCACAGCCGGACGAACCGGACGTCACGCTCCTCGAGAGCGCGGAGAACGAAGTCTTCCTGCTTGCCCATGGCGTCAGCCTAGGGGTACCGCCACCGTGTGGCCCTCAGCCCCGGGGCACCCGCTCCAGCTCCGCCAGCCACGCCGCCGCGCTGGCGTCGGACGGCATCCGCCAGTCACCGCGCGGCGACATCGTCCCGCCAGGGCTGACCTTGGGCCCGTTCGGCAGCGCGGACCGCTTGAACTGGTTGGCGAAGAACCGCCGGATGAAGACCTCCAGCCACGCCCGGATCGTCGCCAGGTCGTAGGCGTTGCGGCTCTCCTCAGGGAAGCCCGGCGGCCAGTCGCCGACGGCCTCGTCGCGCCAGGCGTGCCAGGACAGGAAAGCGATCTTGCTGGGCCGGAAGCCGCGCCGGATCACGTGGTAGAGGGTGAAGTCCTGCAGCGCGTACGGGCCGACCGACTCCTCGGTGGCCTGCGGCTTCTCGTCCGACTCCGCGGGGATCAGCTCCGGCGTGATCTCCTGCTCGAGGATCTCGCGGAGCACGGCGTAGGACTCTTCGGTCGCGCCCTCGGGGGAGCCGCCGCGGAGCTGCTCGCTGTCGATGACCCAGCGGATGAGGTGCTGGATGAGGGTCTTCGGCACGCCGGCGTTGACGTTGTAGTGCGACATCTGGTCGCCGACGCCGTAGGTGCACCAGCCGAGGGCGAGCTCCGAGAGGTCCCCGGTGCCGAGCACGATGCCGCCGCGGTGGTTGGCGATCCGGAAGAGGTAGTCGGTGCGCAGCCCGGCCTGCACGTTCTCGAAGGTGACGTCGTAGACCGGCTCGCCCTTCGCGAAGGGATGCCCGAGGCCCTCCAGCATGGTGCGGGCCGTGTCGGTGATGTCCAGCTCCTCGAAGGTGCACCCCAGGGCCTGCGAGAGCCGCGTCGCGTAGGACTTGGTGCGCTCCCCCGTCGCGAACCCCGGCATCGTGAACGCGTGGATGTCGCTGCGCGGGCGGCCGAGCCGGTCCATCGCCTTCGCGGCGACGATGAGGGCGTGGGTCGAGTCGAGGCCGCCGCTGACCCCGATGATCACCTTGGGCTGCCCGATCGCGTTGAGCCGCTGCTCGAGCCCGGAGACCTGGATGTTGTACGCCTCGTAGCAGTCCAGTGCCAGCCGCGCCGGGTCGTCGGGCACGAACGGGTAGCGGTCCACCTTGCGCCGCAGGCCGATGTCGCCGGTGGGCGGGTCCAGCTGGAAGCCGATCCACCGGAAGTCGGGGCTCGACCATCCGGTGCGCCCCTCCCGACCGGTCCGGCCGGCGAACGAGCGCCGGTTGTCGTCGACGGTCCCCTGCCGCAGCCGCTCCTGCCGGATCCGGTCGAGGTCGACGTCGACGACCGTGCGCCGCGGCCCCTCGGGGAACCGCTCGCTCTCGCCGAGCAGCTCGCCGCACTCGTAGACCATGGTCTGCCCGTCCCAGGACAGGTCGGTCGTCGACTCGCCCTGCCCGGCCGCGGCGTACAGGTAGGCGGCGCTGCAGCGGGCGCTGGCGCTCCGGGCCAGCAGGTGGCGGTCCTCCGCGCGGGCCACCGTGATCGGGCTGCCCGACAGGTTGGCCAGCACCGTGGCTCCGGCGAGGGACGCCTCCGCGCTCGGCGGGATCGGCACCCACATGTCCTCGCAGATCTCGACGTGCAGGTGCAGGCCCGGCACGTCGGTCGCGGTGAAGATGAGGTCCGGGCCGAGCGGCACGGTGGCCCCGGCGACCGTGATCTGCTCGCCCCACAGCTCGTCGCCCGGGGCGAACCAACGGCGCTCGTAGAACTCACGGTAGGTCGGCAGGTAGGACTTCGGCGCGACGCCGAGGATCCGGCCACCGTGGATCACGACGGCGCAGTTGAGCACCCGGTTGCCCCGGGGCAGCGGCGCCCCCACCACGAGCACGGGCCGCAGGTCGGTCGAGGCCGCGACGATCTCGGCGACGGCCGCCTGGACCGCCTCCAGCAGCGTGTCCTGCAGGAACAGGTCGTCGACCGAGTAGCCGGTGAGCCCGAGCTCCGGGAAGATCGCCACGGCGACCCCCTCGTCGTGGCAGGCCCTCGCCTGCTCGAGCGTCGCGGCTGCGTTGGCGGCCGGGTCGGCGACGGTGACCGGCAGCGTCACCGCGGCGACGCGGGCGAACCCATGGGCGTAGGCGGAGTAGAAGTCCACGGGGCCGAGTGTAGGGAGGCGCGGGTCAGCCGCCGATGAGTCCGGCAGCGGCGGCCGGTCGACTCCTCCATGAGCATCCAGACCTGTCGGATCCAGCCTTGCCTGTGGTTCGACGACAACCTGGAGGAGGCCGCGCACTTCTACACCGGCATCTTCCCGAACTCCTCGATCGGCCACCTGAGCCGCTACACCGAGGCCGGCCCCGGCGATCCGGGAGCCGTGATGGCCGGTGAGTTCACCCTCGACGGGATGAGCTTCCGCGGGATCAACGGCGGTCCGGCCTTCCCGTTCACGGAGGCGATCTCGCTGTCGGTCACCTGCCGCGACCAGTCGGAGGTCGACTACTACTGGGACTCGCTCGTCGATGGCGGGGAGGAGTCGGTGTGCGGGTGGCTCAAGGACCGGTTCGGGCTGTCCTGGCAGATCGTCCCCGAACGGCTCTACGAGCTGGTGTCCGACCCGGACCCGCTGCGGGCGCAGGCGGCGGCCGAGGCGATGCTCGGCATGCGCCGGATCGTGGTCGCCGAGCTGGAGGCCGCGGTCGCGGCCGTGACCCAACACACAGCGCGGCCGGGCGGTGCCCGGGACTAGCCTCGTCGTTGTTCCTGACGATCCGTGGACTCCACCAGGGAGCCGCGAGATGAGAAGAACGGAGCTCGACGATGAGCAACGCCCCCGAGGAGACCGCTCCCTACGGCGGAGGCCCCGCCGGTCCGCCGGCCGACCCGGCGCCGGCCCCGCCCAAGCGGATCCGCACCCACCACCTGCGCCAGATGAAGGAGCGCGGCGAGCGCTTCTCGATGCTCACCAGCTATGACCAGCTGACCGCGCAGGTCTTCGACGAGGCCGGGATCGAGGTGCTGCTCGTCGGCGACAGCGCGTCGAACAACGTGCTCGGCAACACCACGTCGCTGCCCATCACGGTCGACGAGCTGATCCCGATGACGCGGGCGGTCAGCCGCTCGGTGTCGCGGGCGCTCGTCGTCGGCGACCTGCCGTTCGGGTCCTACCAGGCCTCGCCCGAGCAGGGCTACCTGACCGCGGCCCGCTTCATGAAGGAGGGCGGCGCCCACTGCGTGAAGCTCGAGGGCGGCGTCGAGATGGCGCCCCAGATCGAGCGGATGACCCGCGGGGGGATCCCGGTGATGGCGCACATCGGCTTCACGCCGCAGTCCGAGCACGCGCTCGGCGGCTACCGCGTGCAGGGCCGCGGCGCCACGGCCGACCGGGTGCTGCGCGACGCCGAGGCGGTCCAGGAGGCGGGCGCCTTCGCGGTGGTGATGGAGATGGTGCCGGGCGACGTGGCCGCCGACGTGACCGCCAAGCTCGAGATCCCCACGATCGGCATCGGCGCGGGCAACCGGTGCGACGGTCAGGTGCTGGTGTGGCAGGACGCCTTCGGTCTCCGCACCGGCCGGCTCCCCCGCTTCGTCAAGCAGTACGCCGACCTCCGGTCGGTGCTGCTCGACGCGGCGCGCGCCTACGACGCCGAGGTCAAGGACGGCAGCTTCCCGTCGGCGGAGCACACCTTCTGACCCATCCGTGACCGGACGGAGACGGATGCCGATGCACCGCACCGTTGAGACGGCCCGCGGTGGGTACCGCGCGCGCATGCGCCCGCGCGTCGCCGTACTCACCGCCGTCGTCGTCCTCCTCGCCGCCCTGCTCGCGATCGCCCCGCCCGGCGGGACGGCGGCCGCTCCCGTCGCTGCCTCGTCGGCCCCGGTGACCGGCTTCCGGGTCGACGTCATCGCCACGGGCCTCGACCACCCGTGGGAGGTCCAGCAGCTCCCGAGCAACCACCTCCTGGTCACCCAGCGGAACCGTCGCGAGCTGACCCTCATCGACGTCCGCACGGGCAGCAAGCGCAACCTCGAGTTCCCCAGCAGCCGGATCTGGTCGGTGGGCGAGACCGGGCTGCTCGGTCTCGAGGTCGACCCGGGGTTCCGCCAGAACCGGCGGATCTACACCTGCTCGGGCTGGCGCAAGGCCGACGGCTCCAGCGACATCCGGGTGGTCGCGTGGCGGATCGACCCGGGCCTCACCCGGGCGGTGCTGGACGAGGTGCTGCTCGCGGGGCTCCCTACCAGCTCGACCGGTCGGCACGGCGGCTGCCGGCTGCTGATCGCCGCCAACGGCTCGCTGATGATCGGCACCGGCGACGCCTCCGCGGGCCGCAAGCCGCAGAGCCTGGGGTCCTTCGGCGGCAAGGTGCTGCGGATCAACCGCTTCACGGGCAGGCCGGCGTCGTACAACCGCTGGTACGACCGGAAGGGCGCGCGGCGCTACATCGTGACCTACGGCCACCGGAACATCCAGGGCCTCGCGCAGCGCCGCGACGGCACCGTGTGGTCGGTGGAGCACGGCTCCTACCGCGACGACGAGATCAACATCGTGGTGAGCGGCCGGAACTTCGGCTGGCACCCGGTGCCCGGCTACAACGAGAGCCGCCCGATGACCGACCACGGCCTTCCCGGCAAGCAGTACGGCGCCCGCTGGCGCTCGGGCAACCCGACGATCGCGCCGTCGGGTGCCGACTTCGTCAAGGGGACCGCGTGGGGGCAGTACCGCGACAGCCTCGCCGTCGCGGTGCTGAAGGAGCAGCGGCTGATGTTCGTGAAGCTGAACTGGGACAACCGGCTGGTGTGGACCGACGCCCCCGCGGAGCTGCGTCGCTACGGGCGGCTCCGCGACGTGACCACCACCGCGGCGGGGTCGCTGCTCGTCACCACCGACAACGGCGGCGGCAACGACCGCGTGCTCCGGGTGCGTCCGCGGTCCTGAGGCGTCCGGCGGCTCAGGGCCGGTTGCGGCCGAGGTCGTCGTGGGCCTGCACCCACTCCTCGGCCACGACGGCCGAGCCCAGTGACAGCTCGCCCGCGAGGACGGTCGCCGCGATGATCTCGGCCAGCCGCCCGACCCCGCCCGAGCCGTAGCACCCCAGCAGCTCCAGGCACTCCCGCTGCGTCGCGAGCCCGGTGCCGCCGCCGTACGTCGCGACGATCAGCGACGGCAGGGTCACCGAGGCGTAGAAGTCGCCGTTGGGCAGCAGCTCGGAGAAGCCGTAGAGGGCGGAGCTCTCCGCGACGTTGGCGACGTCCTGGCCGGTGGCGATGAACAGCGCGGTGATGCCGTTGGCGGAGTGGTTGCCGTTGTTGTTGGTCACCGACATGAAGGCACCGAGCTGGCCCTTCATCCGGGCGCTGAAGAGCTTGTCGGTGCTGACGTGCATCTGCTCCTCCACCAGCGCGGCGGGCAGCGTGATCTCGGCGACGACCCGCTTGCCGCGGGTGTGCAGCATGTTGACGACCGAGGTCTTCTTGTCCGTCGCGAACTGGCCCTCGAGCAGGAAGTGCAGCTCGCCCGGATAGTTCTGCTTGATCCACGAGCACGCAGCGAAGGTCGCCTTGCCGGTCATGTTCTGACCGGCAGCGTCACCGGTGGTGTAGTTGAACCGGGTGTAGAGCAGCTTGGACACCGGGAACTTCTGGATCCCGATCAGCCTGCCCGACGTCGTGGTGGCCTCCGCGGCGGCCGCGATCTCGGGGAGGTGCTCGTCCAGCCAGGCGCTGAAGTCGCGCGCCTCCCGCGCGCTCGGGAAGGTGAACACCGGCGCGCGCTGCATCTTGTCGTCGACGACCGTGGTGGTGATGCCGCCCGCCTCGCGACACAGCTTCATCCCGCGGTTGTACGACGCCACCAGGGTGCCCTCGGTCGTGGCCAGCGGCACGAAGAACTCGCCCTGCGCGTGCTCGCCGTTGACCAGCAGCGGGCCCGCGAGCCCGATGGGGACCTGCGCGACGCCGATGAAGGACTCGATGTTGCCGGGCAGCGTGCCGGGGTCGAGGGAGTAGCTGCCGACGTGCTCCAGCGGGCTGGCGGTGTGCTCGCGCACGAACTCCTGGCGCCGCTTGATGACGTCGTGGCCGTAGTCGTTCTCGCGGTCGCGGGGGATCCTCCGGTCGGTCATGGGCCTGAGTGTGGCATCACTCCGGTGGCGTCGCGGGCAGCACCTCGTCGGCCGGATCGATCTCCTCGCAGGTCGGGTCCGGGTCCTCCTCGAGCGGCGTCGCGGGCTGCTCCTCGGCGACGGGCACGTCGACCTGCTCCTCGCCGGACGGCGTGCCGGTCGCGGGGTCGCAGCTGGGCGGCCCGTCCTCGTCCTGCCTGCCGTCCGGGGGCTGAGGTCCGCCGGGCACGGGCGGCTCGCCTCCCTCGCCGCCCGCACCGTCCGGCGCGGGCGTCGGTCCGGCCGGCTTGCCGGTCGGCGGGGAGTCCGAGCCGGTCGGCTCCTGCTCACCGTTCGGCTGCTGGGCGACCGGCGGCCGCTGCAGCCTCTTGTCCCCCTTCTTGTTCCCAGCCGCGGCCCGGACCGGGACCAGCCGGCGGTCGTCCGGCGCGCCCGCCGCCGCCACGACGAGGGTCTTGGCCCGGCGGCCGTCGCACGCGCAGACGTCGGGCATGTCGGGCAGCTCGACGGTGCGAGGCGGTGCGTGGTCGGGGACCTCCGCGAGCTGTCCCTGGTAGCGCTCGACCAGGGCGAGCACGGCCGCCACGAACCCGGGCGCCTGGTGGTACTCCGCCAGCGCGCGACGAAGGGCGGCGGTGCGGGACATGTCGCCCTTCCCGGCGCAGAGCACCACCGCCGCGCCGAGCGCGGCATCGTCGACGTCGTGGGGATCGCGGCGGTCGTCCCCGTCCGCGTCGACGGCGACCTGTGCCCACGTCGCGGGCAGCAGCCCGAACGCACCGACCGGTGCGTCCCAGCGCGCGTCGGCGTCGAGGTCGCCGCCGTCGGTGTCGTGGACCCGACCGGTGTCCTGCCTGCCGTCGAGCGGCTCGCCGACGAGGGCCGGCTTCACCCTGCCCTGGCGGCCGACCCGGTGGCCGCCCTCGAGGCCGCGGCCGTGGTCGGACTCGACGCGGGCGATCGCGGCCAGCACCACCCAGTCGAGGCCGCACTCCACCGTGGCGTTGATGATCGAGGCGGCGCGCTGGTAGGCCGCGACCGCCGGAGCGGGCGCCGCCGTGATCGGGCCGGCGTGGCTGCCGGCGACGGCCGCTCGTCGTACCGACAGCGCCGGCACCGCGGCCGGCGGCGCCACCGGCTGGGCCAGCGCGCCAGAGGCGGCCGGGCCGGCGTACCCGACCGGCACCCGCTGCTCGACCTGGGAGATGACCGGCGCCGCGGCGTCCGGGGCTGACTGGGGGCCCAGCCCGGTGACGAGGAGCGCACCCGCGCTCATCGTCACACAGAGCGCGACCGCGCGCCGCAGGCGCTGCTGGAGAACGTCGGGCACCCCCATGCCGACCTCCCGCTTCTCGTTCGACAGGCCCTCAGTCAACGCCCGATCGAGCGATTTCGGGAGTGGAATCCCGAGATCTGCCCCAAAGTGCCGAAATCGTCGTCCCTTCGTCATCCGGGTGACACCGTCCGTTCCGGAGGCGGTCCGGGCAGCCGGGCGGTGAGCGGGTGAGAGGATGCCGCCCGTGGCCGAGCTGACCTTCCGCACCGGGACGATGGACGCCGGCAAGTCGACCCTGGCGCTGCAGACCAACCACAACCATGCCGCCCGGGGACGGATCGGCCGGCTCTTCACCTCGCACGACCGGGCGGGTGCCGCGAAGGTCTCGTCCCGGCTCGGCCTCACCGCCGACGCGATCGAGGTGACGGTCGAGTTCGACTTCTGGCGCTACACCGTCGACGCGCTCACCCGGGGCGCGCGGATCGACTATCTGATCTGCGACGAGGCGCAGTTCTACACCGCCGCGCAGGTCGACCAGCTCGCCAAGGTCGTCGACGAGCTGCAGATCGACGTCTTCTGCTTCGGCATCCTCACCGACTTCCGGACCCGGCTGTTCCCGGGCTCCGCCCGGCTGGTCGAGCTCGCCGACCGCACCGAAGTCCTCCAGGTCGAGGCGCTGTGCTGGTGCGGCAAGCGGGCGACCCACAACGCGCGCACCGAGGACGGCGTGATGGTCACCGAGGGCGAGGTGATCGTGGTGGGCGACGTCGACCCGGACGCCGAGGAGGGGACCGACGCTCCCGGTGCCGCGGCCTCCCGCGACCGGTGGGTGCCCGAGGTCGCCTACGAGGTGCTGTGCCGCCAGCACCACCGGCGTGGCCTCACCGCCGCGCGGGCGCGCGCGGTCAGCCTCTCCCCCGAGCCGCTGCCGTTCGACTGACCGACCCCCGGCGGCGTCAGTCCAGCAGCACCGGGATCAGGATCTCTTCGGCGGTCAACGAGCCGTGCATGCCGATCAGGTGTGCCTCGTAGGGGAACCCGTCGGTCGACAGCACCGCGAAGTCGTCCCGACACGCGACCACGACGTCGCCGATCCGGGGCAGCACCGTCGGGTCCACCGCGCCGAACCAGCCCCGACCGATGGCCTCGCTGCGGGTCAGCACGTCGGCGCAGTCGCCGAGGACCGCCGCCCAGGTCGCCGCCACGTCGGCCACCGCCCCGCCGCGGCAGTAGAGGTGCCGGAAGCGCGCCTCACCACCGACCAGAGCGACGCCCGCCTGGAGCTCGTCGTGGGCCGCGACGTCGATGCGGGAGCCCTCCGGCACGTCGACCATCCCGTGGTCCGCGACGACCACGAGCCGGCGGTCGGCGGGCAGCGCCTCGCGCAGCTGCTCGGCCTCGTGGTCGATCATCGCGAGCTGCTGGAGCCAGTGACTCGACGCCACGCCCCAGCGGTGGCCCGTCCAGTCCAGGTCGCCGTCGTAGACGTAGGTCAGCGCCGGCTGCCGCGTTGCGGGCGTCGAGGCGGCGACCACCGCGGCGATCCGCTCCCCCACGCGGTCCACACCGACGTAGTCGGCGCCCCGGTGGGCGGCGACGGTGAGCCCGCTGCCGTTGAACTCGCGCTTGTTCACCACCGTCACCCGCACCCCGGCCGCCTGCAGGGAGGAGAACGCCGTCTGGTGCGGCTGCCACTGGGTGGGGTCGACGTCGCCGTCCCACAGCAGCGCGTTGAGCAGCTCCTCCGTGCCGGGGATCCGGGTGGTGAACCCCACCAGCCCGTGCGCGCCCGGGGCGAGCCCGGTGCCGAGCGAGGTGAGCGAGGTGGACGTCGTCGACGGCACGCCCGCGGTGGCGGGCTCGGACCCGACCAGCAGCGACGACAGGTACGGCGCCGCGTCGGCGTACCTCTCCAGCAGCCGGGCGCCGAGACCGTCGATCAGGAAGACGACGTAGGACGCCGCGTCGGGGAGGGTCAGCCCTGCCGGAGCCGGGCCCAGCGGGCTGCCGAGCCCGTGCGCGACCGCGGGGACGACGTCGCCGAGCGAGCGGACGCCGTAGGCCGGCTCGCAGAACGGCTCGAGGTCGACCACCGATCAGCCCCGGGTCAGCGCGGACAGCGAGGCCGCGAAGGACAGCAGCCCGGTCACGGCGTCCGCGCCGTCGGCGGCCGCGGAGACCCGCAGCGAGAAGTCGTCGGAGGAGAGGGTGCCGGTGTAGCCGTGGTCGGCCTCGCACTGCGGGTCGTTGCAGCCGGCGGGCTCGAGGTCCATCCGGCTGACGGCGCCCCAGCCGATGGTCAGCACGGCCTCCGCCGGGGGCCGCGGGCCGGCGGTCGGGTTGGTCGTCATCCGGGTGACCACGACCGAGGCGACCGCGCGGAGGCTGACCGCCTCCGTCGAGGTGGAGGTGTACGGCTCGGGGAGCAGGTCGTCGCCCGCGTGCTCGTCGGTGTGGGCCAGGATCAGCCGGGTCGGCGTGAGCACCACCACCGTCTGGTGCCGCCGGACCTCGTCCCGCTCGAAGGTCGGCTCGTGGTGCACGTAGAAGGACACGACCGGCTCGCCGCCCAATGCGCCGGAGACCGCGTCGGCGACCACCTCGGGGTAGTAGCCCGTCCGGTCGATCGCGGCGTGCAGCTCGGCGATCCGGTCCCGGTCGTCGGCGGCGCGGGCACGTGCGTTCGGCATGCCCGCATACTCTCACCCTCCAGCCGTTCGCCGTGGCGGAGGTGCGCGCGGGACGCGGCTGCGCTAATCCGGGATGGTGGTCACCAGGTCGGGCATCCGGCGGACGTAGGAGTCGGGCCGCGGATCCTTCACCGCCGCCACCCGCGCCGACGCGGTGAGCACGTGGGCCCCGTCGACGCCGGCGAGGACCAGGGCGAGCTCCAGCGAGCTCACCTGCGGGAGCTCGTTCTGCAGCTCGGCGACCCGGGTGATCAGGTCCTCGATGGCCTCGACGTTCACGGCCTCGGCGCCGCGGTAGCCGAACAGGAGCGGTGAGCTCTTCACCTCCCGCACCATCGAGGCCACGTCGTGCTCGCCGAGCGGCGGGATCCGGTAGGACCAGTCACCGAGCAGCTCGATCACCGGTCCGGAGATGCCGAAGGACACCACCGGGCCGAACAGCGGGTCCTCGAACGACCGGACGGCGATCGGCACGCCCGGCGGTGCGTTGCGCTGCACCACGAACCTGCCGCCGGCCGGGTCGATCGTGCGGGTCAGCGTCTCCCACGCCTCCGCCATGTCCAGCGGCCCGGAGATGTTGCGCCAGACGTGGGCCTGGTCGGGGCGCTCCCGCATCGACTCCAGCGTCGACTTCAGCACCACGTCGCCCTCGAGCCGCTCCGCGGCCGCCTGGGCCTCCGCCAGGGTGGAGACCGGGACCGTCGGCCACAGCTCGATCCCGTAGCAGGCCAGCAGCGCGGTGAGCTGGTCCTGGGTGAGATCCACCTCACGGTCGTGCTCGGCCACGTCCGGATCGGCGAGGATCCGCTCGACCAGGCTCCTCGCCGCGAGGGTGTCGACCTCCCCCGGGTCGGCCGGCACGCCGTCGGGCGAGTGCAGCCACACGGCGTACTCGACCACGCGCGCGAGCGAGCGGACTGCCGCCTCCACCGCGGGGTACGACGGCACGGAGCCGCGTCCGGCCGAGGAGCCCGCCACGTCGGGCACCCGGAGCAGCTCCGGGATTCCCTCGGCGCCGAGGAAGGAGGAGACGAGCGGCTTGTCGCTCTGCTCCCCCACGGCGGCCAGGACGTTGGCGACCTCGTCGCCGGAGACGTCGAGCGGGGGGATGTAGACGGCGATCACCGAGTCGACGTCGGGGTCGTCGATGGCGTCGTCGAGCGCGTCCTCGAAGTCGTCGGCCGCCGCGTCCGCGCCCAGGGCGACGGACTTGTTCACGACGAGGCCGACGGCCGACGCCGCGTCGGCGGCGAGCAGCCCGAGGGCGTCGGAGTTGCCGACGATCGCCACCCGGCGCCCGCGGGGCAGCGGCTGGTGCGCGAGCAGCTGGGCGACGTCGAACATGTCGTCGAGGGTGTCGACCTGGATCACGCCGGCCTGGCGGAACATCGCGTCGACCGCGGCCGGGGGCGCGCTGATCCGTCGGACCGTGTGGCCCATCGGCACACCCTGGGTGGTGCGGCCCGAGCGGACGGCGACGATCGGCTTGCGCTGGGAGACCCGGCGCGCGATCCGGGAGAACTTGCGCGGGTTTCCGATCGACTCCAGGTACATCATCACGACCTCGGTCGAGTCGTCCTCCTCCCAGTACTGCAGGAGGTCGTTGCCCGAGACGTCCGCGCGGTTGCCGGCGCTCACGAACGTCGAGATGCCGAGGCCGCGGTTCTTCACCTTCTCCAGGATCGCCGACCCCAGCGCACCGGACTGGCAGAAGAACCCGGCCCGGCCGCGTGCCGGCATCACCGACGACAGGGACGCGTTGATCTGCACGCTCGGCTGGGTGTTGATGATGCCGAGGCAGTTGGGACCGATCAGGCGGAGGCCGTAGGAGCGGCACAGACCCGCGAGGTGCCGCTGGCGCCGGCGGCCCTCCTCGCCGGTCTCGGCGAAGCCCGACGAGATCACGATCAGCCCGTGGACGCCCTTGTTGGCGCAGTCGAGCACCACGTCGGTGACCGCGTCGGCCGGGACCGCGACGATCGCCACGTCGACCTCGTCGGGGATGTCGCTGACGCTCTTGTAGGCCGGCATGCCGGAGACCGCGCCGGCGCTGGGGTTGACGACGTAGACCCGGCCGGCGAAGTCGCCGGTGACCAGGTTGCGCACCAGCACCTGGCCGATCGTGTCCTGCCGCCGGCTGGCGCCGATGATCGCGACCGACCTGGGGTGGAAGAACCGTTGGATCGACGCCGCCTCGGCGGCGTGCTCGCGGTCGCGCATCACGCCGATCGCGGTGTCGGTGGGGTCGATCGGGAACTCCAGGGTGATCACGCCGTCGTGGTAGCCGCTGGCGACGCGGTAGCCGGCGTCCCGGAAGGTCTGGATCATCCGGTGGTTGTCCGGCAGCACCTCCGCCGTGAACCGCTCGACGCCCCGCTCGCGGGCCGCCTGGGCGAGGTGCTCGAGGAGCAGCTGCGCGATGCCGCGACCCTGGTGCTCGTCCTCCACGAGGAAGGCGACCTCCGCCTCGCGGGCCTCGACGACGTCGTACCTCCCGACGGCGATCATCCGCTCCTGGAGGATCAGCACCAGCGCCACCCGGTCGCGGTGGTCGACGTGGGTGAACCGCCGGACGTCCCGCTCGGAGAGGGTCGGCATCGGCGAGAAGAAGCGGTAGTACTTCGACTCGTCGGAGACCCGGGCGTAGAACTCGACCAGGAGCTGGTCGTCCTCGGCACGGATCGGGCGGATGTGCGCTGTCCGCCCGTCGCGGAGGAGGACGTCGCCCTCCCAGTGCGCGGGCGGAGCCTCGATCTCGTCCGTGGGGGTCGGGTCGGCGGGGCTCACACGAGAAATCTATCCGCCCGCACCCCATCCCGGTCGCCACCTGCGGGTCGGCGCCGATCCGCCGGGGCCGCCGGGGAGAATGGGCGCATGGCACGCCGCACCAAGCAGGACCCCCTCCCGGAGGACTTCGAGGAGCACATCCTCGACACCGACATCCGTGACGAGATGCAGTCGTCGTTCCTGGAGTACGCCTACTCGGTCATCTACTCCCGGGCGCTGCCGGACGCCCGCGACGGCCTGAAGCCGGTCCAGCGTCGGATCCTCTACACGATGAACGAGATGGGCCTGCGCCCCGACCGCGGCCACGTGAAGTCGGCTCGCGTCGTCGGCGAGGTGATGGGTCGCCTGCACCCCCACGGCGACGGAGCGATCTACGACGCCATGGTCCGGATGGCGCAGCCCTGGTCCATGCGGCTGCCCTTCATCGACGGCCACGGCAACTTCGGCTCGCCCGACGACCCGCCCGCCGCCATGCGCTACACCGAGGCCCGGATGGCGCCGCCGGCGACCGCGATGACCGACTCCATCGACGAGGACACCGTCGACTTCAAGCCCAACTACGACAGCCGGGAGTACGAGCCGACGGTCCTGCCGTCCGCGATCCCCAACCTCGTCGTGAACGGCACCACCGGCATCGCGGTCGGCATGGCGACCAACATGGCGCCCCACAACCTGGTCGAGGTGGTGCAGGCGCTGCGCCACCTGATCAACCACCCGAAGACCGACGTCGACGGGCTGATGCGGTTCATCCCCGGTCCCGACCTGCCCGGCGGCGGCAAGATCGTGGGGCTCGAGGGCATCCGCGACGCCTACGAGACGGGCCGCGGCTCCTTCAAGATGCGCGCGACCGCGCGGATCGAGACGATCGGGCGCCGGAAGGGCGTCGTGGTCACCGAGCTGCCCTACGGCGTCGGGACCGAGAAGGTCGTCGAGCGGATCAAGACGCTGGTGCAGGGCAAGAAGCTCCAGGGCATCGCCGACATCAAGGACCTTACCGACCGCGACAACGGGCTGCGGCTCGTCATCGAGGTGAAGAACGGCTTCGTGCCCGAGGCGATCCTCGAGCAGCTCTACAAGCTGACGCCGATGGAGGACTCCTTCGGCATCAACAACGTCGCGCTGGTCGACGGGCAGCCCCGGACCCTCGGCCTCAAGCAGATGCTGGAGGTCTTCCTGGGCCACCGCTACGACGTCGTACGCCGGCGGTCGCAGTTCCGCCGCTCGAAGAAGGCCGACCGCCTCCACCTCGTCGACGGGCTGCTGATCGCGCTCCTCGACATCGACGAGGTGATCCAGGTGATCCGCACCAGCGACGACTCCGCGACCGCGAAGGAGCGGCTGATCAGCGTCTTCGACCTGTCCACCACGCAGGCGGAGTACATCCTGGAGATGCAGCTGCGCCGGCTGACCCGCTTCTCGCGGATCGAGCTGGAGAAGGAGCAGGAGACGCTCCGGCGAGAGATCGAGGAGCTGGACGCCATCCTCGCCGACGAGGGACTGCTGCGGAAGGTCGTCTCCGGCGAGCTCGCCGACGTCGCCAAGACCTACGGCACCCCGCGGCGCACCGTGCTGCTGGAGTCCGCGGGCACCACCGCGGTCGCCGCCGCCGCGGCTCCGATCGAGGTGCCCGACGACCCGTGCTTCGCACTCCTCTCCTCCTCCGGGCTCCTGGCCCGCACCACCAACGCCGAGGAGATCGGGACCGGTGGCGGCCGCGCCAACCACGACGTGGTGGTGTCCGCGGTGCGCACCACGGCCCGGGCCGACATCGGCGTGCTGACCTCGGCCGGGCGGGTGCTGCGGCTCAACGTCCTCGACCTCCCGGCCATCCCTCCCTCGGCCAACGAGCCGAACCTCCAGGGCGGCCTGCCGCTGACCGAGGTGCTCAGCCTGGCGGCCGGTGAGCGGGCGCTCGCGCTCTCCACGCTGCCGACCGACGGTCCGGGCCTCGCCCTCGGCACCCGCCAGGGGGTGGTGAAGCGGGTCAACCCCGAGGTGATCGGCAAGGACGAGTGGGAGGTGATCCGGCTCAACGACGGCGACGAGGTCGTCGGTGCGGTCGAGCTCCGCACGGGCCGGGAGGAGCTCTGCTTCGTCACCTCCGACGCCCAGCTGCTCCACTACTCCGCGGAGGGGGTCCGACCGCAGGGCCGCTCCGGCGGCGGCATCGCCGGCGTGCGCGTCGCGCCCGGAGAGCGGGTCGTCTGGTTCGGTGTCCTCGACCTCGCCGTTCCGTCGGTCCTCGTCACGTCGTCCGGTGCGTCGAGCGCGCTGCCCGGCACCGAGGCCGGCTCCGTCAAGGTGACCGACTTCGCCGAGTACCCCGCCAAGGGCCGGGCCACCGGCGGGGTGCGCTGCCACCGCTTCCTCAAGGGCGAGGACACCCTGGTGTTCGCGTGGGCCGGCCCCGCCCCTGCTCGCGCCGCAGCGCCGAGCGGCGCGCCGGTGGATCTCCCCGACGCCACCGGCCGCCGCGACGGATCCGGTGTCCCCGGCAGCCAGCCGATCGCCGCGGCCGCGGGTCCGCTCGCCGCAGCGCTGACCTCCGATGTGTCAGGGTGAGGCCATGACGACCACGACGGGACTTCCTCGCCGCCGTACCGCCCGGCTGGCCGCCGGCGTCCTCACCGGGATGCTCGCCGTCACCGGCCTGGCCGCCTGCTCCGGAGGATCCGACGACACCGTCACGAACAACCAGGAGCTCGACGCCGACGACGACGGAGAGGTCACGCCGGCCGAGGTCATGGCCGGCGCCAAGGAGCACCTCGACGAGACCAGCGGCGTCGAGGTCGAGCTGAGCACCGGCGACGACCCGGGCGTCGACTACCTCTCGGCCGCCAGCGGGACCATCGTCGCCGAGCCGCCCGCCTTCGAGGGCACCGTCGACGGCCGCGTGAGCGGGTTCGACGCCAGCAGCATCAACGTGATCTCCGTCGACGGCACCCTGTGGGTGGAGGCCCCCGTGATCGGGTGGACCGACCAGTACCAGCCGGCCGAGCTGTGCGCCCCCGACCCGGCACTGCTGCTCGACCCGGAGACGGGCGTCGGCAACGTGCTCACCAGCAGCGAGGACCTCGAGGAGGGCGACACCGAGCGCGGCGGCCAGGACAACAAGGAGGTGCTGACCACCTTCTCGGGCACCGCGCCGGGCGACGCGGTCCGCGAGGTGCTCCCCTGCGCCGAGGACGACTCCTACGACGTCACCTACCGGGTCGACGGCGACGGCAGGCTGCAGTCGATGGACATGACCGGCACCTTCTTCCCCGACTCCGAGCCGGTCACCTACGTCATCGAGGTGACGGCGTACGACGTCGACAAGGACATCAGCGCGCCCCGCTGACCTCCTGCGATGACGCGTGACCGGCTGCTGCTGACCTTCTGCGCGGTCGCGGTCGCCTTCGCCGCGATCGACACCTATGTCGTCGTGCTGGCACTGCCGGACATGATGGCGGGCGTCGGGATCCCCGTGGACCAGCTCCAGCGCGCGGCGCCCATCGTCTCGGGGTTCCTGCTCGGCTACGTCGCGATGCTGCCCCTCATCGGCCGGATCGCCGACCTGCGCGGGCAAGTGCCGGTGCTCGGGATGTCGCTGGTGCTGTTCGCGCTCGGCTCCCTGGTCACCGCCGTCTCCTACGACCTCCCCACCATGGTCGCCGGACGGTTCCTCCAGGGCGTCGGCGGCGGCGGCCTGGTGCCGGCCACGATGTCGCTCGTGGCGCTGCTCTACCCCGTCGAGCGTCGCGGCCTCCCGCTCGGGGTGGTCTCGGCGGTCCAGGAGTTCGGAAGCGTCCTGGGGCCTTTGTTCGGCGCGCTCGTCCTCTCCTTCACCACCTGGCGCGGGATCTTCGCGATCAACCTCGCCGGCGGCGTGCTGCTCGCCGTCGCCGTCGCCGCCCTGGGCCGCCGCGGCCCAGGCACCACCGCAGCTGCCGGCGCGCCGCGGCGCCCCGACCTGATCGGCCTCCTCGCCCTCCTCGTCACCCTCGCCGGCGGCCTGGTCACCTTCGTCCAGCCCGGCAGCGTGCAGCGTGACCTGACCTGGGGTCGGCTGTTCATCCCCTACGTCGAGGGAGGCAGCCGGTGGGTCACCCCGATCGGACTGGTGACGATCGCGGCGTTCGCCGTCCTCGTCCTGCGCTGCTGGCACGCCCGCAGGCCCCTGGTCGACCTTCGCGGGTGGCTGCGCCACCTCCTGGCGGCGGACCTCTTGGGGGCGCTGTTCCTGGCCGTCGCGCTGGGCGGCGTGGTGCTCGCCTTCGCCACCGCCGACCCCGAGGTCGCGGTCTTCTCGCCGCAAGGCCCGTGGTTCCTGCTCGGCTCGGCGGTGGCCCTGGTGCTGCTGCTGGTGCACCTCCGGCGTGCCGACGCGCCCATCGTCCCGCGCAGGGCGTTGCGGCCCACCCCAGCGTGGGGAGCGCTCCTCGTCAGCTTCCTGGCGGGCTGGGCGCTGATCGCGGCCCTGGTCGACATCCCGCTCTTCGCACGCACGACGACCGAGCGGGAGTCCCAGCTGGGCGCGGCGCTGGTCCTGCTCCGGTTCCTCGCGGCCCTGCCGGTGGGTGCGGTGGTGGGCGGGTGGCTGTTGCGGCGGGTCAATGCGGGCGTCCTGACGGCGGCCGGGATGGTCGCGGCCGGCGTGGCCTTCCTCGCCATGGGCCAGTGGGATGCCGACAGCCTCTCCTCGGCCTGGTCCAACGTCCCGCTCGTGCTCGGCGGGCTCGGCTTCGGCCTGGCCCTCGCTCCGGTCAACGCGGCGATCCTCGCCACCACCGACGACGACACGCACGGCATCGCCAGCGCCCTCGTCGTGGTCGCCCGGATGGTCGGCATGCTCGTCGGCATCTCGGCGTTGACGACGATCGGCCTGCGCCGGCTCTACGCCGCGCAGGAGGAGGATCCCAGCCTCAGCATCACCGAGCTCGGCATCCTGCAGGAGCAGGCCGTGTTCGACGGCGCCGCGGCGGCGGCGTTCGTCGCGGCAGCGCTCGCGGCCGCCCTGCTCTCGCGCGCCCGCACCCGCGAGGTGGACACGGCCGACGCCCTCCGCGCCGTCGGATAATCTCAGCGCCCATGGGTGCATCCACGGACTTCGACGACCTGCTCAAGGCGAACCGCGCGTTCGCCGACGACTTCGACCTCGGCGGGTTCGACGGCAAGGCGCACGCCGGCGTCGCCATCGTGACCTGCATGGACTCCCGCATCGACCCGCTGCGGATGCTCGGCCTGAAGCACGGCGACGCGAAGATCTTCCGCAACCCCGGCGGCCGCGTCACGACCGCCGCGCTGGAGGCGCTGGTGCTCGGCGTCCACCTGCTCAACGTGGACCGCGTCCTGGTGATCCCCCACACGCGCTGCGCGATGACCGCCAACACCGAGGACGAGCTGCGCGAGAAGGTCGGCCAGTCGGCCGGTGCCGACGCCACCTGGCAGCCCTTCCACGTCATCCCGGACCAGCAGGCCGCGCTCCGCGAGGACGTGCAGAAGGTCCGCTCGCACCCGCTGATCCCCGAGTCCGTCAAGGTGGGCGGCTTCGTGTACGACGTGGACACCGGGCTGCTCACCCAGCACGCCTGACCCTCGACCCGGCCGCCCGCCGGGAGGCGCACCCGACCTATGGTGTCGGTGTGAAGCGTCTTCGTGCAGCCGTGGTGACCGCCGTCGTCCTGCTCGCCGCCGGTTGCGGCGACGACGGCTCCGGCGACTCCGGGCCGGAGGCGACACCCAGCAGCACCGGCTCGACGGCCTCCCCGAGCCCCGGCGACGAGACGGGAGTGGTCACCTCCACCGCCACCAGCGAGACGCCCGAGGTTCCGGAGGACGCCACGACCGCGCTGACCGACGAGGGCACGCCCGACCCCACGCGGGTCGAGCAGGTGGCGGCGATCCTCGAGTGCGAGCTGAGCGACGGCAAGCAGGCCGTCGACGGCGAGACGGAGTACCGCTGCGGCGAGTTCCTCATCGTCGACTGGGGCACCGCCGGCGTGACCGAGGAGGAGATGTGGGCGCACGTCGACGCCTGGGTCGACGAGCAGCGGCCGACCTACGTGCCGGCCGACCAGTTCATCCTGGTCTACGGCACCGACGAGGCGCTGGCGCCCTACAGCGAGGAGCTGCTCGAGGGCTGACGGCGGCCCGCCGGCTCAGAGCAGGTCGCGCAGCGCCCGGTCGACCAGTGCGCCCGGCAACTCGTCCAGGCGTCTCCCGAGGGTCCGCAGGTCCCCGATCCCGGTGACGAGGTCGAGCGCACGCTCGGTCTCCGCGACCGGGTCGGCGCCGAGCGGCACCTCGACGAGCAGCGGGCAGTCGACCGCACCGCCCTCGGGCTCCGGCAGCGGCGGGGTCCAGCAGCCGACCTCCAGCCGGAGCGCCGCCCGCGGACCGACGCCGTCGGCACGCACGTCGACGTACCAGTAGAGGTCGCCGACCGCCAGCCGCAGGTGGCCCCGCCGAGGCCGCGCACCCCGCGCCTTGAGCGCCTTGACCACCGCCGCTCGGTCGGAGCTCACCGTCATCGGCCGATCGTCACGCGTCGAGGGTCTCCATGTCGACCTCGTAGGCGCCCTGGACGATGAAGTCCTTGCGCGGCGCGACCTCCGATCCCATCAACAGCTCGAAGACGTGCATCGCCTCCTCGGCGTCGTCGACCGTCAGCCGCCGGAGCGTGCGCCGCCGCGGATCCATGGTCGTCTCCGCGAGCTGGTCGGCGTCCATCTCGCCGAGCCCCTTGTAGCGCTGGACGGGGTCCTTCCACCGCACGTTCTTCTTCTTCAGCTCGGCGAGCTTCCGCTGGAGCTCGTCGTCGGAGTAGGTGTAGACGTACTTGTCCTGCCCCTTGCGCGGGTTGGAGATCTCGATCCGGTGCAGCGGTGGCACGGCGGAGTAGACGCGGCCGTCCGCGATGAGGTCGGGCATGTACTTGAAGAACAGCGTGGCGAGCAGGCACCGGATGTGGGCGCCGTCGGAGTCGGCGTCGGCCATGAAGATGATCCGCCCGTAGCGCCGCGCGTCGAGCTCGAAGGTGCGGCCGGACCCGGCGCCGACGACCTGGATGATCGACGCGCACTCGGCGTTCTTGAGCATGTCGCCCACGGACGCCTTCTGGACGTTGAGGATCTTGCCGCGGATCGGCAGCAGCGCCTGGAACTCGGCGTTGCGGGCGAGCTTCGCGGTGCCGAGCGCCGAGTCGCCCTCGACGATGAAGAGCTCGGTGCGCTCGTTGTCGGTCGCCCGGCAGTCGGCGAGCTTGGCGGGCAGGGTCGAGGACTCCAGTGCGTTCTTCCGGCGCTGGGTCTCCTTGTGCTGGCGGGCCGCGATCCGCGTCTTGGAGGCCGCGACCACCTTCTCCATCAGGAGCTTGGCCTGCGCCTTCTCGGCCCGCTTGGTCGAGGTCAGGAACTCCTTGAGCTGCTGGGCCACGACCTTGCGGACCACGCCGCGCGCGGCCGGCGTGCCGAGGATCTCCTTGGTCTGTCCCTCGAACTGCGGCTCCGCGAGGCGGACCGTCACCACCGCGGTGAGGCCCTCCAGGATGTCGTCCTTGATCACGTCGTCGTCGTTGACCTTCAGCGCCTTGGTGGCCCGCATCGCGTCGTTGAAGGTCTTGGTCAGCGCCGCCTCGAAGCCGGCCACGTGGGTGCCGCCCTTGGGCGTGGCGATCACGTTGACGAAGGAGCGGAGCTCGGTGTCGTAGCCCGTGCCCCAGCGCACCGCCACGTCGACGGTGAGCTCGCGCTCGACGTCCTGGGGCGTCATGTGGCCCTGCTCGTCGAGCAGCGGCACGGTCTCGGTGAAGGTGTCGCTGCCCTGCAGGCGCAGGACGTCGGTCAGCGGCTCGTCGTGCGCGAGGAAGTCGCAGAACTCGGTGATGCCGCCGTCGTGGCGGAACTTCTCCTCCGTCGGCTCCGGGCCACGAAGGTCGCGGATCACCAGCTCCAGGCCCGGCACGATGAACGACGTCTGCCGAGCCCGGCCGATGAGCCCCTCGAGGACGAAGTCGGCGTCCTTGGTGAAGATCTGGCGGTCCGGCCAGAACCGGATCCGGGTGCCGCTGCGGCCCTTCGCGACCCGGCCGCCCTTCCGCGTGAGCCCGGAGGCCGGCCGGAACGGTGCATCCGGGCCGTCGCCGTCGAAGACGCCCGGCAGGCCCCGCTGGAAGCTGAGCCCCTGCACCGCCGGGGAGCGCTCGACGTCGATGTCCATCCGGCTGGAGAGCGCGTTGACCACGGACAGCCCGACGCCGTGGAGCCCGCCCGTGGCGACGTACGAGCCGCCGCCGAACTTGCCGCCGGCGTGGAGCTTGGTCGCCACGACCTCGACGCCGGGCAGCCCGGTCTTCGGCTCCTTGTCCGTCGGGATGCCGCGGCCGTCGTCGTGGACCTCGACGGAGTCGTCGGGGTGGAGGGTCACCTCCACCCGCCGCGCGTGCCCGCCGAGCGCCTCGTCCACACCGTTGTCGATGATCTCCCAGAGGCAGTGCATCAGGCCCCGGGTGTCGGTGGAGCCGATGTACATCCCCGGACGCTTCCGCACCGCCTCGAGGCCCTCCAGGACCAGGAGGTGGGCTGCGTTGTAGGTGTTGTCGGCGATGATCGGCTCCTCGGAGGATCGGGTTCGTCACCGGACGGCGACTCGGTCGTTGGCAGGGTCTGAATCTACCTGCGACACGCCGGGCATCAGTGCAGGCGCACGGGGTACCTACAGGTACACGATGGCTCAGCCGGGCTCGGGACCGGTCGGACCGGAGACGCCGATGGCTCGGATGGTCACAGGGAGGTTTCAGGCCTTGGAAAATCGGACATCCCCAGTTCCTCAGGTGGTTGGATGAACGTGCCGTTGACCACACGGGGACGGGAATCTTTGACCCAGTCGCTACGTTGATCCCGGCATCACCCGATATGGGTGTTGACGACGAAAGAGAGGCCGCAAGTGACAACTACTGTTGCTCCCAGCGCTCCGCTGACCGCCGAGGACCGTTGCGACCGTTGCGGTGCCCAGGCCTACCTCCGCGTCGAGCTCGCCTCCGGTGGCGAGCTTCTCTTCTGCGCCCACCACGCCCGCGAGCACGGTGACCGGCTCAAGGAGATCGCGGTGACGGTGCAGGACGAGACCCACAAGCTGACCGAGAAGCCGAGCCCGGCCGCCGACTGAGTCGGACACCCGGCCCGACGCGGCCGGACCCGGCGACGCGACGTCGAGGAGCCCCGAGGCACTGCCTCGGGGCTCCTCGCATTCTCCGCGCCGGCGCCAGTCGGCGACGCGAGGGCCGGACGGGGACGGACGGGCTGCTCAGAGGATCAGCATCAGGAGGGCGATCAGCACCAGGCTCCCGATCAGGGAGACGGCGATCGATCCGGCGCAGCCGAGCTTGTTGCTGAAGAAGAAGAACATGGTGTCCCGGCGGTGCCCCGCCGGGACCGACCCATACCCCGGCCGCTCAGTCCAGGTAGTCGCGCAGCACCTGCGACCGCGAGGGGTGGCGCAGCTTCGACATGGTCTTCGACTCGATCTGCCGGATCCGCTCGCGCGTGACGCCGTAGACCTTGCCGATCTCGTCGAGCGTCTTGGGCTGACCGTCGGTGAGGCCGAACCGCATCGACACGACCCCCGCCTCACGCTCGGAGAGGGTGTCGAGGACGGCGTGCAGCTGCTCCTGCAGCAGCGTGAAGCTCACCGCGTCGGCCGGGACGATCGCCTCGGAGTCCTCGATCAGGTCACCGAACTCGGAGTCGCCGTCCTCGCCGAGCGGGGTGTGCAGCGAGATCGGCTCGCGGCCGTACTTCTGGACCTCGACGACCTTTTCCGGAGTCATGTCGAGCTCCTTCGCGAGCTCCTCCGGCGTGGGCTCCCGACCGAGGTCCTGGAGCATCTGGCGCTGCACGCGGGCCAGCTTGTTGATGACCTCGACCATGTGCACCGGGATCCGGATGGTGCGGGCCTGGTCGGCCATCGCGCGGGTGATCGCCTGGCGGATCCACCACGTCGCGTACGTGGAGAACTTGTAGCCCTTGGTGTAGTCGAACTTCTCGACCGCACGGATCAGGCCGAGGTTGCCCTCCTGGATCAGGTCGAGGAAGAGCATGCCGCGGCCGGTGTAGCGCTTGGCCAGCGAGACCACGAGGCGCAGGTTGGCCTCGAGGAGGTGGTTCTTGGCGCGGCGGCCGTCCTCGGCGATCCACTCGAGCTCCTCCTCGAGCTTGGCCGAGATCTTGCCGCCCTTGGCCAGCTTCTCCTCCGCGAAGAGGCCGGCCTCGATCCGCTTGGCGAGCTCGACCTCCATCTCGGCGTTGAGCAGCGGGACCTTGCCGATCTGCTTGAGGTAGTCCTTGACCGGGTCGGCGGTCGCGCCCGCGACCATGACCTGCTGCTCGGGCTCGTCGGTGTCGTCGGCGGTGGAGACGACGAAGGAGGCCTCCTTCTCGTCCTCCTTGATCGTCGGGTCGGTCGCGACGTCCTTCTCGAACTGCTCGTCCGGCAGGTCGGGAAGGACCTTCTTGCCGTCGGGGCCGACGACCGGCGCCTCCACCTCGAGCTCGACCTCCACCTCGAGGTCGGCGAGGTCGACGGTCTCGAGCTCGGCCTCGTCGGGAGCCACCTCGTCGGCCGGCGCGTCGCCCTTGGCCGGCGCCGCCTTCTTCGCCGGCGCCGCGGCCTTCTTGGCGGGGGCCTTCTTGGCCGGAGCGGCCGCCTTCTTCGCCGTCGACTTCTTGGCGGTGGTGGCGGTGGTCGTCTTGCGCGCCGAGGACGCGGCCACGGCGCGCTGCTCCTGGGGGCTGCCGAGCTCCACCGAGATACCGAGGCCGGTCAGGTGGGCCATCAGCGGCTTCAGGTGCGCCGGGGCGACCTCGGCCGCGGCGAAGGCCTGCCGGAGGTCCTCCGCAGCGACGCTGCCGGCCGGAGCGGCCCGGTCGATCAGCGCGACGATGGAGGGGTGCGTGAGCACGGCGGGCGGGACCGGACGATGGTTCGAGGACACGAACACCTCTCGATACTGGCGACATCCAGCGGGGCGCTGGACCGGTCAGGCTGGTACGGCTTTGTGGTCTTGGGCGCGGCGAAGCCCGGAGGCGTCAAGACCGCCCAGCCATTCTGCCACGCTGCCCGAAGGAGGCCGACATTCGGCCCGCCGCCGGCCCGCCCCCCGGCCCGCCGCCGGCTCTGTCGCGGGCGAGATCCGCAGGGTCACTCCGCCTTGGCGGCGGCCTTCTTGGCCTTCTTGTAGTCCCGGACCTTCTGGAGCGACGCCGGGTCCACCACGTCGGCGACCGACCGGTGGCCGTCCAGCGCGTAGTCACCGGCCACCTTCTCCCAGCCCTCCGGTCGTACGTCGAGCTGCTTGGCCAGGAGCGCGACGAAGATCCGCACCTTCTGCGCGCCGAAGCCCGGCAGGGACTGCAGCCGCCGCGCGAGCTCCTTGGCATCCGCGGCACCGGTCCAGATCCGCGCCGCGTCGCCGTCGTACTCCTCGGTGACGATCCGGGCCAGCTCCTGGAGCCGGGCGGCCATCGAGCCCGGGAACCGGTGGATCGCCGGCGTGGTCGAGCACAGCGCGACGAACTCCTCCGGATCCGCGGCGGCGATCTTCTCCGGGTCGAAGCTGCCGAAGCGGGAGACCACCTTCTGCGGGCCGAGGAAGGCGTGCTCCATGGGGTACTGCTGGTCCAGCATCATCCCGACCAGGAGCGCGAACGGGTTCGTGGAGAGCAGCTCGTCGGCCGCGGGGTCGTCGGTGATGTGGATGGCCATGGCCCAAGGATGCCGCAGCGCGGGCGCCGTGCCGAGCGTGGGCCGAGGGTGGTCAGGCGGTCCAGTCGAGGAGCACCCCGCCGGCGGTGATCGCCGCGAACCACCACACGAAGGACAGCACGCCCAGCGCCATCACCCGCCGCGGTCGCGACCACCACACGAAGCAGAGCGCGAACATCACGACCCAGGTGAGCAGCAGCACCACCACCGCCCACGTCGGGGCGAGCAGCCCTGCGGCGGCGTACAGAAAGAACGACGAGACGACCAGCACGAGCCCGACGAACGGCCACGGCGAGATGGTCCGTCCCGTGGCGGGGTCGACGGCCACCGGGCGCACCCGGCGGCGACGCGACAGCGGCACCGGCTACCGGTCCTCGACGGGGTCGTCGTTCCAGACCGGGTCCTCGTCCCAGGCCTCGGTGCGCTCGGCGGCCTTCTCGAGGGCGCGAGCCGCCTCGGCCTCGGTCTCGTAGGGACCGAGCCGGTCCTTGCTCGGGCAACCTGCGTCGCCCTCGACCGCGTGGTGCTTGAGGCAGAACCAGAACGCCATGCCCCTCAACCTACTCGCTGGCTACTCGCCCGCGGGCTGGATCTTCCCGGCCAGCCGCTCGACGCGCAGCACGTCGACCTCGTGCTCGGGGTCGCCGGTCATCGCAGCCGCGAGCCGGAGGTGCGGCAGCGCCTCGTCCAGTCGCGACTGTCGCTCCAGCGCACGGCCCAGCGCGTGCCGGGCCCAGGAGTCCGACGGGTCGTCGGCGACGAGCTCGGTCAGCTCGTCGGTCGCCCGCTGCAGCTGGGCGCGCATCAGGTAGGCCCACGCGCGCAGGGTGCGCAGGCCACGGTTATGTGGCTCCTCCTCGAGCGCGGGCTCGATCACCTCCAGCGCCTCGCGCGGCGCGCGGCGGCTCAGCAGGTCGTGGGCGGTGCGGAAGGCGGTCTCGTGGCGGGTCGTCGCGCCGGGGAAGACGATCGCCGGGGCCTGGATGCTCAGCTCGGGTTCGGGCTCGGTCATGGTCCCTCCACTATCCCCCGGAGGCGGTTGTTCCTCTACCCTTGAGGCGGACGGGCTGGCCGGGCGACCGCGTGACCACCGCCGCGAGGCGAGGTCCCGAGGAAAGTCCGGGCTCCGCAGAGCAGGGTGGTGGGTAACGCCCACCCGGGGTGACCCGCGGGACAGTGCCACAGAGAACAGACCGCCTCCGCTCTCCGGAGCGGCGGCAAGGGTGAAACGGTGGGGCAAGAGCCCACCAGTGCACCGGGCGACCGGTGCAGCTAGGCAAACCCCACCCGGAGCAAGGCCAGACAGCACGCGCCCGAGGGCTGCTCGCCCGAGCGTGCGGGTAGGCCGCTGGAGGCTGTCGGCAACGGCAGCCCTAGATGGATGGTCGCCCTCGACAGAACCCGGCTTACAGGCCAGCCCGTCCACCAGCCCAGCCGGTTCAGCCCCGCAAGGGCCAGCTCTCCATCACGTGGCAGTCGCCGGCGGCGTACCAGTGGAGCTCGAGGCGCTCGGCGCGGGTGGTCAGCGGCAGCAGGTCGGCCAGCTCGCGTCGTACCGACTCCGGGGTCACGCCGGGTCCGACGCGGTCCACGGTGAGGTGCGGTACGACGTCGGCGAACTCCCCCGCGTACGGCGGGCAGGCCGGGAACTCCGCCCAGAGCCGGGCGGTGAGCGTCGCGAACGGCGCCGCGGGGTCGGGCAGCAGGTGGAGGGTCCCGTCGGCGAAGCGGCCGAGTCGCTCGAGGGTGAACCCGAAGGCGGGCGTCGTCGCCGCGACGGCCGCGACCCGGGCCAGGTCCGCGACGGACGGACGGGACAGGAACGGGGCGAGGGCGGTGACGTGCGCGTGGGTGAACGCCGGGTCCGATGAGACCCACGTCGCGTCGTAGTGCTGCCAGCGGCCCCGGATGCAGGCCTCCAGGGCGGGTACCGGAACAACCAGCACGGAGTGGCCGGCCGCCTCGGACATGGCGGCAGCCTGGCACAGCCGGACGGTCACCGCGTGACGGGAGTCGGGGCGATGGGGCCCCGCCCCGACGGGATCGACACAACCGAGAGCGGACCGGCACCTGGGGAAGAGGGGCCGTCGCTGGTCATCGGAGATGGGGGAATCACATGACGACGAACATTCCTGAGGTGGAGGACCATACCGAGGTGTCCGAGCTCTCGGGCATCCTGCTCGTGCTCGGGCTGCTGCTGGTCTTCGCAGTGCTGGTGGCGCTGACCGTCTGACGCTCGGGGCGGCCTGCTGGCGATAGGTTCCCCCCATGGACCACCCTCTCGCCTGCACTCCCCCGGACCCCGAGGTCACCGCGGCGGCCACCGAGCGCCTGGGCGGGCTCGCGACGCCGGCCGGTGCGCTGGGCCGCCTCGGCGAGCTCGCCGTGTGGCTGTGCGCGACCCAGGGACGCGTCCCGCCGGACCAGCTGCGCAACGTGCGGCTGGTGATCTTCGCCGGCGACCACGGTGTGGCGGCCCACGGCGTCTCGGCCTACCCCCCGGCCATCACGCCCGCGATGGTCCGCACCTTCGTCGCCGGGCGTGCCGGCGTCTCCGCCCTGGCCGCCGCCCACGGCGTACAGGTGCGGGTGCTCGACCTCGGCGTGGACGACGAGCTCGACGGGGTGCCGCCCGACGTCCAGGCGTGGAAGGTGCGGCGCGGGAGTGGCGCCATCCACCTGGAGGACGCCCTCACGGCCGAGGAGACGACGCGGGCGCTGGATGCCGGACGTGCCGTGGCCCGCGAGGAGATCGACGCCGGTGCGCAGCTCCTGCTCTCCGGTGACATGGGCATCGGCAACACCACGCCGGCGGCCGCGCTGGTCGCCGCCGCGCTGGGCCTGCCCGCCGTCGAGGTGACCGGCCGCGGCACCGGCGTCGACGACGCCGTGCTGGCCCACAAGCAGGACGTCGTCCAGCAGGCGCTGGACCGCGCGGGCTCCCGCCTCGGCGATCCCGTGGAGACGCTGACGGCCGTGGGCAGCGCCGACCTCGCCGCCACCGTCGGCTACCTGGTGGAGGCGGCCCAGCGCGGCGTGCCGGTCCTCCTGGACGGGCTGATGTCCGTGGCCTGTGCCCTCACCGCGGAACGGTTGGCGCCCGGCGCCCGGGCCTGGTTCGCCGCCGGTCACCGCTCGACCGAGCCCGCCCAGTCCCTGGCCCTGGACAAGCTCGGCATCGAGCCGGTCCTCGACCTGGGGCTGCGCCTGGGCGAGGGCTCCGGCGCGGTGGCCGCCGTGCCCGTGCTGCGCTCGGCGGTCGCCCTGCTCCGCGACGTCGCGCTGCTCTCCGAGCTGATGCCGCCGTCGTGACGCTCGCACACGTCGGGCGGAGCCTGCGCCTCGCGGTGGGCATGCTCACCGCGGTCCGCGTGCCCCCGGTCCTGACGGTGACACCCGGTACGGCGACCGGCGCGCTGCTGCTCGCTCCCCTGGCCGTGCTGCCGCTGGGCGTCGTCGTCGCGGTGATCTGCTGGCTCGGCGGCCGGCTGGACGTCCCCTCGCTCGCCGTCGCCTTCGTCGCGCTCGGGGCGCTCGCCGTCGGCAGCCGGGCGCTCCACCTCGACGGCCTCTCCGACACCGCCGACGGCCTGACGTCGTCCTACGACCGGGAGCGTTCGCTGGCGGTGATGAGGAGCGGCACCGCCGGACCGGCCGGCGTCGTGGCGCTCGTCGTGGTGCTCGGCGCCCAGGCGGCCGGGCTGATGTGGTTCGCCGGCTGGACCGACGGCGTGCGCGGCCCGGTCGTGGCCGGCGCCCTGGTGTGCGGGTCCAGGGCCGCCCTCTGGATCACGTGCAGCTCGGTGGTGCCGCCGGCGCGGGCCGGCGGCCTAGGGGTGACCTTCGCCCGCCGGGTGCCCGTCGCCGCCGCGGCAGCCGGCTGGGCGGCGCTGGCCGGGCTGGCGGCGCTCGTCGACCCGGTGCGCGGGCCGGTGACCGTCGCCGTCGCGGCCCTGGCCGTCGTCGCGCTGACCGTGCACGCCGTCCGCCGCTTCGGGGGTGTGACCGGCGACGTCTTCGGCGCCGCGATCGAGGTCACCCTGGCCGTCCTGCTCCTCGGCCTCGCCGCGTCGACCTGGTCCTGAGGGCCGGTACGCCTAGAGCCGGAGCACCCGGCCGGCGACCACGAGGTGCACCTCGTCGCAGGCCGCGGCCACACGCTGGTTGACGCCGCCGAGCAGGTCGCGGAAGAGCCGACCGCTGCGGTGCTCGGGCACCACGCCCAGGCCGACCTCGTTGGTGACCACCACCACCGGTGCCGTGGCCGCCTCGAGCGCGACGACCGCGTCGGCGGCCAGGCCGAGCACGTGGGCCTCCGCCTCCTCGACCGGGGCCTCCCACAGGCCTGCCTCGTCGATCGCGGCCGTCAGCCAGGTGCCGAGGCAGTCGACGAGGACCGGACCGCGAACCCGGCGGAGGGCGTCGGCGAGGTCGTGCGTCTCCAGCGTCGACCAGGTGTCCGGTCGGCGGGCACGGTGAGCGGCCACCCGCACGGCCCAGTCGGCGTCGTCGTACTGAGGTCCTGCGGCGACGTAGGTGACCGGTCCGACGTCGGCGAGGAGCGCCTCGGCGTGGCGCGACTTGCCGGACCGCACGCCGCCGGTGACCAGGACCCTGCCGATCGCGCCGCCCATCAGACCGAGAACGCGACCTTGCGGGCGGCGACGTCGGCCGTGACCAGCCGGGCACGGACCGGCTCCCCCAGCGGCAGCGGGCGCTCCGAGGTCACCGGCGCCTCGACGCCGACCTCGGCGAGCAGCACCACGCCCGCCTGCGGGTCGCGCTCGCGGACGCTGGTGACGACGCCGTCGAACTCCTCGCCGACGCGGCCGGCCAGCACCGCCGCCTCAAGCAGGTCGAGCACGGCGCGCTCGTAGGAGCCGGCGCGCCGAGCGGACTCCTGCAGCTCACCGGGGAGGTTGGGCAGCACGGTCCGGACCCACTCAGGCACCGGCTCGCCGGCGCACACCGCGAGGCAGACCTCGCCCGCGTAGCGGTCGCCCAGCCGGCGCAGCGGCGCCGTGACGTGGCCGTACTCGGCGGCGATCGCGGCGTGCCGGGTCTGCTCCGGCAGGCCGCCGTCGAAGGCGGCGTAGCCGCTGCCGCGGAGCAGGCGGGTGCACGCGACGACCATGGCCTGGTGGGCCGGGTCGGCCGGGTCCAGCGAGCGCACCAGCTCCGGGTAGTCGAGGCGCTCCGGCCACGCGATGCCCAGCGCTCGCGCGACACGGCGCAGCTGGGTCACGTCGCGCGGGTCGGCCGGGGGAAGGGTGCGGAGGATGCCGATCCGCGCCCGCACCATCAGCGACGCCGCCGCCATGCCGGTCATCAGCGAGACCTGCGCGTTCCACTGCTCGACCGGGAGCTGCTCACGGAAGGTCAGGGTGAAGCCGCCGCCGCTCTCCTCGACCTCCTGCTCGGGCAGCGGCAGGGAGACGCCTCCTCGCGCGCGCTCCTGGGCCAGGCGCAGCGGGCCCAGCTCGGCGAGCAGCCCGACCACGTCACCGGCGGTGGCGCCGTCCACCTGGCGCTGCGCGTCGACGTACGACAGCCGCTCGACGGAGCGCACCATCGCCCGCTCCACGTGCACCCCGGTGCAGTCGCCGTCCGCGGCGACGGTGAGGGTCCACAGCAGCGCCGGCCGCACCTGGTCGGGCAGCAGCGACGCGGCGCCCTCGGAGAGGACCGGCGGATGCAGCGGCACCCGCTCGCCCGCGCCGTACAGGGTCTCCCCACGCCGGTGCGCCTCGCGGTCCACGGGGTCGCCGGGGCGCACGAACGCGGCGACGTCGGCGATGGCGTAGTGGACCCGGAAGCCGTCGCCGGCGCGCTCGATGTGCAGCGCCTGGTCGAGATCCATCGAGCCCTCCGGGTCGATGGTGACGAACGGGATGTCGGTGCGGTCCAGGTCATGGCGTACGACGCTCGCGGCCGCCTCCTCCGCCGCCGCGGTCACCTCCGGCGGGAACCCCGACGGGAGCTCCAGCTCGGCGGCGATCGCCGCCAGCCCCTCCTGCAGCGCCGGGGAGGTCGCGCGGACCCGGACCACGACGTTGCTCGGCATGCGGCCGACCCTATCGTTGGGCCGTGCTCATCCTGCTGCCGCCGAGCGAGGGGAAGACGGCGCCGGCGCGCGGGCGCCCGCTCGACCTGGCCGCCCTGTCCCTGCCCGCCCTCACCGACACCCGCCGGACGGTGCTGGAGTCACTGGTCGCCCTCTGCCGGGGCGACCGGGACGAGGCGGCCGCCGTCCTGGGCCTGTCCGCCGGTCAGCGGGAGCTGGTCGAGCGCAACGCCGCGCTGCCGGACGCACCGACCGCGCGGGCCGACCGGGTCTACACCGGCGTGCTCTACGACGCACTCGACATCGCGACGCTGTCCCCGTCGGGGAAGCGGCGCGCCGCGGCCCGCGTCGCGGTCACCTCGGCCCTCTTCGGACTGGTCCGGCCCGGTGACCGGATCCCGGCCTACCGGCTCTCCGGCGACGCGTCCCTCCCGGGGCTCGGTGCGGTGGCCGGCGTCTGGCGCGCGGCGCTCGACCCGGTGCTGCCCGAGCAGCTGGGCCGCGGCCTCCTCGTCGACCTGAGGTCCGGCACCTACGGCGGGTTCTGGCGGCCGGGTCCGGAGCTCGCGCCGCAGGTCGCCACCGTGCGCGTGCTCCACGAGCACGACGGCACTCGCAAGGTGGTCAGCCACTTCAACAAGGCCACGAAGGGCCGGATCGTCCGCGCCCTCCTGGAGGACGGTGCCGACCCCAGCACGCCGGCCGGCCTGGCGGGCGCCCTCGAGCGGCTCGGCTGGGCGGTGGAGGTCGGGCAGCCCACCGGCAGGGGCACCCGGCTCGACGTGGTGGTCAGCGAGCTCTGAGCCCGGCCCGCCGCCGCGGCCTCACCAGCGGCCGGTGTCGAGCAGGGTCCTGCGGCCCGGGGCCAGCGTGTTGTAGAGCCGGAGCGAGCCCTTCCAGCCTCCGGTGGCCACGTCGGGGTGGAACGAGACGACCGAGAGCGACGCCGGCGCCAGCTCCATCCGGAACAGCGCGTCGAGCGGCGCCGCGACGGCGTGCGCGACCAGGGTCTTGATCGGCGTCACGTGGCTCACGACCACCACGGTGCGCCCCGGGTGGGTGGCGAGCAGACGGTCGAGCCCGGCGAGCACCCGCTCCTGCACCGCGAGGAACGACTCGCCGCCGGGCGGAGCGGTGGCGAGGTCGGCGAACCAGGCGTCGAGGCCGGCCTGGTCGCGCTCCGCGACCTCGGCGAAGGTCAGCCCGTCCCAGTCGCCGAACTCCATCTCGGCGAAGCCCGGCTCCTCCTCCAGCGGCAGCCCCAGCTCGGCGGCGATGACCTCGGCCGACTCGCGGGTGCGTCGTACGGGCGAGCAGACGACGGCGTCGATGCGGTCCCGGAGCTCACGCAGCCAGGCGGCGGCCTCCGCGATCTGTGCCCGGCCCTCGTCCGAGAGGCCGGGGTTGTCGCCGCCCAGTCCCCCGGAGAACCGCCGTGCCGAGGTGTGGGCGGTGACGCCGTGGCGGACCAGCACCACCGTGGTCGGCGCGCCGGGCCGGGCCGACGGGCTCTCCGCCTCCTCGACCAGCGACTCGGGCTCGTCGGGCAGCCCGTCGCCGGGCAGGCTGACGCCGCTGCGCGTGCCGTCGAGGGCCTCGTTGGCGAGCCGGTCGGCGTGGGCGTTCTGTGCCCGCGGGACCCAGGTGTAGGTCGTGCCCTCCGGCGCCAGCCGCCGGGCCTCCTCCGCCAGGGGCACCATCGACGGGTGCTTGATCCGCCACCGCCCGCTCATCTGCTCCACCACGAGCTTGGAGTCCATCCGCACCTCGACGGTCGCGCCGGGGGCGTGCTCGGTGGCCAGCTTGAGGCCGGCGATCAGGCCGGAGTACTCCGCGACGTTGTTGGAGGCGACGCCGATCGTCGAGCCGTCCTCGGCGATCACCTCGCCCGTGGCGGCGTCCTTGAGGACCGCGCCGTAGGCAGCCGGTCCCGGGTTGCCGCGCGACCCGCCGTCGGCCTCGACGAGGACCGTACGACGACCCGGCTGCGCCACTAGAGGCCGCTCTCCGACGTCCGCACCAGGATCCGCTGGCACTCCTCGCAGCGGACGACCTCGTCCTCGGGGAGGGTCCGGATCCGCGCGATCTCGGCGGGGTCGAGGCTGAGCCGGCAGCCGCCGCACTGGCGGGCCCGCAGCTCGGCCGCGCCGACCCCGCCCTTGCTGGCGCGCAGCCGCTCGTAGAGGGCGAGCAGGTCGTCAGGGAGGTCGGCGACCAGTGCGCCGCGCCCGGCGGAGACCGAGGCTGCCTCCGCGTCCAGGGCACCGACCTTCTCGTCGCGGGCGCCGGTCAGCTCGCCGAGCCGGGAGTCGATCTGGTCGAGGGCGGTGGTCAGCTCGGCCAGGGCGGACTGCGCCTCCTCCAGCTGCTCCATCACCTCGAGCTCCTCGTCCTCCAGGGCCGAGATCCGGCGCTCGAGGGTCTGCAGCTCGTGCTGCATCCGCTCGAGGTCCTTGGGGTTGGCGATCGCACCGGAGTCCATCCGGTCCTGGTCGCGCTTGCGCCGCGCCTTCACCTGCTCGACGTCGGCGTCCGCCTTCGCCTGCGCCGCGGCGAGGTCGTCGACGACGATCCGCTGGTCGCGGAGCCGTCCGTCCACGTCGGCGCGCCTGCCGAGCAGCTCGGCGATCTCCGCGGCCTCGGGCGGGTTGGCCCGCTGGTGGCGCAGGTGGTCGACCTGGGCGTCGAGCGCCTGCAGGTCCAGCAGCCGCAGCTGCGCCGCGGGGTCGGCCTTCATCGGGTCTCCACGCGTTCTGCCACCGGTGCCTTCACAGGGTCATTGTCCAGGGGTCCGTCGGAGTCGTGCTCACCCGGGTCTCCACGGCGTCACCCAGGGCCTGCTTCAGGCGCTGCTCGACGACGGGGAGCCAGGTCCACTCCGCGGCCCAGTGTGCGACGTCGACCAGGGCCGGACCGCCCCTCTCGACGAACTCCGCCGCCGGGTGGTGGCGCAGGTCGCTGGTCAGGTAGGCGTCGACGTCCAGGCCGGCCACCCGGTCGAGGAGGAAGTCGCCGGCGCCTCCGCACACGGCCACCCGCTTGACCATCCGGTCGGGGTCGCCCGCCACCCGGACGCCGTGCGCGGTCGTCGGCAGGACGGCCGCCACGTTCTCGGCGAACTCCCTCAGCGTCGCCGGGGCGACGGCACCGACCCGGCCCGTGCCGGTGGTGAGCACGCCGGGGTCCGCGAGCTCCACGACGTCGTAGGCCGGCTCCTCGTAGGGATGCGCGGCGAGCATCGCGCGCACCACCGGGCCCCGCAGGTGGCGCGCGAGCACGACCTCGACCCGCACCTCCTCCACGGTCTCCAGCTCCCCCACGGTGCCGATCATCGGGTTGGCGCCGTCGAGGGGGCGGAACCGTCCCTCGCCGGGCGCGCTGGTGAACGACGCGAAGTCGTAGTCGCCGATCCGGCCCGCGCCGGCTTCGGCCATCGCGGCCCGCACGGGCGCGGCCGCGTCGCGAGGGACGAAGACGGTGAGCTTGTCGACCGCCTCCCCCGCCGCCGGGATGATCGGCGCGAGGTCGATGAGCCCCAGCGCCTGCGCCAGCGCCTCCGAGACCCCGCCGGTGGCGGCGTCGGCGTTGGTGTGGGCGGTCAGCAGGGCGCACCCCGACCCGGCGAGCGTGGCCAGCGTCCGGCCCTTCGGCGTGGTCGCGGGGAAGCCGTGCACGGGCTTGAGGAAGAGGGGGTGGTGCACCAGCAGCAGGTCGGCCTTCCAGTCGGCCGCCTCCGCGGCGACCGCCGGGGCGGGGTCGACGGCGAGGAGCACCTTGCGCACCTGCTGCTCCGGGTCGCCGTGCACGAGGCCGACGGCGTCCCAGTCCTCGGCGGTCTCCGGTGGGTACCAGGCGTGGATCAGGTCGAGGACGTCCTTGAGGGCCGGCATGGCCGTCAGGCTACTGGTGCCCGGTCCCGGCCCCGCTTGGTACGCTGCCCGCGCCAGTCGACCTCCAGAAGTTGGTGGTCAGGGAACCCGGTGCGAATCCGGGACTGACGCGCAGCGGTGTGGGTGACGGGCGGAGCAACGCGATCGATGCAGTCACTGGGTCCCGCCCGCGGGACCTGGGAAGGCGCTCCGCACCGGATGATCCCGAGTCCGAAGACCTGCTGGCCCTTGCGGCACCCGCCGTGAGGTCAAGAGAGGGCAACGCGCCGAGCCCCGACCTCGAAGGACAGCGATGACCCCGGCATCCGGCGTTCGCGCCGCCCGGAACCGACCCGACCGGTGCCCCGGTGTCGTGCACCCCTGGCCCGCCGACGACGGTGGCCTGGTGCGGGTGCGGCTGCCCGGCGGCCGGATCGCCACCGGCTCCCTCCAGGCGCTGGTCGCCGTCGCCGAGCGGTACGGCGACGGGCGGGTGCGGGTCACCGGCCGCGCCAACCTCCAGCTGCGCGGCATGCCTCTGGACGCCGACCGGCTCGCCCAGCCGGCCCTGGCCGCGGTGGAGGCGACCGGCGTGCTGCCGTCCCGGTCCCACGACCGTGCCCGCAACGTGCTCTGCTCCCCGCAGACCGGGATCGCCGGCGGCCGTGCGGACCTGCGTCCGGTGGTCGGCGAGCTCGACCGGCTGCTGCTGGCCGACGACGAGCTCGCCGGCCTGCCGGGCCGGTTCCTCTTCACCCTCGACGACGGGCGCGGCGACCTCGCCGACCGGCACCGCGACCTCGGCCTGGTCGCGCTCGACCGCCACGCCGCCCAGCTGGTGATCGGTGCTGGGCACGGGCCGGTCGTCCCCCTCGCCGCCGCCGCGGAGGCGCTGGCCGGCCTGGCGCGCCGCTTCCTCGCGGTCCGCGGCGACGGTCCGGGCGCACCGTGGCACGTCGACGAGCTCGCGGAGCCGCTGACCCCGGTGACGCGCGCCGCGCCCGCGGCGGAGGTCTCCACCCCGGCGCTCCCGCACGGCCCCGTGGCCGGCGGGGAGCACGTGGCCGTCGGCGACGGCGGCATCGACGCGGCACTCGCGGCGCACTGGGCGTCGCGCGCACCCGAGGTGGTGGTCACGCCGTGGCACGGCGTGCTGGTGCCCGAGGAGAGGAAGGTGGTCCGGTGACCGAGCGGCTCCAGGACCCGACCCGGCCACCGCGCCGCTTCGACTACATCGCCGACGGGCCGGCGATCTACGTCGACTCGTTCGCCACCATCCGCCGGGAGGCGGACCTCAGCCGGGTGCCCGCCGACGCCGAGAAGGTCGCCGTACGGATGGTGCACGGCAGCGGCCAGACCGACCTGGTCGACGACATCGTGATCCACCCGCGCCTGGTGTCCGCCGCGCGCGACGCCCTGTCCTCCGGCGCACCGATCCTCTGCGACGCCCGGATGGTGGCCATGGGCATCACGGCCGCCCGGCTGCCCGCGGACAACGAGGTCCGCTGCTTCCTGACCGACGACCGGACCCCCGCGCTCGCCCGCGACTGGGGCACCACCCGGTCGGCGGCGGCCGTGTCGCTGTGGGAGCCGCATCTCGACGGCGCTGTGGTCGCCATCGGCAACGCGCCCACCGCGCTGTTCCACCTGCTCGAGATGCTCCTCGCCGGTGCTCCGCGCCCGGCGGCGATCGTCGGCTGCCCGGTCGGGTTCATCGGGGCCGCCGAGTCCAAGGAGGCACTCGCAGCCTTCGCCGACGAGCACGGCATCGACGTGCCGTTCCTGACGGTCCGCGGTCGGCGCGGTGGCTCCGCGATCGTCTCCTCCGCCGTCAACGCACTCGCCCAGGAGGCCGAATGAGCAGCGAGAGCCTCCGTCGCACCGGGCGTTTCCGGGTGGTGGGCATCGGTCCCGGCGACCCCGAGCTGATCACCCGCAAGGCCGAGCGCCTGATCGGCGCGGCCGAGGTCGTCGCCTACCACGCCGGCGTCCGCAAGCAGTCCCACGCCCGGCGCATCGCAGCCGACCTGATCCCGGCCGCGGCGGTCGAGGAGGAGCTCCGCTACCCGGTCACGACCGGAGCGACCGACCACCCCGGCGGCTACGTCGGCGCGCTCGCCGACTTCTACGAGGAGTGCGAGGGCCGGCTGGCGGCGCACCTGGACGCCGGCCGCGACGTCGTGCTCCTCGCCGAGGGCGACCCGCTGTTCTACGGGTCCTCCATGTACCTCCTCGACCGGTTCCGCGAGCGGTTCGAGACCGAGGTGGTGCCCGGGGTCCCCGCGTTCAGCGCCGCGACCGCCGCTCTCTCCCTGCCCCTCGTGCGGCAGACCGACGTGCTCACCGTGCTCACCGGGACCCTGCCGGAGGCGGAGCTCGCCCGGCGCCTGGCCGACACCGACGGCGCGGTGATCATGAAGCTCGGCCGCACCTTCCCCGCCGTCCGCTCCGCGCTCGCCCAGGCCGGCCGCCTCCAGGACGCCTGGTACGTCGAGCGGGCGTCGCAGGCCGACGAGCGCTGGCTGCCCGTGGCCGACGTCGACGCCGACTCGGTCCCCTACTTCTCGCTCATCGTCGTCCCGGGCGACACCGCCAAGCGGCCCGACGCCGCCCGCCTCCGCACGGCCACGCCGTCGTCCTCACCCGCCGTGGAGCCCACACAGAGCCGGTCACCCGGCCCCGCCGAGCTCCTCGTCGTCGGCCTCGGTCCCGGACCGGACGCCTGGCTCACCCCCGAGGCGTCCACCGCGCTCGCGGAGGTCGACCACGTCGTCGGCTACGCGCCGTACGTCAACCGGGTCCCGCAGCGCGCCGGGCTCCAGCGGCACGCGTCGGGCAACACCGTCGAGCTCGACCGCGCCCGGCTCGCCCTGGACCTGGCCCTCTCCGGTGAGCGCGTCGCCGTGGTCTCCGGCGGTGACGCCGGCGTCTTCGGGATGGCGGCCGCCGTCTACGAGGCCGCGGCGGACCCAGCGCGGCCCGAGCACGCCCGGGTGCCGATCCGGGTGCTGCCGGGGGTCAGCGCGGTGCAGGCGGTCGCGGCCCGGGCCGGCGCCCCCATCGGGGCGGACTTCGCCGTGGTCAGCCTCTCCGACCGGCTCAAGCCGTGGTCGGTGGTGGAGCGGCGGCTGCGGGCGATCGCCGAGGCCGACCTGGTCCTGGGCATCTACAACCCCGCGTCGCGGTCGCGTCGCGACCAGGTGGTCGACGCGCAGAAGATCCTGCTCGAGCACCGCTCCCCCGACACCGTCGTCGTCGTCGGACGCGACGTCGGCCGCGCCGAGGAGTCGCTGACGGTCACCACGCTCGGCGCGCTCGACACCGACCGGGTCGACATGAAGTGCCTGCTGATCATCGGCGCGTCCGCGACCCGGGTGGAGCCCGGCGGCAGCGTCTGGACGCCCCGGTGGGTGCAGTGACGACGACACCGGTGGTGGTCGTCGGCATCGGCGCCGACGGCTGGCCCGGGTTGGCGCCGGCCGCGCGGGAGCACGTGCTCAGGGCCGAGGTGCTGCTCGGAGGCGAGCGGCACCTGGACCTGGTGCCCCCCGTGGCAGGTCAGGTACGACGACCCTGGCCGCGGCCGCTCGACGGCCTGCCCGAGCTGCTCGGCGAGTGTGCGGGCCGCCGGGTGGTGGCGCTGGCCTCGGGCGACCCGCTGGTCTCCGGCATCGGCACCACCCTGGTCCGGCTGCTCGGCCGCGAGGCGGTCACCGTCGTACCGGCGGTCTCCTCGGTGGCCCTCGCCCGCGCCCGGATGGGCTGGTCGGCCGAGGAGTCGACCGTGATCTCGCTGGTCGGTCGCGACGTCGCCGCGCTGCGCCGGGAGCTGGCCGCGGGCCAGCGGGTCCTGGTGCTGTCGGCCGACGAGACCACCCCCGCGGCGGTGGCCGGGCTGCTGGAGGCCGACGGGTTCGCCGGCACCGCGATGACCGTCCTCGGCGACCTCGGCGCAGCCGAGGAGTCCCGGCACGTCGGCACGAGCAGCGAGCGTGCGCGGTGGTCCGGACCGCTCCCGCGACTGCACGTCCTCGCCCTCGAGGTGGCGGCTCCCACCGAGGAGGCCAGCAGCTGGGCGACCGGCCTGCGCGACGACCGGTTCGAGCACGACGGCCAGCTCACCAAGCGCGATGTCCGGGCCAGCGCACTGGCCCGGCTGGAGCCGCGTCCGGGGGCGCTACTGTGGGACGTCGGCGCCGGAGCCGGCTCCATCGGCATCGAGTGGCTCCGCACCCACCCGCGCACGGAGGCGGTGGCGGTCGAGTCCGACGCCGGCCGTGCGGAACGGATCACCCGCAACGCCGCGGCACTGGGCGTGCCCCGCCTGCACGTCGTGGAGGGTCGAGCGCCCGAGGTGCTGCGCGACCTGCCGCGGCCGGACGCCGTGTTCGTCGGAGGCGGCGCCACCGCGCCCGGCCTGCTCGACCGCTGCCGCGAGGCGCTGCGTCCCGGCGGCCGGCTCGTCGCCCACGCCGTGACCCTGGAGACCGAGCAGGTGCTCCTGGCGGCGTACGCCGAGCACGGCGGCGAGCTCACCCGGCTGTCGGTCGAGCACGTCGCACCGATCGGCGGCCGGTTCACCGGCTGGACGCCGTCCCGGGCCGTCACCCAGTGGGCGTGGCGCAAGCCGGCCGGAAGCTCGGTGGTGGCATGACCGTCCACTTCGTCGGCGCCGGCCCCGGCGCGGCCGACCTGATCACGCTCCGGGCCGCGCGCCTGCTGGGCGCGGCGGGCGTCGTGCTCTACCCGGGCACGTACGTCGACCGCGAGGTCCTGGGTCACTGCCGGCCCGACGCCCGGCTCGTGGACACCCAGGACCTCCACCTCGACCGGATCACCGCCGAGCTGGTCGACGCCCACGCCGCCGGCCACGACGTCGTCCGCCTCACGTCGGGTGACCCGTCGCTCTACTCCGCGCTCCACGAGCAGACCCGCCGGCTCGACGCCGTGGGCGTGCCGTGGGCGGTCACGCCGGGGGTGCCCGCCTACGCGGCGGCCGCCGCCATCGTCGGCAAGGAGCTGACCGTGCCCCTGGTCGCGCAGTCGGTCGTGCTCACCCGCGCGCAGGCCCGCTCGACCGCGATGCCCGACGGCGAGTCGCTCGCCGCCTTCGCCGCCACCGGCGCCACCCTCGTGCTGCACCTCGCGATCACGCGCACGCGTGAGCTGATGACCCGGCTGGAGCCGTTCTACGGCCCCGACTGCCCGGTGGCCGTGGTCGCCCGGGCGAGCCAGCCGGAGGAGGTGGTGCTGCGCGGCACCGTCGCCGGCGCCCGGCCCGTCGCCGACCTCGTCGAGGCGGCCGGGCTGCGGCAGGCGGCCGTCATCCTCGTCGGGCCGGCGCTCGCCGAGCGGCCCGACGGCGGCGAGTCGTGGCTCTACTCCACCGCACGCATCGAGCAGAAGGGTCGTCCATGACCGAGCACTATCCCTTCACCGCCGTCGTCGGCGCAGACGTCGACGGACCCGAGGGCCTGGACCCGATGCCGCTGGCCCTCGTCCTCACCACCATCGCGCCCGAGGTGGGCGGGGTGCTGGTCCGCGGGGAGAAGGGCACGGCGAAGTCGACGATCGTCCGCGGCCTCGCCGCGGTGCTGCCGCCGGTCGACGGCGCGCCGGTGCCGCTGGTGGAGCTGCCCATCGGGGCGACCGAGGACCGGGTGACCGGCTCGATCAACATCGAGAGCGCCCTGGCCGAGGGCAAGGCGGAGTACGAGCCGGGCCTGCTCGCCAAGGCCCACCGCGGCATCCTCTACGTCGACGAGGTCAACCTGCTCCACGACCACCTGGTGGACCTGCTGCTCGACGCCGCGGCGATGGGCCGGGCCACCGTCGAGCGCGACGGCGTGTCGATGACCCACGAGGCGCGGTTCGTGCTGGTCGGGACGATGAACCCCGAGGAGGGCGAGCTGCGTCCGCAGCTGCTCGACCGGTTCGGCCTCACCGTCGAGGTCGCGGCGCCACGCGACCCCGCCGTCCGGGCGGAGGTGGTCCGCCGCCGGATGGCCTACGACGCCGACCCCGCGTCGTTCGCCGCCGGGTGCGCCGCGGCGGAGCAGGCGCTGCGCGAGCGGATCGCCCGCGCGCAGCGGCTGGTGCCCGTCGTACGCCTCTCGGACCCGGCACTGCTGAAGATCGCGGAGGTGTGTGCGGCCTTCGACGTCGACGGGCTGCGCGCGGACATCGTCACCGCCCGCACCGCCGTCGCACACGCCGCCTGGTGCGGCCGCGACGTCGTCACGCGGGAGGACATCCGGGTCGCCGCGACGCTCGCGCTGCCCCACCGCCGGCGGCGCAAGCCGTTCGACGCGCCCGGGCTGGACGAGGACGTGCTGGACCAGGTGCTCGGCGAGGACGAGCCGCCGCTCGACGGCCCGGATCCGGACGGCCCGGATCCGGACGGCCCAGAGCCGGACGGCCCCGAGCCGGACGGCCCGCAGCCGGATGGTCCGGGCGGCGCCGACGACACCGGTGCCGGGGACACGGGTGCCGAGGACACGGGTGCCGAGGACACGGGACCGGCGGAGCCCGGCCCGCCGGCGGCGCCCCCGGCCGGCCAGGACGGAAGCACCACGACCTCCACCGCGTCGGCCGCCGAGCCCTACCGCGCTCGGCTGCTGGCGGTGCGCGGCGTCGGCAGCGGTACGGCGGGCCGCCGGAGCCGGGCCCGGACGAGCAACGGGCGGCGGATCGGCGCCACCGTCCCCACGGTCCGCGGCGGCGCGATCCACCTGGTCGAGACGCTGCGGGCCGCCGTACCCCACCAGCACGCCCGCGGGCGGACGGCCGGCCCCCTGGTGCTGCAGCCGGACGACCTCCGGGTCGCCGTGCGGGAGGGGCGGGAGTCCAACCTCGTGCTGTTCTGTGTCGACGCGTCCGGGTCGATGGCGGCGCGTCGCCGGATGGAGCAGGTCAAGACCGCCGTGCTGAGCCTGCTGCTCGACGCCTACCAGCGCCGCGACAAGGTCGGGCTGGTCACCTTCCGGGCGACCGGCGCCGAGGTCGCGCTCCCGCCGACGCACTCGGTCGACGCCGCCGCCACCCGGCTCGCGGAGCTGCCCGCCGGCGGTCGCACCCCGCTCGCCGAGGGCCTGGTCCAGGCGGCGCAGCTGCTCTGCGTCGAGCGCACCCGCGACCCGCACCGCCGGCCGCTCCTGGTGGTCGTGACCGACGGCCGCGCGACGGCCGGACCGGACGCCGTACGACGCTCGCGTGAGGCCGCTGCGGGGCTGGCCGCCGCGGGGGTGACGAGCGTGGTGGTCGACTGCGAGACCGGCCCGATGCGGATGGGGCTCGCCCGCACCCTCGCGGAGCACCTCGGCGCCGAGCACGTGCCGATCGGCGAGGTCAGCGCCGAGGCGCTGGTGGACGCGGCGCGGGGCCGCGCGGCATGACCGCCGCGCTGTACGACGTGATCGCCCGCCGGCGGGACGTGCGGGCGGAGTTCACCGGCGAGCCGGTCGCAGACGACGTGCTGCTGCGGGTGCTGGGGGCCGCGCACCGGGCGCCGAGCGTCGGGATGAGCCAGCCGTGGGACTTCGTGGTCGTGCGTGACCCCGGACTCCGGGAGCGGTTCCGCTCGCACGTCGCCGAGGAGCGCGAGACGTTCGCCGCGGAGCTGCCGGCTGACCGCCGGACGACCTTCGACCGGATCAAGGTGGAGGGGATCCGCGAGGCCTCGCTGGGGATCGTGGTGACCCACGACCAGAGCCGCGGCGGGCCGCACGTGCTCGGCCGGCACGCCATCGCGGACGCCGGGCTCTACTCCACCGTCCTCGCCATCCAGAACCTGTGGCTCGCCGCGACCGCGGAGGGACTCGGCGTCGGCTGGGTCTCCTTCTATCGCGAGCCCTTCCTGCGCGACCTGCTCGGCATCCCCGCCCACGTCCGACCGGTGGCGTGGCTCTGCGTCGGCACCGTCAGCCACCTCGAGCAGGTCCCGGACCTCGAGCGGCACGGCTGGCGCTCGCGCCGTCCGCTCGAGGACGCGATCCACCACGACACCTGGCAGCGCCGCGAGCAACGCCACGAGAGGGAGGCCTGATGCCCGAGGGCAAGCCGCTCGTCGTACCCGACGACGGGCTCACCACCCGCCAGCGCCGGCAGCGCCCGCTGCTGATGGTGCACACCGGCGACGGCAAGGGGAAGTCGACGGCCGCCTTCGGGCTGGCGCTGCGCGGCTGGAACGCCGGCTGGCGGATCGGCGTCTTCCAGTTCGTGAAGTCCGCGAAGTGGCGCATCGGCGAGCAGAACGTGCTCGAGCGCCTCGCGCGGCTGCACGAGGAGACCGGCGAGGGCGGTCCCATCGAGTGGCACAAGATGGGCTCGGGCTGGTCGTGGCGGCGCAAGGAGGGCAACGTCGAGGACCACGCCGCGGAGGCGGCCGAGGGCTGGCAGGAGATCAAGCGCCGGCTCGCCGCCCAGACCCACGACCTCCTGGTGCTCGACGAGTTCACCTATCCGATGCAGTGGGGCTGGGTGGACGTCGACGACGTGGTCGCCACGCTGCGCGACCGTCCCGGGCGACAGCACGTGGTGATCACCGGCCGGCGCGCCGACCCGCGGCTGGTGGAGGTCGCCGACCTGGTCACCGAGATGGGCAAGGTCAAGCACCCGATGGACGTGGGCCAGAAGGGCCAGCGCGGGATCGAGTGGTGACCCCGCTCCCCCGGCTCGTCCTCGCCGCACCTGCGACCGGTCAGGGCAAGACGACCGTCGCGACCGGGCTGATGGCTGCCCTGCGGCAGGCCGGCCACACGGTGAGCGGCCACAAGGTCGGCCCCGACTACATCGACCCCGGCTACCACGCCCTCGCCTGCGGGCGTCCCGGTCGCAACCTCGACCCGCACCTGGTCGGCGAGTCCCGGGTGGCGCCGCTGCTGCTGCACGGCGCGCGCGGCGCCGACGTCGCGGTGGTGGAGGGCGTGATGGGCCTGTACGACGGACGGGTCGGCGGCGCCGGCTTCTCCTCCACCGCGCACGTGGCCGCGCTGACCCGCACGCCTGTCGTGCTCGTCGTCGACATCTCCCGCTCGTCCCGGTCGATCGGGGCCGTCGTGCACGGCATGGCGACCTGGGACGACACCATCGAGGTCGCCGGCGTCATCCTCAACCAGGCGGGCTCCCCGCGGCACGCGGAGGAGGTGCGCTCCTCGATCTCCCTGCCGGTGCTCGGCGTGGTGCCGCGCGACGCCGACATCGCGACACCCTCGCGCCACCTCGGCCTGGTGACGGCCGCCGAGCGGGACGAGTCGGCCGCCGTCGTGCGCCGGCTCGCCGAGGTCGTCGCCGAGCACGTGGACCTCGACGCCGTGCTCCAGCTCGCGCGCGCCGCTCCCCCGCTCGCCGAGGAGCCGTGGGACCCGGTGCACGCGATGGGTGCGGAGCCGGCGAGTGTCACGGAGGTCACCGAGCGTCCGGTGGTCGCCGTCGCGGCCGGCCGCGCGTTCACCTTCCGCTACGCCGAGACGGCGGAGCTGCTGGAGGCCGCGGGCTGCACCGTTGTCGAGCTCGACCCCGCGCACGACGACCGGCTGCCCGACGGCACGGCAGGCCTCTACCTCGGCGGCGGGTTCCCCGAGGTCCACGCGGCCGAGCTCGCCGGCAACGCCGCGCTTCGAGCGGAGATCCGGGCTGCGGTCGAGGACGGCCTGCCGACGGTCGCCGAGTGCGCCGGCCTGCTCTACCTGTGCCGCAGCCTGGACGGCGCGCCGATGGCCGGCGTGCTGCCCGCCGACGCCGCGATGACGGAGCGCCTGACTCTGCGGTACCCCGTCGCGGAGTCGCCGGCGGACACGCTGCTGACCCGCGCGGGGGAGCAGGTGTCCGGGCACGAGTTCCACCGGACCGCGGTGCTGCCCGGGGCCGGTGCCACGCCGGCCTGGACGGTCGACGGCGTGCCGGTCGGCTTCGCGTCGGCGAGCCTGCACGCGTCGTACCTCCACACGCACTGGGCCGGGCACCCCCGGCTCGCGCGACGGTTCACCGACGCCGTCCACCGACGGGCGCGCCGTGCCTGACCGCCACCCGGACCCGCTGCGCCACCACGGCGACCGCGAGGCGACCGCCGGCCACCTCGACTTCGCGGTCAACGTCCACAGCGGTCCGCGTCCGGCGTGGCTCGACGCCGCACTGCGCGCGTCGCTCGACGACGTCGGCGCCTATCCGTCCGCCGATGCCGCCACCGCTGCCGTCGCGGCGCGCCACGGCCGCCCCCACCACGAGGTGCTCGTCACCGCGGGGGCCGCCGAGGCGTTCACGCTCGTGGCCCGGCTGCGCGACTGGCGCCGACCGGTCGTCGTCCACCCCCAGTTCACCGAGCCGCACGCCGCGCTGGAGCAGGCGGGCCACGCCGTCGACGCGGTGGTGCTGGCGGAGCCGTTCACGTTGGACCCCGCACGCGTGCCGGAAGCCGCGGACCTGGTCGTCGTCGGCAACCCCACCAACCCGACCGGCGCGCTGCATCCTGCCGACGCGGTCCGCACGTTGCTCCGCCCCGGCCGGCTGGTAGTCGTGGACGAGGCGTTCATGGACTGTGTACCCGGCGAGGCCGAGTCGCTCGCCGGTGAGCGGCTCGGCGGGCTGCTGGTGATCCGCTCGCTGACCAAGCACTGGGGGATCCCCGGCATCCGCGCCGGCTACGTCGTCGGCGACCCCGCCGCCGTCGCCGGCATGGCCCGCGGCCAGGTCCCCTGGTCCGTCGGTACGACGGCCGCCGCCGCCGTCGTCGCCTGCACCTCGCCAGCGGCGGCCGAGGAGGCGCGCCGCCGGGCCGAGGAGATCGACGGCTGGCGCAAGCACCTCGAGCACGGCCTCACCACCCTCGCGCTCCACCACCTGCCCTCGACCGCGTCCTTCGTGCTCGCACGGGTGGGCGTCGGCGTGCACGACCGGCTGCGAGGGGCCGGCATCGCCGTACGCCGCGCCGACACGTTCCCCGGGCTGGACGCGTCATGGATCAGGATCGCGGTGCGACCTCCGGACCTGACCGACCGGCTGCTCGCCGCGCTCGGCGAGTAGGCGCGCATGCCGCTGGCCCCACCTGGCGGTGGGGTGCGGGGCGTGGTCCCTAGCCGGGGCAGGGTGGGCCGGTCTGGATGGGCCAGGGCCGGGTGTCGTGGTCGGGCGGCGGCCCGTGCACGGTCTGGTCGACGTGGACGGGTGGGTCGAGGGTGCGGGTGCCGGTGTGGTCGACCAGGAAGTGTCGCCCGTTGGGTGTGATCCACAGGTAGGTGCCGGGTTGGACGATGACGTAGCGCCAGGTGGAGAACGTCTTCGCCCGATGATGGGCGCGGCAGGCGGGGACGAGGTTGCACGGACACGTCACCCCGCCCCGGTTGTGGGGTCGGGCGTGGTCGAGGTCGCAGCGACTTGCGCGGCGGCCACACCAGGGGAACGCACAGTGGTGGTCGCGCAGCTCGACGTGTTGGCGGTGGCGGTCGGGGATCTCGTAGGAGTCCACCGGGACATGTCCGGCGAGGTCGATCACCGGACGGACGACCACCGTCGTCCCAGAACTGCCGAGCCACTCCTTGATCTGTGCGACGGTGATCGGGCGTTGCTGGTCCTCCCACCGCCCCACCGGCGCAGCGGGCTCATCGCCACCGCTGGTCGTGCCGCCGGTGATGGCGGTGTCGGAGACGTGCACGTTGAGCACCGCTCGCCGGCCAGGCGATGCGGTGGTGACCTCACCGGTGGACTCGTCGACGGTCTCGAGGTCGAGGGTGAGGTCGTTGCGGGCCAGGTCACCGACCGCGACCGCACGCCGAACATCGAGTGACCCGTCGTGCCCGAGCTTCCCGAGGAGCACGGCGCGGCGGTTGACGGCGGTGTCGAGGTCGGCACCGTCCGCGGCGTCCAGGACCCCGTCGACGTGGACCACGCCGTCGGTGAGATGGTCGAGGTGGACGTCGAACCGGCGGGAGTCCGACGACTCCTCACGCCGCTGCTCGGCGGCCGCCGGGTCGTACAGGGTGATGGCTTCGTCGATGAGGTGCTCGACCTCCCGCCACGAACACGACCGAATGTGCGGGGCCAGCCTGCGGTCGACGTGCGCAGCCGCCTCAAGGCTGAGGTCGTGGGTGAGCTCGGCGACCCGCTCGGCCTTCCACGGCAAACAGCGCCCGGCCAGCACCGCGGCGTAGATCCGCTTGAGCCGCCACGCACACCCGATCACCCGACCCACATACGCCCGGCCACCGTCGGGGGTGCGCTCCAACGTCGCGACCAGCTCCATCAACGCGAACTCCGACACCAACGGCGCACCCGGACCCGCGATCGGGACCCCGGTGTCCACATACCCCTCGACCAGCGTCGCGGCACCCTCCTCGCAGTCCACGACGTTCTGGTCGGCCCAGGCGGTGATCACCTGCCACTCCCGGACCAGCGAGGCGCGTCGGGACCGGACCTCACTCGCCGCGTGGGCGAGCAGCTCCGCGGTCGAGCAGCCGTCGTACTGCCCTCCCGCGTCGGTGCCGATCCGGTGTTCCATGACACCCATCCAAGCACCAGCCACCGACACAACCCCGAGCTCGAAGCCCGCCTGGGGACAGGCGATTCCCCATCCAGCGCTGTGGACGGAAAGTGGCGCAAACCGGGTAGCCGCAGCAGCGATCGCGACCTACGGAACCCGCCTCATCGCCTACGGAAGGCGACCCGGCAACGCGACCCAGCCCCACCGCGAAGCCTCCCGCCGTAAAAGCCCTTACGGCCCCTGTACCGCTTCGAAACCGCAGCCAGCGGACAGTCGCCCCACGACGTCCCCGACGTCGGAACCGAGAGCCTCTGTCACCCACCCCACCCCATGCCCTAGGCTGACCAGCGCAGGCACGAGGAAGCCGGTGGGAGTCCGGCACAGTCGCGCTACTGTGACACCGCTCCAGCGATGGGGTGGTGAAGTCAGACA